>CAYVFA010000103.1:0-8355 GCA_964450075.1 uncultured Smithella sp.
TCATGCTTTCGGGAAAATTCCTTAAAGAGTAATCCGTTCAAGACCTCTCATGTAGGGTCGCAGAGCTTCCGGAATGATGATGCTGCCGTCCGCCTGCTGATAATTTTCCATAACGGCCACAACGGTACGGCCTACAGCCAGTCCCGAACCATTCAATGTGTGGACAAATTCCACTTTGCCGTTGTCTTTCCGGCGATAACGGATTGCCGCACGTCTGGCCTGAAAGTCTTCAAAGTTACTGCACGACGAAATTTCACGATAAGTGTTTTGTCCGGGGAGCCACGCTTCCACGTCGTACGTTTTGGCTGAAGAAAAACCAAGATCGGCTGTACACAGGCACACGGTGCGATAAGGAATACCGAGCTTTTTGAGTATTTCTTCCGCGTTGGCGGTCAGTTTTTCCAGCTCATCATAGGAAGACTCCGGTTTAGAAAACTTAACCATTTCCACTTTGTTGAACTGATGCTGACGGATCAATCCCCTTGTATCCTTGCCGTAGGAACCGGCTTCCGCCCGGAAGCAGGCTGAATAAGCCACAAAATAAATCGGCAGTTTCTCTTCCTCCAGGATTTCATCACGGTAAATATTTGTAACCGGAACTTCTGCCGTCGGAATCAGGTAATATTCCATCCCTTCAATTTTGAAAAGGTCTTCCTTAAACTTGGGCAACTGGCCTGTTCCGGTCATGCTCTCGGCGTTGACCATGAAAGGCGTAAACACTTCCGTGTAGCCGTGAGTTCCCGTGTGCAAATCCAGCATGAAGTTGGTGATCGCCCGCTCCAGTTGAGCGCCCGCTCCCCGGTAAAGCGTAAAGCGCGCTCCGGTGATTTTAGCCCCTCGCGCGAAATCCAGAATGTTCAGGTTTTCACCCAGATCGAAATGCTGTTTGGGCTCGAAATTGAAAACGGGTATTTCGCCCCAAGTGCGGACGACCTTATTGTCTTCTGAACCTTTGCCTTGCGGTACGGATTCATGCTGGATATTCGGCACAATCATGACAAAGGCGTTTAGCTCTTCTTCTGTAAGCTTAAGGCTTTCGTCATACTCTTTTATCTTGGCTGCCACGTCCCCCATCTTTTCAATGAGGGTTGAGGCGTCCTCTTTCTTTTTCTTGAGTTCGCCTACTTGCTTGGAAACGCTGTTACGTTCGTTGCGCAGGGCTTCCACTGCCTGCAGGGTGTCGCGTCTTTTCGCTTCCAGATCGATAAACCGGCCAAAATCAATCTTCTGACCCCGTTCATCCATCTTGCTTTGGATTAACTCAATATTTTGCCTTAAATATTTAATATCTAACATAATTTACCTTTTGGTCTTTTGCTGATGAACCTCGCTAAAGACCGATTTTCCTATCACTTTGACGGGTTGAAGTCAATTGTTTTATCCACGGAATCGTCCTATGAGCGCCTTAATCTTTTTTGGATCATATTGATCAGGGCATGAATTTCAGCACTTTTCAACAGGTAGGCGCATAAAAAGTACGCGCCGCCTCCAACAATAATCGTACTGATCAGATAGATCAATCTTGTTTTAAACCCGGCGGATGTGTTCCACAGCATAAAATATTCAATCAACCCGATAGCGGCCGCCATCGCGGCGGAAGATGCAATAATTTTTAACACGGATGTGTAAAAGGCGCGGTCAAGATAAGGCCCGATTTTTCTTCTCAGGACAAAAGCCAGAATCAGGACGTTAAAGGCGGCAGAGATGGAGCCGGCCAGGGCAATGCCATTGTGCTTTAAAGGGACCATTAAGGCCAGACTGAAAATCACATTGACAATCAGGGTGATGACGGCCGCTTTGAGCGGCCATTTGGAATCCTGAAGCGCATAAAAGGAAGAAACAAAAACGCGCAGCACGGAGTAAGCCCAAAGACCCAGCGCATAGCAGAACAGGGCCTGGCCGGTATAGGTGGCGGCCTGTGCGTCAAACGCGCCGCGTTGAAATAAGACGGAGATGATCGGCAGGTGAAGCGCCATCAAGGCAACCATCGAAGGGATGGTCAAAAAAAGCATCAGCCGCAGGGAAAAAGAAATGCCGGATTTCAGTTTGTCCGTTTCGCCTGCGGCAACATGCGAAGAAAAACTGGGCAGCGCGGCCGTTCCAATGGCAATAGCAAAAATGCCCAGCGGAAATTCCATGATCCGGTCGGCATAAAAAAGATAAGTGACGGAGCCGGAAGGCAGTAGCGAGGCCAAAATGGTTCCCACAAAAACATTGATGGTGCCCACGCCCGCGCCGAGTATCGCAGGCAGCATGAGCAGACCGATTTGCTTAATGCCCGGATGTTGCAGGTTAAACCGGAATCTGAATTTAACGCCAAATTTCAATAAAGCCGGCCACTGCATGGCCAGTTGTAATACACCGCCTGCGAGCACGCCCACGGCCAGCGCCGTGATGGGTTGGGCAAAGGTGTCGCGCAGCGTCAGCGCGGCGGTAATCATGGCGATATTGAGCATCACCGGCGATAGGGCCGGCGAAGTAAAATGACGGAAGGAATTCAGGATGCCCATGCATAAAGCCACCAGTGCGATAAAAAAGATGTACGGAAACATCAGTCGGTTTAAAAAAACAGCCAGCGCAAACTGCTCCGGGTTGGCGATAAAGCCGGGCGCGATGAGCCCGACAATCAAAGGCGACAGGAGAATCCCCGCAACCGATACAACCGCCAGGATGACAGACAGGATGGTAAAGGCGTTTTCGGCCAATTCGAGGGCTTCTTCTTTTGTTTTCTTTTGCAGGTACTCGGTAAAAACAGGAACAAAGGAAACAGTCAGCGAGCCTTCGCCCAGCAGGCGGCGGAGCATGTTAGGGATGCGAAATGCCACCCAGAAAGCGTCAGTCATCCAGCTTGCGCCGAATAATGCCGCGATGACCATGTCCCGGATAACCCCGAAAACACGGCTGACCATCGTAGCGGCCCCCACAATTCCCGCTGCTTTGGCGACTTTAGCATTCTCTGATTTTTCTGCCGGATTACTCATGGTCTCATTTCAGTTCCCGCGTACTTTGCTGAACCGTGACGCTGGTAGCTTTTTTATGATGAAGGATCAATATCCAGTTGATGGATCTTTTGTTCTAAATCGGATTTACTGATGTCACCGACCAGAATCATTTTTTTGCGTCCTTTGGCACCTGCGTATATTTTGATCTGGCTTTTCCGGATGCCCAGTTTTTTGGACAAAAGCGCAATGACGGCCTCGTTGGCTGCCCCTTCCACCGGCGGAGCGGTAACTTTCACTTTCAGCATCCCCTCCGCAAGGCCTGCGATGCCGGCCCGCGATGCGTGCGGATTGACATGGATGTCAAAGGACAAGCCGTTCTTTGTTTCCCGAATAAGGAGCGTGTTGGTCAAATCGCCTGCCTTTCTAAACTACGCGCGCCATTTGGATCATGGTCTGAACCAGAAAAAACTGTAAAAACATGATAACCAGCAAAACAATCAGTGGCGCAAAATCGATGGGCAGGTTATGCCGGGGAATGAATCGTCGAAGCGGGCGCAGCACCGGTTCCGTCACGCGATACAAAAAGATAACAATTTTATTATAGGGATCGGGATTCACCCAGGAGATGAGCGCTCGGGCGACGATGATCCACATATAAACCGTCAGAACGACATCAATGACTTTGGCCAGTGCGATAATAAAATTACTCATACCAATCGAGAGCATGAAACCTCCGTATTTTTTTATTTTTAATGGTCTGTGGCAGCGGAAGCCGCAAAATCCTGTACGGCATCATTGAACGCCGCTGGTTTTTCCATCATGACCATGTGCCCCGCGCCTTCGACGATGACAAGCGTGGCTCCGTCAATACCCGCAGCAATCTGCTCCGAGAACGAAGGGGGCGTCATTTTATCTTCCGCGCCGCAGATGGACAGAACCGGCACGGTGATATTTGGGAGTTCCCCTGTTAAATCGTATTTGCTGCAGGCCAGCATGTCGCCTGCCACCACATCGACATTGGCCTCGCCCAGACTTGCGCGAAGCGCATCATAAAAAACAGGGCGATTTTCCCGGGCCAGCGAAAATTTGCACATCATGTCCAGCACAAGCGCAGGCTGCGTGCGAAACCCTTCCAGCATATCGGGGTTAACGGGCATAGTTAACCCACCACCCGCAGTTACAACACCGCTTAAATCCCGCGGGTATTTTGCGGCAAAACTAAGCGCTATCGCGGCCCCCAGCGAATGACCGATCAGGATCGGACGTTCCAGTTTAAAAACGTCGAGCATTTCTTTTAACCAAAGAACATAGGCAGGAATGTCCTGTTCTCCATGGCCGCTTGATTTTCCATGGCCGGGCAGGTTAAGCGCGGCGATATTGAATTTTTTATGTAACTTTGAATATTGAGCAGACCAGACGCTGGAATTGCCACCGGAGCCGTGAATAAAAACGAGGCTCTTTTCATGTTGGCCGAAATCCTGCGGATTGACCCAGCAGGCCACTTTGTTTTCTTTTACCTTGAAATATTTCAGCATCGGACATCGCCCTCCGACGAAATGACTATCATAAAAGCAAATTTTTATGCAATGGAAGAATGGAATTATATTGACAGGATGTCGGAAAAAAGGGCATGTATCTACCACCAACCCGGAGGTCTGAAAGACTATGTTTACAGGCAAGAAAGTAGCTATTATTGGAGGCGGAAAGATGGGCAGTATTCTTGCCGCGGGAATGATCACCCGTAAAATTATTTCCGCGCAGCATATCACCGTGACGGATATCGACCCGTCAAGACTCAAGGATTTGCATGCCTCCCTGAAGGTGCAGGTTACCGCCGACAATAAAAAAGCGGTGAAGGATGCCGATATTGTTCTCCTGGCGATCAAACCTCAGAATTTCCCTGAAACCCTGAAGCAAATCCGCCCGGTCGTGACTAAATCAAAACTGTTTATTTCAATTGCCGCGGGCGTTACGACGGATTCCATTGAAAAGCTGTTGTCCAAATCCCCGCGTGTCTTGAGGGTGATGCCCAATGTCGCCGCGATGGCAGGCGATGGCGCCGCTGCCGTGGCCAGTGGACATTTTACAAAAAAAGGCGATGTGCAATATGCGCTGGCTATTTTGAATGCCGTGGGGCTTGCCGTGGAAGTGGATGAAAAACTGATGGATGCCGTAACCGGATTGAGCGGCAGCGGTCCGGCTTATTGTTTTGTCATGATCGAAGCACTGGCGGATGCCGGTGTCCAACTGGGCCTGTCACGGGAGCTGGCCGAGAAACTGGCGGCGCAGACGATGCTGGGCTCGGCGCGTTTATGTTTGACGGGCAAACAGCATCCCGCGCAGTTGAAAAACATGGTCACGTCGCCCGGCGGCACGACCGCCGCCGGATTGAAAGTGCTGGAGGAAGGAAAAATTCGCGCAACCCTGATGGCGGCCGTGGAAGCAGCAACGAAGCGGGCGAAAGAACTTGCCGGCGCTTAAATGTCCTGCTCAGGCATCATTAGATATTTTTCCCATGATGCATTTTCCTGACGGATGTGTTCAACAAAAAGATTACAAAAGATATAAAAGTGAGTGAAAAATGAAAGTAGCGGGAAAAGTTATTGTGGTGACAGGCGCAGCTTCCGGTATTGGTCGTGCATTATGTCAGAGGTTTGCAAAGGAAGGCGCCAGGGCAATCATCGCGGCGGATGTCAATGAAGCAGGCGCTAAAGCTGTGGCCGATGAGGTTCGGGGGGATGCCGTTGTCTGTGATGTGCGCAAAGAAGCAGATATCATCCGTCTGGTGAAATTTGCGGAAGACAAGTTTGGCCGTGTCGATTGTTTTTGCTCCAATGCCGGCATCATGGCCATCGGTGGTTACGAAGTCGATAACGAATCCTGGCAGCGTATCTGGGAAATCAATGTGTTGGCGCATGTCTTTGCGGCGCGCGCGGTTTGCCCCGGTATGATTAAACGCGGCGGCGGCGCTTTTATGATTACGGCCTCGGCGGCGGGACTCTTGAGCCAGATCGGTTCTCTGCCTTACTCCGTCACCAAGCACGCGGCGGTAGGCCTTGCGGAGAATCTGTCCATTACGTATGGGGATCAGGGAATTCAAGTTTTTGCATTATGTCCTCAGGCGGTGGATACGGAGATGACGCGTGGTACCGAAGGCGGTGGCGTGGCCGGTGTTGACGGTTTGTTGAAGCCCGAACAACTGGCGGATGCTGTGATCGAATCTTTTGAAGCTGATGAGTTTTTAATTCTACCCCACAAGGAAGTCAAAACCTATATCCAGAGAAAAGCGGCGGATTATACCCGGTGGCTTCAAGGGATGCGCAGGCTGCAGGAAAGATTTATAAAGGGAGCGCTTCTGAAAAAGTAATTTCAATAAAGTCAAGAAGGGAGAAATCTATGGGCGAAAACGAGACATGTGCTGAAGTGGACAACCTTCGTGATCTGGAACAGGCTCTCAGGGTAAAGGACAGGGTGGTTGCCATGGTTTACGCGTCCTGGTGCCCTTATTGCCGGAGAGTCCTGCCGGTGTTTGAAAAGCAGGTGAACGAAGCGGAGCGACATCTGCTCCTGGTGACTGACGATGAGGAGCATGTTGCCGATTTGTACGGCATCGATGTTTTCCCGACATTAATCCTTTTTGAAAAAGGCGTGATTGCCAAGCGCCTGGATGGCAAACCCGGCATTGGCCTGACGGATAAGCAGATTAATGATTTCATTCAGTCCAGCTTTCCCGCATGAACAAAAGAGATTTGGAGCTCCCTGCGTTTGGATATTGTCGTTAAATACTGTGGCGGCTGTAATTCTCAGATCGACCGACCCAAGATCATCCGGGACGTGAAAAGTTTGCTTGCGGCCGGTGATCACCTTACGTCTGATGTCTCCCTTGCGCCTTTTAAAGCCGGTTTGCTGGTTTGCGGCTGTCCATCGGCATGTGCCCAAAAACCGGACTTTAACGATTTGTCCCCGCAATGGATTGTGGTTGCCGGTAAAACCATCGATTTTCAGGTCTTGCCGGAAGATCGCCTGGCAGCGGCGGCGGTTCAAAAAATAAAGAAACTGTAATAAAATCAATCGGATTAAAAAACTCAATTTTAACTTTCCCAGCAGCCTACATCCAACAGTCTATTTTCTTTGAGTAAGAACCGGCTGGCCAGCGCTGGTTTGCCCTGCGTGGTGAATATTCGTCATAAAAACATAGTCACACTATGGAAAAAAATAATACTTGACAGTGAGACTATGGTAATGTAAGTTATATCCAACTAAGAATAGGGTGTCGTTATGGGAAACAATGTCCGGATCAAGAGCAGAAAAGATCGCATTATGGATGCGGCGCTGCGGATTTTCGCCGAAAAAAGTTTTCAGGATGCCACCATCTCTGAAATCAGCAAAGAGGCCGGCGTCTCCGAGGCCACCATTTACGAATACTTTGGAACCAAGGAAGACCTCCTGTTTGCTATCCCCGAAAAGATTTCCAATGACACGGCTAAAGAGTCGCACGCCGTGTTGCCGTTTATCAAAGATGTTGAAGGACGAATGCGCGCCATCGTTTACAGCTACGTTCATCTCTATCAGAATAATCCGCATTACTCCGCGCTTGTTCTGCTGCAGCTGATGTCCAACAAGCGCTTCCGGCAGACTCCCGCTCATGAAGCGATTCGCCGTTCGGCGCACAGCTTGCTGGATATTATTCGTGAAGGGATCACGGACGGCACATTTCGCCCCGATGCCGACGCTTACCTGATTCGCTCCATGCTGATGGGCACGGTTGAACATCTTTTTATCCACTGGCATATGCAGGGGATGCCCAAGCGTGAAAAAAGCTTGATGGACCTGCTTGATCCGTTTCTCGAAATTATTCTCAACGGCATCCGGGCGAAAAAAGAACAGCAGGGTCTCACACTGCATTTGAATTTGGAAGACGCCCGCGCATTGGGGAAGCTTCTGCAAACGGATCCAACCTTGAAATTGCCGAAGAGCGATACAAAAACTCTTCAGATGACAAAGAATAAGAAATAAATAATAAACAAGTCATGTAACAGGAAAGGAGCACCACCCATGAAAACAAAGCAGGATTTTATCAATGGATTGGCCAAAATGAAACGAAATATTTATTATGACGGCCAATTGATAGACCGTACAGACGAACTTCAAATGGATTGCATCAACACGATTGGCACAACGTATGATGAAGCAGCCAAGCCGGAAAATGAAGATCTGATGACAGCGACGTCTCATCTGACGGGAGAAAAGATCAACCGCTTTACCCACATTCATCAGAACAAAACCGATTTGCATCGCAAGCAGGATATGACGCGTATGCTCTGCCAGAAAGTCGGCGGCTGCATTCAGCGCTGCATGGGAATCGACGGCACGAATGCTGTTTACAACGTTTCATACGAAGCGGATAAAGTGA
>CAYVFA010000104.1:0-8338 GCA_964450075.1 uncultured Smithella sp.
TATCAGCATTATGAATAAACGGCGCACACCTGATTGGGTGTGCGCCGTTTTTATTTAAAAGCTGCAAACTCACCAAACATCTTCTACGATTTATAGATGATCGTGCCGACAGGCTTGCCATTTAAGGCTTTTGTCAGGTTGCCCTTTTCCAGACCATTGATGATCTGAATCTTATCGAGTACCTCGCTGTTTTGAAGAATTTCCAGGCAGGGCCGCTCAATGATCAAATCATCCAGTTCCCTCGCCAGAAGATCTTTTACGCTGATTTCCGAAATAAAGGTTGCTTCGCCGTTTTTCTTCGGGTCATCCGTATAAAGTCCCCGCTCGTCTTTGATGAAGATGCAGCTTCGTGCGCCGATCAGATCGGCGATGACCAGTGTCCCCACATCGGTTCGGTGAATGGGGATGCGTGATTTCTGGACCGGCAGGGCGAAATAGTCATAAGGCGGCATGCCGTGCATGACAGGGATGCACGCCTGGGCAAAGTAATTGGATAACTTCGTGACTTCATCGTGGCCGATCTTGATGCCGCCCCAGGGCGCGAGGAGCGTCGAAACCAGGAGAGCGTTTTGTTCGGAAACAGAACTGCCGAATTTAGCAATGATGCCGGTTGGCATGCCCAGCTCCAGGCCGATTGAATAAATATGACGGCTCCGGGTGCCGCCGCCTGTTGTCAGAAGAATCTTGTGTTTCTTCTTGTTCGCGACAACTTCCTTCATAATGGCCGGCAGCGCCTTGATCCCGCGATCGCAAATAGATTGCCCTCCGATCTTGACGATATTGACATCCGGGAAAAGTCTTTCCTGGGGAGCGACCGTGAGGCCATCCATAAAGGTTTTACCCACCAGGCTCTCTCCCATGAGCCTGCTCTTCACATGCAATCTCCGTCCGTCTTTTTCTCTTAATAACGCCATGGTTTTACGTCCTCTTATTCTTTAACCTCAATTTCATCTTCCTTAGCCTTGCCGTCTTTGGGTGCCTTGAGCAGAATCAGATCCGCGCCAACGGCGGCCGCAATTTCTTCCAGTTCTTTCTTCCGCAGATGGTCGGCATAAAAAGTGATGTTCACATCGGCGACGGCCACCAGTTTGAAACGCGGTTTCTTCTCTTTAGTTCCCACCTTATGGCGCTCACGATAAAATATTTTTCCTGCCATGATAACACCTCCCTATTATTTTTGTTTGCCGGGGTTTCGTTTTTCACCCAAGTTCTCCCATAAACCGGTACCCGCGGGTTTAACGGGAAGCACAACCTCATGCCCCCAAAGCCTGGGTCTTAACCAACATTTAGTATCCACGATATCTTCCGGACGGGGGCAACAGGCGTCCCTATCCAGAGAAACCACCCGAATGCCTTTTTCTTGCAATGCCGAAACGGCGACACGATGAGGAAAATCTCTGAGGTTTGCGTACTCGATAAAGCGGCCGCTCCAACCCCATGCGGTAAGGCCGACTGCGGCGGCAGCTCCGATGATGCCGTCATGGGTGCCGCCGTGACCCGAAAGATGGGCGCGTCCCACAGCAAGGAGGGCATCACGCTGGGACACGACCTTGTCCGTACACAACAGACCGAACGATGCAAGCGCAGACAATGCCGAATCGCCCGCACAGACCAGACAAAGACCGGGGTCACTGCCGGGAAGCGACGTGGCTTCTATGTGAGCCACAGCCGCACTTTTCAGGATTTCAATAAAAGACTGATCCGGGCAATCCACAACGACACAAGCGGAACTGTTATGCGAAGTATAGGGTATGGCCGGATCCACCAGCAGCTGCTGGCGGACAACTCCCCAGACTTTACATGCTCCGGGAATCAGTTTTCCATAGCGACGGGCCAGCTTTCCCGTGCCGATATCCGAATTCAAAACATCCGTATCATCAAAACCAATATAAACGCGCATGATTCATTCTCTCCGCACTGGCGAGCAATGTAAAATGATCAGTTTGATATGTCAATTGAATAATAATGGATTAATGGCAAATGTAAGAATCGCAACCATTCTCTTCGGGCCGATTGGATGTCAAATATTCTTGACCAGCTTATTTGCCGGCCTCAGCGCCTTGACTTTGGCGGATACTGAATTCTGCTGGTACCAGCCAGATCAGGCGCCCGCGTAGGTACACCAGTTGCAGACGATGGCGATGATTTTCGGTTCCCATTCTTTATCGGCTGTTTGAAAGTCTTTTGGCTTTGAAATAATGTGGCAGGCAATGCGGTTTATTGTTAGACTACTTTTCAAGCGCTCTGATCTCTTCTATTTCCACTTTGTCCGTCAGCGCGGCTTTGATTTTTTCCTGAAAAGCCGGTTCGAAGCGCAGGCAGATGCCGCAATCCGAACTGATTTGTTTGGGGACGGGAATGAGTTTGTGTGGAATTTTCTCCGCTTTAAGAATCTTTTCCGCCTTTAAGGCATAGCTCATCGACTTGAAAAGCACCACGGCATAAGTTTTCTGTGCGTTCATGGATTAATCAAGCGCCCTGCGGAACTCATGGCCCCGGCAATATCATACATATTCGAGACCACGCCAACGCGCATCTTGTCTTTCACTTCAAAATAGTTCAGGCATGTGCCGCATACGAGGATTTCCACACCGGTTGCCGCCAGCTCTTTCAAATCATCAAGAACATCGGATCCCTCTAAGGTCAATTTCACGCCTGTGTTGTAGAAAATGATGACATCGGGTTTTTCATTTTGCGTGCAGATGGTGTGAAGGAAAGCTCTGATCAAAACGGAACCAAGCTCATCGCAGCCCCTTCCCATTTTGTCCTCAGAGCAGACCATCACAAAAGGTCCTGCTGAAGCAGGTGTGCAACAAGAAGGTGATGATGCTTCACTGGACAAAACACCCAAGGCTTTGCGTGTCAGATCGATTTCATATGTGCCGTCGTTCTTCTTTTCACTTTTCACGTCGCAGCCCAGTTTCGTCCCCAGGCGCTGAACATTTTCCAGCGCCGTGTCGTTATCGACGATCACTTTGACCTTTTCATTTGCTTCAATAGCCTGTTTGGCCAGAATCACCGGCTGCGGGCAGCTAAGCCCTTTTGCATTCACAATTTTAATCTCACTCATTTTAGTAACCTCATATTTCGTCGCTCGTATTTCGTGTCTTGTGAATCATTTATGAACCATTTCCAGGAGGGCTTCCACGCGTGTGCGGATTTGCCCGATGTCACTTTGTGAATAATCTGTTTCAATTTTTAAAAACGGCACTTTGTGTTTTTTCATAACATGTTCCTTAATCTTATGCGATTCGATATTGTAGGAATGACAGGCATGCAAAATGACATCAATGACGACATCCGGTTTGAATCGATGGATGATCTTATCGAGTTCGGTCAGGCGTCGGTTGTTCGGCGTCATGCAGGAGCAGGGAAGCTCCAGATAACGTCGCGCCAGTGCCATGTAAGGATCGGTTGTGCTTTCAGCAATCTGGCTGGCAAAGGGTTTCATGCCGGTGCAGGAATCCAGAGCGACGATCACAGCGCCCGCCTCTTCAATAATTTTGAAGACTTTTGCTGCATCGCCGCCGACCGGACAGCCGGTCACCAGCACACGGGGAGAATCTTTTTTGCCGTGATAAACGCCTTCGGCTACGCGTTTTTCAAGCTTCGCAAGCGTCTCTTGAAGCATAGGCAGCATATCCTGAGTTGTCGCTGTCTGCCCCATACAGGTCAAATCATAGAGTTCAATCCAGCTCAGAGGCGTTGGTTGGAGCGCTGCGAAATCAAAAACCCTGTTCATGAGCTTGTTTTTGATGTTCGTTTCTTTTATTTCCCGCTCAACGGCTTTGTCGTCTATGGTTCGGTGAAAGGTTGATTCCAGAAAATTCTTGAGTATTTTGATCATGACCGTCCAGTTGTTCAACGCTTCCTGTTGATCGGGAAGTTGCGGCAGGTCCATGACGTGTATCGGTTTGATATCGGCAATCAACTCAAACATCTTTTTCTTGCCGTCGCAGGTGGTTTCGGCAATGACCGCTTCTGAAATAGCAAAAAAAGGACAAGTATCTGTTTTTATGAATCCGTAGCTGGATTTAATCAGCGGGCAGAGATTGGATGGCAGCACGGTTTCCGCCGCTTCAATTGTTTTATTGGCAAAGGCGCACAAAATAGCCGGCGCCGCCCCCGCCGCCCGGATAACTTCCAGCGGGGCATAGCCGCAATAAATTCCAACAATATTGTTCCCTTTTTCTCTCTGTTGTTGAAGATAACTGAGTGTGCGCCTTGTGGCTTCTCCGGCAAAGCCGTCATTGACTAATGGTTCAACCCCTGACTTCATTGATGCTGATTCCTTTTAAATATATCGTTATGTGCCGTAACGGATAACGTATTTAGTCGGTCATATCCAATGAATAATAGTAATAAGTAAGAAGGTTTTATTACTATTATTCATTTGCGGAAGCCTTCCGCCTGATGATACTTGAAATCGGATTGTACTAATGAAAAAAACAAAAAGGAGAAAATATGCAATTGTTTACAACACATCATTCTAAAATTGTCCTTGCGCTCATGCTGCTGATTAGTTTATCAATCGCGCCACAGGTATTTGCACAGAAATCCTATCCGACCATCAGTACGGATGAACTGAAATCTTTAATGGATAAAAAGGCTTCATTTACCCTGATCGACTCGCGAACGAAGCCGGAATACGTGGAGTCTCATATTGTTAGCTCGGTCAACATTCCCGACAAGAAGCTTCAGGAAAATCTTAACCTTCTCCCGGCGGATAAAAAATCCCCGCTCGTCATCTATTGCAACGGCGTCAAATGCGGAAAAAGCAAGCGCCTCGCGCTACAGCTTGAGCCGTTAGGCTACACCAACATCCGGATTTATCTGGAGGGCATCCCGGTTTGGGAAGAAAGAAATCTACCGATGGTTACCGGACCCGATTACAACAAAACAATCGAAGCCACCATCATTAAACCCGCCGATCTCAAAAAGATGATCAGCGAAAATAAGGGCGATTTTGTTGTCGTTGATGTGCGGGATCCTGCCGAATTTAAGGAAGGCCATATCCCCGGCGCAATTAACATTCCTTCGGAAACTTTTGCCGCCGGTTCCGGTGTGCTGCCCAAGGAAAAGAAGATCATTGTGTATTGCAATACTGGAAGCCGCAGTTATCTGGCCTACAAGAAATTAATCGGGCTTGCCTATCCCAACATCAACCAAACGCTTCTGGCCGACTGGAAGGATGCGGGGCTGGCTGTTGAAAAATAAGCAAAGGAGTTGTTGATGAACTATTACGAACCGAAAGATCTGGCCGACTTTCCAAACATTACCGAATGGGCGGCAGATCAGGGGAATAAATTCTTCGAATACTACGGCTCGGCCACCGGGGTGGGAAAGCTCAGCGAAAGGGAGAAATCACTCATTGCGCTGACTGTGTCCATGACCCAGAATTGCCCGTATTGCATCGACGCTTATACCACCAAATGCCTGTCGCTGGGTATTTCCAGTGAAGAGATGATGGAAGCCGCGCATGTGGGGGCAGCGATGATGGCCGGTGTGACACTGGCGCATACCACGCAGATGCGCAAAATCATCAAGAAGAAAGCAATGTAATGGACACCCGCGAACAACTTCTCATTCTTGATCGGATTGGCGATAGTCCTTCGTTTGCCGGGAAGATCAGCGAGATTCACAAATATCCGCTTATTGCCAAAGGCATTGATATTTTACAGATCAATCTGGGCAGGCTGTGCAACCTGGCTTGCCGGCACTGTCATGTTAATGCGGGGCCTGCGCGTGCCGAGATCATGGGAAAGCCGGTTCTGACGAAATGCCTGGAGATCATCCGTTCATCTCCAATCTCCGAAATCGATATAACCGGCGGCGCACCCGAAATGAACCCGCATCTGGAGTGGTTTGTCGGCGAGGCGGCCCTTTTGAATCGCCGATTGATCGTTCGCTCCAATTTAACCTTGCTTCTGGACGAACCCTACCGGCATTTTCTGGATGTGTTCAAGCAAAATAAAGTAGAAATCGTCACGTCTCTGCCGGACTACATGGAAGCCAAGACGGATCGTCAACGGGGCGCGGGTGTGTTTCAGAAGGTTATAATGGCTTTAAAAGAGCTAAACGACCGCGGATACGGCAAGGCCGAAAGCGGTCTTTGTATCGACATCGTCCATAACCCGGTGGGCGCCTATCTTCCGGGTTCACAGGCCGCATTGGAGCGCGAATACCGGACAAGGCTTCTTTCGGAGCATGGCGTTTATTTCAATCGGCTTTTCTGCCTGACAAATCTTCCTGTCGGACGCTATCTTGATTATCTGATTGAATCCGACAATTTTGAGGACTATCTCTCCGCGCTTTGCCATTCATTCAATCCGGCTGCTGTCGATAATGTGATGTGCCGGACCACCCTTTCCGTGGGCTGGGACGGATCGCTTTACGACTGTGATTTCAACCAGATGCTGGGGCTTACCGTCAATCATGGCGCGCCGAAAAATATCATGGCTTTTGACTTTGAAAAGCTTCAAAATCGCGAGATCGTTATCCATAATCATTGTTATGGATGTGTGGCGGGCTGCGGATCTTCCTGCCAGGGAACGACAACAGGAACCTAGCCGCATGAAAATATCGATCATCATTCCGGTTCTCCATGAAGGCAAACGAGTCCATGATGCGCTGGATTCATTGAAAGCCGCAGCAGCAGGTATTCCATATGAAGCCATTGTCGCGGACGGCGATCCGGCGGGGGACACCATCAAACATATTACGGATCCCCGCGTTATAACTCTGATCGCAAAAGCAGGCAGGGCAAAACAGATGAACGCGGGCGCCGCCCGGACATCCGGCGATATTCTCCTTTTTCTGCATGCCGATACGCATCTGCCGCCGGACGTATTTTTCAAAATCATAGCGGCTCTTTCCGATGGACGTTTTATCGGCGGCGCCTTTGATCTGGGCATACGGAATGGTAGCGGCATATTTCGGATCATTGGCCGGTGCGCGTCCTGGAAGCACCGCCTGACGCGCGTGCCTTATGGCGACCAGGCGATTTTCATGTTGCGTCATTACTTTGAAAAGATGGGCGGCTATCCGGATATCCCTTTGATGGAAGACGTGGAACTGATGAAGCGCGTGAAAAGGCAGGGAGGGTGCATCATCATCCTGCCTCAGACCGTCATGACATCTTCGCGAAAGTGGAAAGCAGACGGCGTGGCTTACACGATTGTCAGGAACTGGATGATTCAAACCCTTTATCTTCTGGGCATACCCGCCTCGCGGCTGGTGAAGTATTATTACAAGGAACAATCATGAATATGTTCAGAAAGAATAATGTTCAACGATACGTCATCCCCGCGAAAAGACTTTGTCGCAATTACATTTATTTGTCATTCCGTGCAAGCGAAGCGCGACACGGAATCCAGGAAAATCAATTAGTTCTGGATACCGGCCTGCACCGGTATGACGACTTTTATGCTGATTCCAGCTATTGCGACACAGTCTCGAAGGCGAAAATCCAGGACTCAAGAATTTTTTGGATTCCCGCACTCGTGACCTTCAGGTTATTCGCGGGAATGACGGCACTGATAGCGATCTTTTTTATGCAGCTTCTTATGCCCGTCCCGCTTAACGCGCAGATGACCGATCAGGGGTTTCGCGAAGATTTCAACATACTGGAAAACTGGAAACCGCTGACGTTTCCCAAGATACCACGCCACAGCACATACAGCATTCAGAATGAAGGCGGCACGAATGTTCTGGTGGCGCGGGCGGAGCGCTCCGCGTCCGGGATCATTTATAATCGGAGTTTCAATATCTACAAAACACCGGTCGTCAAATGGAAATGGAAAGTTTCCAATATTTATCAGGCGGGCGACGAAAAAAAGAAATCCGGCGACGACTACCCGCTGCGCGTCTATGTGGTGTTTAAATATGACCCGGACAGGGCAAGTGCCTGGGAGCGGGCGCAATATAATACCCTGAAGCTTTTTTACGGCGAATTTCCGCCACACAGCAGTTTAAACTACATCTGGGCGAACAAGAAATATCCCGACCGCATTTTGCCGAATCCTTACACCGCAAAGACGCAGATGATTCTCTTGCAGAAGGGTCCCGAACGGGTCGGACAGTGGATTGAGGAAAAGGTTAACGCGCTTGAGGATTACCGTAAAGCCTTTGGCGTTTTGCCGCCTGTGGAAGCGCGTCTGGCGATTATGAGTGATGCGGACAATACCGGGGAGAAGACCACAGGTTATGTCGGTTATATCGAGGTGTCCGCCCAGTGAACAAAGATGCTCTCATTCTGTTTCTGAGATACCCCGAACAAGGCGCGGTAAAAACACGCCTAGCCAAAACGCTGGGGGCAGAGATGACTTACGAACTCTAT
>CAYVFA010000105.1:0-8268 GCA_964450075.1 uncultured Smithella sp.
CGGCAGGGCGTGTGGATGTTCTGGTCAACAATGCCGGACAGTCCATCAATGCTGATATTTTATCGATGAAGGTTTCGCAGTTTGACGAACAACGGGCGCTGACACGCGGCGCCTGGTATCTGACCAAAAGAATTCTGCGGCAGTTCATGATCCGGAGTTCCGCCGGCCGCATTATTAATATCTCCAGTGTGGTCGGCCATACAGGCAACGCGGGACAAATTCCCTACACGATGGAGAAAGCGGCGCTCGATGCGTTTACCAAATCACTGGCCCGGGAGATGACCGGACGCAATATCCTGGTCAATTCCATCGCGCCGGGTTTTATCGAAACGGACATGACTTCCGAACTGCCATCGGATGTGAAAGAAAAAATCATGGCGGTCATACCGCTGGGGCGTATTGGAAAACCTGAAGAAATCGCAGAAGTGGTTGCCTTTCTGGCCAATAAAGGAAGTTACATCAATGGCTCGGTGATTCACGTCAACGGGGGGCTTTATGGAGGCTGATGAAAGTATCATACAGGAAGTCCTTGCGCTGGTGCCGCAGCAGAAGCCGTTTCGTTTCATTGATGAGATCCTTCGACTGAGTGAGGAGGAAATTATCGGCGCCTACCGTTTTCGCGAAGATGAGTTTTTCTATGCGGGGCATTTCCCCGGCATGCCGCTTACACCGGGCGTGATTCTGATAGAGTCCATGGCGCAGATCGGGGTTGTCGCTTATGGCATGTATCTGCTGGCGTGTCAGAAACAGGTGCGTCCCAGTGCCATGAAAGGTCCGCTGAGTCTATTTTCGCTTGCGGACAATATCGAGTTTAAGGGGATTGTAAAGCCAGGCGAAAGAATCATTGTCAGAGGAAAAAAAATATATATGCGTAAAGGGGCCATAAAAGTGGATGTCAGTATGGAAAGAGAAAATGGCGAAGTGGTTTGCGCGGGCAAATTAGCCGGAATGGGAGTCGAAACATGAAAACAAGAGTGGTTGTTACAGGGATGGGCGTTGCAGCCCCTAACGCGCATGGCCTGGATGATTTTGAGCAGGCGCTTCGTGAAGGCCGCTCCGGTATCCGTTTTCAGCCGTTGCTGGAAGAATTAAAGTTTGGTTGTCAAATTGCCGGTGTCCCGGAAAATTTTGATGCAATCCGCAAAAGCTATTTTGATCATGAAAAACTGTTGTCGATCAATGACAATATCGGCTATGCGTCGGTATCGGCCGTGGATGCCTGGCAGGACGCGGGTTTCAGCATGCCTGACGGCAATGATGAAACCGTGGATTGGGATACGGGGGTGATTGCGGGATGCGGCATCGGCGGGATGGACACGATTGCGCAAACCGTTGTGCCCATGGTGAATGAAGGCCGGGTCAGACGATTAGGCAGCCGCGTTGTGGAGCAGGTGATGAACAGTGGTACCAGCGCCCGCATTGGCGGTTTGATTGGCGCCGGGAATCAGGTGACCTCCAATTCGTCGGCCTGCAGCACGGGCAACGAGGCCATTATCAACGCGCTCTGGCGAATCAGAACGGGCCTGGCCAAGCGCATGATCGCGGGCGGCTCGGAAGGCGCGACACCTTATATCTGGGGCGGCTTTGATGCCATGCGCGTCATGAGCCGCAAGTTTAACGACAATCCGGCCGCAGGGTCCCGGCCGCTGTCTGCCACCGCCTGTGGTTTTGTGCCCGGTTCCGGGGGCGCCATGCTGCTTTTGGAAGACCTGGAAACAGCGCTCGCCCGCGGGGCGAAAATTTATGCCGAAGTCGTCGGTGGCGCCGTGAACAGCGGCGGGCAGCGCATGGGGGGATCCATGACCGCTCCCAATCCCGAGGGTGTGAAAAGATGCATCCGGATGGCCGTGGCTGATGCCGGAATCGATCCGCATCAAATTGATGCGATTAACGGTCATTTAACAGCCACTTATGCTGATCCCCATGAAGTTAAAAATTGGGCGGAAGCGCTGGAACGGACACCCGATAATTTCCCCTACATTAATTCGACAAAATCGCTCATCGGCCATTGTCTCGGCGCTGCCGGAGCGATTGAAAGCGTGGCGGCCGTACTGCAGGTTTACCGGGGATTTATCCATCCTTCAATCAACAGTGAAGACGTACACCCGGATATCGCGCCGTACGCGGCGAAGATTCCGCAAAAATGCCTGGAATTGCCTCAATTGACGTATCTGGCCAAGGCCGGTTTCGGCTTTGGGGATGTGAATAGTTGTATCATTTTCAAAAAGTGGGAAACAAAATAATTTTATTAAAAGGAGTCTAACAATGGACGACAAGAAGATTTTTGAAGAAATGGTGAATATTTTAAAAACCTATACGAAGGACGTGACGCTCTTAGAGAAGGCAACGCTTGATACGCACATATTGAATGACTTAAAGGTTAATTCGGCGCGTCTGGTCGATGTGATTATCAAATGTGAAGACGTTTTCGGTATCAGCGTTGATGATGACGAGGCGGATAAAATCCGCACCATCGGCGATGCCGTCAGCATTGTAAAGCTGAAACTCGGATAAGATCATGAATACGCGATCCAGATGGATGCTGCATTTGCAAAATATTTTAGGGCGTTTGGCCATTATTTTTGTTGCGCCTTTTTACTTTATCCTCGCGCGTGCGATGCATTACCGGATCAGGAACCTGCGGGAACTCCGCCGTCAATGCGCGGCGGAATTTGCCGGACACAAGGGGCCTTGGATTATATGTGCCAACCATTTGACCATGGTTGATTCTTTCATGCTGAGCTATGTTTCGTTCAGCTTGATCGGGCACATGATTCATTACAAGCGGTTGGCCTGGAATTTGCCGGAAAGAAGCAACTTTCAAAGCAACCCCTTTCTGGCTGTTTTATGCTACCTGTCCAAGTGCATTCCCGTCGATCGCGGCGGCTCCCGCGAAAAGATGAAACAGGTGCTCGATCAATGTGTTTATCTCTTACGCCACAGGCACGCGATCATGATCTTTCCCGAAGGTGGAAGATCGCGCACCGGTCGCGTGGACAAAGATAATTTTTCGTATGGTGTCGGCCGATTTATTCAGGAGGTGGAAGATTGCAAAGTCATGTGTATCTATCTGCGTGGCGATAAGCAGCATCAATATAGCCTGATTCCGGCGTGGGGCGATAAGTTTTACGCGCAGATGGAAGTGCTTCACCCGGCGCGGGTGCCTCAGGAGGGACTTCGCGCACAGCGGGCGTATGCGGCGCAGATTATTCAGAAGCTCGCGCAGATGGAGGGTACGTATTTTGCCGCACATCGGAAACGATATCGTGGATTTGACAAGCGAGCCAAACAGGCAGAAAAGCACGGATTTGCGCTTTCTGAAGAAAATCCTCACCGATACTGAAATAGAGCAGGTCCGAAGTTCCGATGCTCAGGATGAGGTCCTGTGGTCTTTCTGGGCATGTAAGGAAGCGGCTTATAAAGTGATTCAGAAACAGACCAGCAACGCAACCTTTGTTCCGCGCCGCTGGTCTGTTGGTTTTCAGACGTTGCTCGATTCTTCTGTTAGTCTTCAAACGCACAAAAAAAATTACCGCGACGGATCGGTATGGGTTCCCGGCTTCGACGCGGTGTGCTTTCGTCTGTTTTATTTTTCGTCATATCTTCATTGTATTGCAGCCGATGCCTCTTGTGCCATGGAAAACATCGTTGCTGGTGTGGAGCGAATGCCCGAGCAGGAAAACGCTCCTGGCGCGGATCCTTCAGTGTTCGTCCGGTTGAGGATGATTCACAGCCTTGCCGCCGCTTTGCGCATTCCGGAAGAGGACCTGCAAATCATCCGAAAGACCGAGAACGGCGGGCTTACGCCACCGCGCCTTTATATTGCGGGCGTTCCATCCGGAATGGAACTCAGTATCAGTCACGATGGCCGGTATGTGGCTTATGCCTACATGAGCTGATTGATTTATTTTGTCGGAGCAGCAAGTTTCCGTATATTTTATTGTCAGTCTGCTTTTCTTATGTTAAATATATATACCTGTTTTATTATTAGATTTTTCTATTTCAAGCATTCAAGGGGGGGCAAATATGAATAACACGGAAGTGGTCGCACTGGTTACCGGTGGTGCTTCGGGGTTAGGGGGGGCCACGGTGCTGGAGCTGGCAAAACAGGGCGCAAAGGTTGTTATTGTGGATATGGATGCGGTGAAAGGTGAAAAACTGGCTTCCGAGGCGGGTGGCAATGTTGTTTTTTTTCAGAGTGATGTAACCAGCGAGGAATCCATTCGCGAGACGATTAAAAAAGCCGTTGATCAGTTCGGGAAAATCAATGTTGCCGTCAATTGTGCTGGCGTACCGGATGCAGCCAAAGTGCTGGGTAAGAAGGGTCCTTTGCCGCTGGCCTTATTTAACAAGGTCATTCAGATCAATCTGGTGGGAACCATGAATGTCATTCGCCTGGCTGTCGAGCAGATGGTCAATAATACCCCCAACAGTGAGGGCGAAAAGGGTGTGATTGTGAATACCGCATCCATCGCCGCATTTGACGGTCAGATCGGCCAGGCGGCTTACTGTGCCTCCAAGGGCGGCATTGTGGGAATGACGTTGCCGATTGCCCGGGAGTGCGCGGATTACGGCATTCGGGTGGCTACGATTGCTCCGGGATTATTTGAGACGCCGCTGATGGCCAATATGCCGCCGGCTGTTAAAGAAAGTATGGCACAGGGTGTGCCTTTTCCCAAAAGGTTGGGCAGACCGGTGGAGTTTGCCCGCATGGTCATTCATGTTATTGAAAACACGATGCTTAATGGGTGCTGTATTCGTCTGGATGGAGCGTTGCGGATGCCGCCTAAATAATGGCAAGCGATTGACCATTAAACGGTTAAGGAGCTGTTCGCTGAAATTGACTTGAAAAGCATCATTAATTCATGTAAGCACCCAAAACAATCTGCATGACGCTGAAGGGATATTCTGGGGCTGGATATGCCAAGTACAGAGGCACAAAGAATCGAATCAATTATATTGACGCAAGTCTTTGATATGGTGGATATCGGTCTGGTGATCCTGGATCGTGATTTGCGTGTGAGGCACTGGAACCGCTGGATGCAACTGCATAGCACAGCAACGCCTGAAGACGTTATTGGATCTTTTATTTATGATGTTTTCCCCAATTTAAAACGTCCCCGGTTTTTAAATAATTGCAAGACGGTTTTTACTTTTGGTAATTTCTGTTTTTTTTCGCAAAGACTTCATCATTATCTGTTTCCGTTTAAGCCGATCAGTTCCTTTGATGCCGATTTTAAAAATATGCAGCAAAGCTGCACCATGGGCCCGCTGCGTAATGAGAAGGGTGAAATCGACTATCTGTTTATCGCGGTGCACGATGTGACGGAAGCGGTCAATTTTGAGCAGAAGTTGATGGCGCAAAACCGGATCGACGCGTTGACCGGTGTGAATAATCGCCGCAGTTTTGAAACGCATATCAAGGAGGAGATGGAACGGCACGCCCGGTACAGTCATCCTTTGAGCCTGATCATGATTGATATTGATTACTTTAAACAGGTGAATGACACTTATGGCCACCAGTGCGGCGACTATATTCTGAAAGCCATTACCACATTAATTGGCGACACCAAGCGCAGCGGGGACATTCTGGCTCGCTATGGTGGTGAGGAATTCTGCTGTCTTTTGCCGGAAACGCCGCTTGCATCCGCCACGATTCTTGCCGAAAGGTTCCGTAAAACCATCGCCGATCATCTTTTTGAATACCAGAAAAACAAAATTCGTGTCACGATCAGTCTGGGCGTGTCGGCCATGAGTGAAACGGCGACTACTCCCGATATGCTGCTGAAAAAAGCTGACGACGGACTGTATTCGGCAAAACACAAGGGTCGCAACCAGATGGAAATCGTTCCATGAACACAGGAATTCATAAAAGATCTTTTTTTTAAATAAAGAGACGTACATCACGGGAATGAAATAACCCATGGCGGCATAGGGGCAATCATGATTAAAAAGATATTAATTGTTGACGACTCACCGGTTTCCATTAAAATCATCAAAAGTTGTATTCCCAAGGATAGGGGGTATGAATTTTTTGATGCTGCCAATGGTCAGATTGGCGTGGAACTATTCAAGCAAATCAAGCCGGATGTAACTTTCATGGATTTGACCATGCCGGTCATGAACGGTTTTGATGCCCTGCAGGAAATCATTAAGCTGGATTCGCAGGCGATCGTGGTGGTTGCGACGGCCGACGTTCAGGTGAAGGCCATTGCCAAAGCGCATGACTTAGGCGCCTTTTCCGTTATCAAAAAACCGCCGACCCGAGAAAATATCGCCGCTGTAATTCTAGAAGTTGAAAACGCCCTGAAGGAGCGGGGATAATTTATGAATTCCGATATTCAAAACGCAATGATCACCGAAGAAGAAACAGACATTCTCCAGGAAATCATGAATATCGCCTTCGGTCGCGCGGCGTCCGATCTTGCCGAATACATCGATATATTTGTTATTCTCAGCGTGCCTTATATCAAGCTTTTGCGCTCGTCTGATCTGCCGCCCTATATCAGCGCCGAGATCAAAGATTATGATAAGGTTTCTCTGGTCGAACAGAATTTCTGGGGAAAGTTCAAGGGCAGCGCTTTTCTGGTCTTTCCGGCGGACAGTGGTAAAAAGATTCTGTCTTTGCTTGACGGCTCTGATGAATACTTTGAATCGGACCCGATCAATGAACTGGAAAAAGAGACGTTTCGCGAAGTCGGCAACATTCTGATCGGTGCCTGCATCGGTAAAATTGCCGAATTGCTGGGAGACGTGATCACCTACTCTCCGCCCCGGGTGGTGGTGGAGAGAAGTCAACGCGGTATCATATCGGACAGTCTTTTTGCCGAGGACGATCTGGCCATTGTCTTAAGAACCGTTTTTGAATTTAATGAAAAAAACATCAGCGGCTATCTGTTTATCGTTACCAGTGAAGAATCTTTTGCCTGGCTGAAAACGGCGCTGCACAATTTTCTGGAACAGTACGAGTGCTGATTCCCTTTTTGTTTTCCAAAGCCGTTTTTTTCTATCCTTTTATTCCGCGATTTCTTTTCTTAACTGAATCGGCTTAATCTGTCTTTTGCGTAAACGCAGATTGAGCATTTCCACCGTCACGGAAAAAGCCATCGCAAAGTAGATATACCCTTTCGGGACATGCACGTCGAACCCTTCAACGATCAGCGTGACGCCCACCAGAATTAGAAAAGACAAAGCCAGAATTTTAATGGTCGGATGGTTATCCACAAAGGTGGCAATCGGTTTGGCGGCAAACAGCATGACGCCGACGGCCAGAACAATCGCGATCGCCATAATCGATATATGCTGGGCCAGCCCGACTGCCGTGATGACGGAATCCAGAGAAAAAACAATGTCAAGAATGGCAATTTGAAAAAGCACCGGCGCCATTTTCACCGTCATTAGCTTTGGTTTTTCTTCTTCAACACCCTCCAGGCTGTTGTGAATTTCATGAGTCGCTTTGGCCAGCAGGAACAATCCCCCGCCGATCAGAATGATATCGCGTCCGGAAATATCCTGTCCGAAAATGGAAAACCAGGGCTGGGTCAAATTGGCCACCCAGACGATAGAAAACAGAAGCGCGAGGCGCGAGAGCATGGCCAGCCCCAATCCCAGATTTCTGGCAAGATTTCTTTTGGCGGCCGGCAGACGGCCCACCAGGATGGAAATAAAAATGATATTGTCAATGCCCAGGACAATCTCCAGGGCGGTCAGGGTTCCAAGAGCAATCCAGGCTTCAGGACTGGTAATCCAGGCAAACATAATGGTTCTCCTTTTAGTGCGGGACGATTTCTTCGTCGGATTTGTTTCGTTTCATCCGGCATCGCCTTTGAAAAGCGTGACGACAATAGCTTAATTTTATCCTGTTTTCAATTTAAAGATATAATCGCAAGCCCGGCTGGCAGGGGTTATGTTTTCGAAGAATGATAATTTTATGCAAGGATTTTATCGTAATCCAAGTGGCTGCCTTTCACTCATGCAGTGTTTGCAGAGCTGATATTTGCTCAAGACATTTTATCAGTCGCGGCAGCCTCGCCTGACTGGCGCGATCCGGTAACAGATGCCCGGGAATGGCATCGAGAAAATCACCATTTGCCAAAAGCGCCCTGAAGGACTCGGAAAGATAATCTTTCAGGTCGTCAGGTGACGTTAAGATTTCAGAAACAACTTCGGGACGGCCATCCACGATTGTGATGATGTCTTCCATATCGTGACTGGCCATATAGTCACCGCCGCCGCGTCCTTTGAAAGCTTCGATCTTGGTTGCAAGAA
>CAYVFA010000106.1:0-8243 GCA_964450075.1 uncultured Smithella sp.
ATCCGCTCAAAAAATTCGGTTACTATCCCGGTTCCCTGGGAAACTATGCCGGACGTGAACGTAATATCTTCACCCTTACGCTGGAGCTGCCTACGTCCGACCCCAAGCAGGGCAGCGAGTATTTCCGTAAATTCCAGCCTGCATTTTTGAAGTTTATAAAGTTACCGGTCACCGGCACACCGCCTTATACACGATTGGTGAAGAGTGACAAGGTTAATCGGAAATGAGGGCATTATGATTATTTGCGGTTGGGAATGGCCTGGTCATTCCGGGTTACGGGCGCGCTCGAGTCCTGAGTCCATTCCTGCATGGAACCGACATAGAGTTTCACATTCGGGTAGCCCAGGACCTGCCTCATCAGATACGACCAGATCGGACAGCATTGCCCCATATCGCAGTAGGTGATGATTGCTGCGGAGCGGTCCTTCCCGGCTGCCGCTTCAACGATGGCGTTCAATTCCTCTTTGGTTTTGAAGGTCTTGTCGCCATTAAAAGCGCAGGAGGTCGGCATGTTAAACGCGCCTGGAATGTGCCCCCTTACAGGAACGCAATCCATCTTTTTCTCGCCGGAAAAGAATTCTCGTTCACGAACGTCCAGAATAATCAATTTGCCCAGTCTTTCCTTGACATAGTTCTTGTCGGCAAATACTTCCCCCGTATATTTCCCCCGGAATATTTTTGCTTTGCGCCGCTCGATTTTTGTGGACATAGGTTTCTTTTCCTTGATCCACTTGTTTGTACCACCGTCGAGCAGCGCGACGTTTTTGATGCCGGCATATTGCAGCGTGCAGGCAACGCGGGCGCTTTGGTAACTCAGGCGCGGCGTATCCATGCAGCCTGTCACCACCACCCAGTTGTCAAAACCAATTCCCACGTAACTGATTGCATCGTCAATGTCATCTTTTTCCGGTAGAGAACCAAACAGGCCGTCTTTCATGTAAGCCCAGGAGCCATAAAAGGAGCTCAGCGCGCCTGGAATGTGGCCTTCGCGGTAGTCTTCAACGCGCCTTACATCCAGAATAACCAATTTGGGGTTTTTTAAGTTGGCCACAAGCCAGTCAGTGGATACAATCGGCGGTATGTCGCGGGTCTGTCCAAAAGTTGGGATTAGTAGAATAGAGATGATTAGAGGAAGGAGTCTGGATAAAATTTTATTTTTCATGTTGTACGCTCCTTATGTCTGTTTATTTATAATCTGATCCTCATATACCAACAACTACCTTGCTTAAAGTATATCACTTCTGTGAATAATAGTGTATAGAAAGTTTGAAAGAAGCCAAGGGAAAACTCCTAAAAAACAATGAGTTGGCCGGAAGGTTTTCAACAAGAGCCGGAAAGAGCATCAATCCGCCAACTGCCTTTCCCGACGATCCCTGTGAAGACCTGCTGGACGGACTTCTCCCGGCGGGCTGAAGCGCCTCCGTAGACGGGGGGAAGGGCCGTTTCTCAGATAAATTCTTCAAGATCATCAAGACCCTCTTTTCTACAATTTTATCTGTCGCATAGAAACCTCTTGGCAATGCGTTGGATGCAACCGGCGGACGGTGCGATCGTTACCGCCTGCCGGTTGTCTGTTATTGAAGGTTAATCATCAAACGCCATTTTTGTTTTCCAGACTTCCCAAACCTTGCCCACCAGATCGGGGCCGGGTTTGAGCGTAGGTTTGCCGGGTTTCCACCCCGATGGTGTGGCCTCGGCGCCTTTGGTGTTGCGCACATGCTGAAAAGCCTGGATCTGCCGGATGCTTTCCATCACATTGCGACCCACCGGCGGGGTGAGGACTTCAAAGCACTGGATGACGCCGTCAGGATCGATAATAAAACGGCCACGGGCTTCCACGCCCGCATCTTCGAGATAAACGCCAAAGATGCTGCCCACCTTGCCGCCACCGTCTGCGAGCATCGGAAAGGGAATGCTGCCTTTGACCATTTTGGACAGTTCGTGATCGTTCCACATCTTATGGACAAAAACGCTGTCCACGCTCATGGAGAGAACTTCAACGCCTAATTTTTTAAACTCGGGATATTTCTCTGCGACCGCAGAGATTTCGGTCGCTCAAACGAAGGTAAAATCTCCGGGATAGAAGCACAGCACCACCCACTTGCCCAGGTATTCGGATAATTGAACATTGACAAACTTGCCTTTGTGATACGCGGGCGCCGTAAAGTCGGGCGCCTTCTTGCCGACAGTAACCATACTTTTCACCTCCTTGATGATCGGGTCTTGCGGGGTTTCTTTTGTTGCTTTCGGTTTTTCTCCGACCGGTCCGCCCGTGGGACGGGTGCATCCGGCTTTGATTTCCTCAGCCATAATTTTTTACCTCTTTTCTGTCCTTTAAGGTTTTGTAAAAAGTATACTCCCTTTCTGATACTACGGTATACTTACAGCGGATCTTTCAAAACTGTCTTTTGCCGTTTTCCGCATCCGGATGTTTGCGTATCAGCCGCTGAATATCAAGACCGAGGCGGGCGGCAATGTCTTCAATCGTATCGGATATGATTTTAAGTATCCATACTTAGCTTTTCTTTCCTACCGCATAATTCCGCAGGGCCTTGTGAAATGTGTTGGCGGCCAGAAGCGCGCAATGCTGTGAATCTTCGGGCATGCCGCCCAGATGTTCAAGAATAGCGCTTTGATTGATTTTAATGCACTCCCGAACCGGCCGGCCCTTGGCCATAACGGTGGCGGCTGTGCCCGCGGCATGGGATGTCATGCAGCCGTCTGTCGTGTAACTGATGTCATCAATTTTATCATTTCTGACTTTCAGGTACATTTCCATGGTATCTCCGCAGGGGCCTTTGATTTTGGCGTAGCCGTCTGGTTTCTCCAAATTTCCGTAATTTCTCGGATGGGTTCCGTAATCAACAACCTTTTCGGAAAGACCGCCCGTGATCTTTTCCATAAGGAGATCGATCATCTCTTTTTTGATTTGTTCATCGTCCATTTTATTTCTCCCGTGGATACGGCCAGGCCATGATGCCGCCTTCCATCACCTTGACGTTTTTCCAGCCGTTGCCCGCAAGTGCGATTGCCGCTTCGTAGCCGCGCAACGAGATCTTGCAGTAACAAATGATTTCGCGGTTTTTATCTTCCGGCAGTTCCTTGAGTCGCTTGCGCAGCGCGCCCAGAGGAATCAGCGTCTCGCCGATGCCCAGGCGCATCTCTTCGAATTCTTCCGGACCCCGCGTATCGATGATAAACGGTTTTTCGCCCGCTTTGAGCTTGTCGTAAACTTCTTTACAGCTTATGCCCGTCATCCGGCCTTTCATCTTGTTTTGCATAATGTGCGCCGTGGCGATGAAATGATCGATCGCCAGCGAGAAAGGCGGAGCGTAGGGCAGATCGGCATTAATGAGATCCTCAACGGTAAGTTTTCCCTGAATCGCCATCGCCCACTGTGCAATCTGCTTACTGACATTGCCGGGCCCGATGCACTGCGCACCCAGAATCCGGCCGGTTTTGGCATCGGCGGTCAGCTTTGTCACCAGAAGCTGACCTTCCATGAAGCCGGGTTTGTCGGGACTGGCGTTAATGACGGTGATGATGTCGTTATACCCCAGCCGTTTGGCCATCGTTTCGGAAAGCCCTGTGGCGCCTGCCCCGTAATCGAAGACCTTGCAGATGCCGGTCTGAATGGTTCCGGGGAAGGTTACACAATTGGTCGAAGCGGCGTTTTCCCCCGCCACGCGGCCCTGGAGGTTGGCCAGATCGCCGTAAGGCGCATGCACTTTTTTGCCGGTGATGCGGTTGACGCTTTCCACGCAGTCCCCCACGGCATAGATGTCCGGATCGGAGGTCTGCATGTATTCATTGACGTCGATGCCGCCCAGCTCGCCGATTTTCAAACCTGCTTCTTTGGCGAGCTTCACATTGGGACGCACGCCGATGGCCACCACCGCCAGTTCGCAGGGAAGCTCGGTGCCGTTTTGCAGTTTGACGGCGGTGAGTTTTCCGTTTTCGCCCAAAAAGGCGGCGATGCCGTTTTCAGTAATGACGTTGGCGCCTTTGCTTTTGACATGGTTTTCTACCAGCTTGGCCAACTCCCAGTCCAGAAAGGTCAGAAGCTGGGGCAACAGTTCAATCACGGTGATTTCAATGCCCGCCAGTTGCAGGGCTTCGCAGGTTTCAATGCCGATGAGTCCCCCGCCGATGACGACAGCTTTCTTGATTTTGCCTTCGTCGCGGACCTTGCGCAGAAAATCCGCATCCTTCATGGATTGCAGTGTGGTAATGCCATCGAGTTCCACGCCGGGCGCCGGCGGCATTCGCGGGACGGCGCCCGTGGCGATAACGAGTTTATCGTAAGTCATGGTGCCTTCTTCGCCTGAAACCATATTTCTAAATGACACTGTGTGATTTTTCTTATTAATGTTCATTACTTCGGTGTTCACGCGGGCATCAATGTCTTTTGCGTTCAAATAAAACATCGGGCTTCGGACAACACCGGTAGGCGTGCACAAAAGCTGGTTGCGGTCGTTGAAGTAGCCGCCGACATAATAAGGGTATCCGCAGGAGGCCATGGATAGGTCGGCTTCCTTCTGGATAATGATGACTTCCGCGTCGTTGTCGATACGCCTGGCTTTGGCCGCCGCCTTGGGTCCAGAGGCCGAACCGCCGATGATGATGATTCTTTTTCTTTTGCTCATAGCGTTCTCCTTCTTTCTTACTTTTTAAGAAGCCCCTGCATCATGTGTTCCGGAACCTGAACGGCAACCACTTCACCCGTTGCACAGACTTTGCCTCCTGCAATTAGTTTCGATTCCACAACCACCTTGCGGCCCTTGACCTCTTTTACCTTGCCGCGAATTTCAATCGGGCCGTCAAGCGGCGTGGGGAGCAGATAACCCACGTGCAGAGAAGCGGTAAGGAAGCGGACGGGCGGGAGCGTGTCCATCTCCCGATTTTCCGCGCGATACTTGGCTGCTGCAGCTGTTCCCGTGCTGTGGCAATCAATCAATGAGGCAATGAGGCCGCCGTAGGCAAATCCCGGAACCGCCGTATAATAGGGTTTTGGTTCGTGGATGCAGACGGATTCTTCTCCATCCCAGTAGCTTTTAATTTTCATGCCGTGTTCGTTGAGTCGGCCGCAACCATAGCAATGGCTTAGATCATCCGGGTAATAATCCTGAAATGCTTTTTGTGTCATAGAAAACCTCGTATATCGTAATTCGTATCTCGTGAAGCGTTAGGCGTGAAGTGTCAGGTGTAAAGAGAAGCTTGTAGCTTCTATCCGGCATGCACCGGACTTCGCTCCGCTTTGCCTTGTACTTATCGCCTTTCTCCTTTCACCTTACTCCTGCCGCCTTACTCAAAGGTGAGTTTCGTTCCCGCCATATTCAAAATAAATTGATCCGGCATCTGCTTTTCAATTTCCATGATCGCTTTGCGGCCCGTGCAGTGCATGGGAACAACGTAGTCTGGGTGAACCTTTTGCAGTTCCTGCGACGTCCGGTCGATGATTTGTTCAAAGAGCGGCCCGGAGAGGTGAAAGCCGCCCATCACGACATGAATTTTATCAATGCCCGTTACCTCCATCGCATATTGCACTGTGTTGACAATGCCCGCGTGCGCGCATCCGGAAACAATCACCAGCCCCTTATCTTTGAGGTTCATGACAAGGGATGTATCGTCTTCGATGGCATCCCAAAGTTCCTGACCGTCTTTTTGCCAGTGGGCGATGGGGAAGCCTTTTTCAAAATCCGTCTTGCGCGGAATTTCGCCCAGAAACAGGATCGTATCGTCCAACAGCGGATAAGGCGTTGCTGATTCGATGGCGGCAAATCCCGCTTCTTTTACCATCTCGCGCGTCAATTTGGGAAAGTTGATTTTAAAGTCTTCACCAAATTTCAGATAGCGCGGCGACTTGAAAGCAGATGGGTGAACAATCAGCGGAATGTCGCGTTTGCCGATCAGCGCCGTGAGCTTCTGAAGACCCCCGGTATGATCACTGTGCCCGTGCGACAGGGCCGCAACTTCGACTTCACGCATATCGATGCCCAATGTCTTTGCGTTTTGCGCCGCTCCGTCTTCGGAAAAGCCAAAATCAAACAAAAGCGTGTGCGTTTTTCCCGCCGCCGTGGTTTTAATCAGCGCTGAAAAGCCATGTTCTGCCAGGATTGAGGCGCGTATTTCACCTTCTTTTAAAGGCGCTGCCCTTGTAATGATGGCGTTATTATCCATCGCTGTCATTTCAATGTAGTTATCTTGCAGCGTTAGAATTTCGACCTTGTCCACAGCCTTCAATGATACTTTTGCCATAGTGTCAATACTCCTTTTTGTTTAGTGATCACAGGCATTGACTCCGGTTTGCAGGGTGCCTGCAAAAAAGTCCGCAATCAGTTTTTCGGGTGCCTCGGGGGGAGCGCCGACCACCACCTGGATGCCCTGCTGCGCGAAAAGCTCCTGGGCGCGCTGACCCATCCCGCCCGCAATAATCATGTTTGCGCCCTGCTGGGCAAGCCACGGCGGCAAAAGGCCCGGTTCATGGGGCGGCGCGGGAATGTCTTCGCGGCCCAGAATCTTTTTGGTCTGGTCATCCACTTCGACCAGGGCAAAGCTTTCACAATGACCAAAATGCATGGTCAACTTTCCTTCCGCTAACGGTATTGCGATTTTCATAATCTTCTCCTTATGCGTTTAATTTTTTTGTTTTATCGGGTTCGGTGATCTGATCGATAATATCCTGCATAATCTTTCCCGTCGGTGTTTCCGAGGAATGGTAAATGAATACTTTGCCGGAATCACCGGATTGTGCGATACTCGGATCCATCGGAATTGCACCCAGGAAGGGCACGTTCATATCGGTGGCAATTTTTCGCCCGCCACCCTCCGGCAAAATTTGTGTAAGTTCGCCACATTTAGGGCAGACAAAGCCGCTCATGTTTTCCACGACGCCTAAAACCGGCACTTCCAACCGATTGCAGAAACTGATGGACTTGCGTACGTCCACTGCCGCGACTTTTTGCGGTGTGGTAACGATGACCGCGCCGTCAAGCGGCTGGATCAATTGGCACAAAGACAATGGCTCGTCGCCCGTACCTGGAGGCAAATCGACAATCAGATAATCCAGATCACCCCAGTTGACATCCGTCAGAAACTGTTTGATAACAGCCATCTTCATCGGCCCGCGCCAGATGATTGCGTCGTCGGGGTTTTGCAGTAAGAAGCCGATGGACATCACCTTCAGGCCGCCAAACTCCACCGGTTGAAGATCGCCTTCAGTACCTTTAAGAGATTGTCCTTCCAGCCCCAGCATGGTGGGCACGCTCGGCCCGTGAATATCGATGTCCAAAAGCCCTACGCGAAGGCCGTTTAAAGCCAGGGCCGTGGCCAAATTGACCGCCACCGTGCTTTTTCCCACGCCTCCTTTGCCTGAAAGCACGGCGATTTTATGCCCAATGCGACACATCCTTGCCCCAAGGCGCTGGCGGTCCGCGTAGTCCTTATCGCTTTCGCCCTGCTGTTTTGCCTTGGCGGAGCAGCTTGAGTCTCCGCACGAATCACATGTTTTCTTACTTTCCACTACTTGATCCTCCCTTTATTTTTTATTAACGTGAACCCGTTCCACAACTATTTCATTCCTTCTGCAAGGTTTAGATTTTCCCAAATTTGCCTCATATCGTCTGCTCCGGGCGTGTCAAGTTCGACGACGGCTTTCTTTTGTATTTGCGCCCGGGTAACCGATGCGTCATAGCGAATGCGTCCGGCAACCGTTGCGCCCGCGCTTACGGCTCTGTCCTCAATTCGCTTTGTCATTTCCTCATTAATATCAAATTTATTAACACATATCGCGGCGGGGATTTGAAAGTGACGGGCCAGAGACAACACCCTTTCCAGATCATGCTCTCCGGAAACGGTGGGTTCCGTGACGATCAGAACCTGCGAAGCACCAGTCAGAGATGCAATCACCGGACAGCCAATGCCGGGAGGACCATCTACAATTACCATATTCAAGTTTTTTTCTTCAGCCAGATGTTTGGCTTCCCGGCGCACGGTGGATACCAGTTTGCCGGAATTTTCGGCGGCCACGCCCAGTCGTGCGTGAACCATCGGGCCGCAGCGCGTGTCCGATACAAACCACTGGCCGCAGCGCCGCTGGGGAAAATCAATGGCCCCCTCCGGGCAAAACCGCACGCAAACGCCGCAGCCTTCACAGGAAATCGAATCAATGGAAAACATATCCACCGTGTTGGAAATCGCGCCGAAACGGCACAGGTCCTGGCAGATGCCGCAACCGGTGCAGT
>CAYVFA010000107.1:0-8224 GCA_964450075.1 uncultured Smithella sp.
ACGCAGCGTTGAAAACACGATCCTGTCTGCTGTCCCAGCAGGCGCTGCATTTTGACTTTTTTGACGAGGTCTTCCGTGCTCTGGTGCAAATGCGTGAAACGGTTGATTTTCTCTCCGGTCAGGTGCGAGGTGGCCGTCATCAGGTCTTCATATTCCGGCTTTTGCGCCAGTTCATAGGTCTTTTTGACGGAATTCAGGGAGGGACGGATGATCGGGTTATCGACCCAGTTTTTTACCAGTTCTCCCATCAGGTAGATTTTAAAATTCATTTTGCGCAGACTTGCTTCGTACTGTTCGGGCGTTTTCAGTGCCATGTTGTTTCCTCCTTGTATTGCAATTTGATGATTACAGCATCTCGACAATAAACGCGTGGCCGGTTCCGCCGCTGCCGCAAAGCGCCGCGCAGCCGAATTTCTTGCCGCACCGTTTGAGTTCGCCCATCATGGTAATAATCAATCTCGCGCCGGTGGCGCCGACTGGATGGCCCATGCTGATGCCGGAGCCGACGGCGTTGATTCGGTCCAGCGGGATCTTTAATTCGCGGTTGCAGCCGATGACTTGGACGGCAAAGGCTTCATTGAGTTCAAAATAGTCCATATCGGAAAGTTTCATTTTGGCAAATTTCAGGGCGTTATGTATGGCCGGGACGACGCCCATGCCCATGATGCGGGCTTCGACGGAGCCGGGGGCGGATGATACGACGCGGGCGACCGGTTTTACGCCCAGTTCTTTTGCTTTTTCACCAGCCATCATGATCATGCAGGAACCGGCGTCGTTTAAACCGGATGCGTTGCCGGCGGTGACGGTGCCGTCTTTTTTGAATACGGGTTTGAGTTTACCTAGGCTCTCCATGCTGGTGTCGGCCCGGGGGTGTTCATCGGTGTCAAAGGTGATCATTCCTTTTCTGGTTTTGACTTCAAGGGGAATGATTTCGTCTTTGTACCAGCCTTTCTGGTTGGCGGCGCAGGCTCTCTGGTGGCTCATGAGCGCCCATTCGTCTTGTTCCTGGCGGGTTATCTGGTACTGTTCGGCTATGTTTTCGGCTGTCACGCCCATGTGGTAGCCCAGGTTTGTATCGACCAGGCCGCCGATCATCAGGCTGTCCTGGATCTTTTCGCCGTCGTTCAGCCGGTAACCTTTCCTGGCGCCAAAGAGCAGGTAGGGGGCGTTGCTCATGCTTTCGATGCCGACGACGGCGCCGACGTCTATTTTGCCCAGCATGATTTCCTGTGAAAGCAATTCGGAGGCGCGCATGGATGAGGGGCATTGCTGGTGGACTGTAAAGGCAAATGATTCTATCGGCAGTTCCGCGCCCAAGGCAATATAACGGGCGCTGTTGCCCGGTGCGCCGGACTGGTTAACATGGCCGGCTACGACTTCTTCAACCAAACTTTTATCGATCCCCGCTTTGGCAATGGCGCCTTTTAATACCGTTACGCCCAATTGTATGGCGTTGAAACCGGCAAGCGACCCCATGTAATCTCCAATGGCTGTTCTGCAGCCGCTGACTATGACTACGTCTCTCATAATGTAACCTCGCTTTAGATATTTTTTATTTTTGAATAAACATTGATTAACACATTGGCAAAACTACCAACAGCATTGAACAACATTTGCAGATACTTTGCACCATCTATGCCAACTCCGCGAGAGATAAGTCATGTATCCGAAATAACTTAAAGTATTATGATTAACGAAAAACGAGTTCACTACTTACGGGTTCATTGTAACATGTGCGTAACATAGTGCAACATAAAAATTGCTTGATCATCCCCTCCCCGCAAGACGTCACGTCAGACCGTATTTTTTCATTTTCCGGTAGAGCGTCATTCTCGACATATTCATCTTTTGGGCAATGATGTTTTTCGGGAATTTTAAATGGCGTAATTTTAGAATCGTTTTGCGTTCTGTTTCTTCGGGGGACTCCATGAATTTTTCGGCGGATGATATTTTCCCAAAGCTGATAATTTCTTCGGGGATGAGATCGGGCGTCAATTCATTCGAGCCGGCGATATTCATCATCCGCTCGATGATATTCTGCAATTCCCTGATGTTGCCGGGCCAGGGATAATTCAGGAAGGTGGTCACGACGTCGGGGTGAATGCGGATTATCCGCTTGTTCAATGACTGTTCATATTTCCGGACAAAAAGATTCATTAAAAGCACAATATCATCCGGACGTTCATGAAGAGGGATCAGGTTAATGGAAAAAACATTGAGCCGGTAATACAGGTCTTCCCGGAAAGCGCCTTTTCTGATTTCTTCTTTTAAATCCTTGTTTGTTGCGGCAATGATGCGCACATCAACAGGGCGTATATGAGTACCCCCGATGCGGGTGACGCTTTTTTCTTCGATCACACGAAGCAGCACAGACTGAAGTTCCAGGGGCATTTCAGCGATTTCGTCCAGAAAAATCGTGCCGCCGTCCGCCAACTCAAATTTCCCCTGATTCCCGCCTTTCCGTGATCCGGTAAAAGCCCCCTCCGAGTAACCAAAGAATTCACTGGTAATCAAATCCCTGGGGATCGCCGCGCAGTTAATAGCGATGTAAGGTCCATCTTTGCGCGGGCTGGCGTTATGAATCGCCTGAGCGAAAAGATCTTTCCCCGTCCCGCTTTTGCCGAGAAGAAGCACGGTTGATGTGCTTTGTGAAATCATCCGGGCCTCCTCCAGCGTTTTAAGAAAGGCGGGGTGTTGACCGTAAATATCCTCGAAATGAAATTTTGCTTTAGCGCCGATCATTTTGTTGACGAGAGTTCTGGCACGATTGATCCCGCCAAGAAAAATAATTTTACCGGTAAAACTGCCGTCCGGCGAAATAATCGGATTGCAGGTTAATGTATAATCACCGCTGCCGCTTCTGGTGTATATCCGCAATTCCCTGTCGGAAATGGATTCATTCTGGTCTATGATTTCAAGAAAATGGCTGTTGATCGCACCCAGAACATCTTTGAGGTGCATTCCTTCCATAGCAGGAGTTGAAACGTGAAACATTTTCTTTGCATGGTCGTTCATAAAGGAAATATAATTCTGGCTGTCAATCGTGATGATCGCTTCGGGAATGTTAGAAATGACGGTTTTTTGATTGTTGCTCGTTTTGTTGACGGCATCCAGCGCTTTTTGGGATCGAAGTTCATTTTCAATCGCTTGAGCGGCGGCAATCGCTATACCCAGCGTGTGGGGATGCGCACCCAAATGGTAACCGATAATGGTGAGACCGCCGATCAGTTTTCTTTCAGGACTGAAAATCGGCGCGCTGGAAACTGCGTATTTGTGGTAGGCGTGGCAATAATGTTGTGATCCGAATATCCGGATCGGTTTTTTATAAAAAATGGCGGTTCCCGCCGCATTGTTTCCCGCAAGGTTTTCGGACCATTGCGTGCCGACCACCCATACGGAGGCCAGAGAATTTTCTTCATATTGCTTGTCTTGCATCACTTCCAGGATCACACCGTCTTTGTCGAACAAACTGACATTAAAACGGGAGCTCTTGACCAGATGGTAAACCTGGTTCATGAAAGGGCGGCTTGCCGAAATCAGATGCTTGTTTTTTTTGATGTGCGTTTGCAGGTCATGCTGTGAAAGCATTTTAATTTTGGGGACATCCAAGGGATTGACCCCCATGTTTTTGCAGCGTGTCCATGATTCAAGAATTTCGCCCGGTACGATGGAAATGTCGATTTTCATCTCACCGCGGATAAACCGTTTCCACTCTTCGAGTGTTCGTTTGAATTTCTTTTCATAATAATCAACGTCAATCTGCTGTGTTTCATCCTGCCAGTGAGGATGAAGAAGTTTAATATTGTCGGTTGTCTGCACGTACCTGCTCCGCACCATGCGGTGAAGTGATGTATCATAAGCGTATCATCAGTATTTCATTGCATGATACGCTATGTAACGTGCATGTTACATAAAACACGAAAATATTCAACCACCATCTCCGCCAAAACAAAACAAACAATATATTCAAAGATATAAGTCATGCTTAATGGTCTTGGCATAAATGCTGCTAATACGCGAATCAAAACCATACACGCGTTTGAAAGAAGTGGTCTTTTCGAGAATACCTGTTTTTCATAAAGGCCGAATATCTTACTTTTAAAAAATTGGGAGCAAAAAATGGATCTGAACAAAGTTTATGACAATCCGAACAACTTGGTTGATTTGTTTGAACAAGCGGTCGCCAAGTATGCAAACAACAGGCTTTTCGGCACGAAAAATCCGGCGTCCGGACAGTACGAATGGGTGAACTTCCAGTACGTAGCCGACAGGGTGAATAACCTCCGGGGAGCTTTGAAAAAGCTTGGACTGGCCAAAGGCGAAAAGGTCGGCGTCATCCTCAACAACTGCACGGAATGGTTTATCTGCGAGCAGGCCGTTCATGGTCTGGGTGGCGTTTTTGTGCCAATGTATCTTGCGGAACTACCGAAAGTCATGCACTACGTCGTCAGCGACGCAGAGATTAAGTTTCTGTTTGCCCGCGACAAAAATATTTACGAAAAGGTCAAGGATTTCAAAAAAGATATTCCCACGCTGAAAGAAATATTTGTTGTTTTCGGCGAAGGCGAGAATTCTCTGAACGCCCTGGAGGAAATGGGGAGGAAAAACCCCGCGCCGTCCATCAAACCCGCCTGGTCGGATATGGCCAACATCGTTTATACGTCCGGCACAACCGGCGATCCGAAGGGGGTTGAACTCTCTCACGGTAGTCTGACGTTAAACGCGCGTCTCGGTTTAGACTCTTACGGCATCAATGAGCACATGCATGTCGTGGCCGTTCTTCCATGGGCGCACGTCTATGGTTTGGCGTGCGACCTGCACCTTTACATCGCAGCAGGCGGCGGCATTGCTTTTGCCGAATCGGTGGAAAAACTGATTCAGAACTTCCAGGAAGTCAAGCCCACGGGGCTTTGCGTGGTTCCCAAAATTGTCAACAAGGTTTATGATTCCATTTTGCAGGGCGTTGCCGCGGATCCGACCAAGAAGATGTTTTTTGACGCGGCCGTCGCCGAAGCGGTCAAAAACAGAGACCTTCCCGAGAAAACAAAAGAATTCAAAGATTACGACGCGCTGGTTTTCTCCCAGTGCCGCAACATTTTCGGCGGGGCCCTGAAATTTTTCGTAACCGGTAGCGCGATGGTCAAACCGGAAATCGCTCTGTTCTTCAAAGATATCGGCCAGCCGACATTCGATGGCTACGGCATGACGGAAGCAGGACCCGTCATCACCTCCAATACCCCCAAATACGGCAATAAACTGGGAACGGTCGGCAAGGTCGTTAAAAACATGCACGTGGTCATTGATAAATCCCGTGTCGGAGAAGACAGCAAAGACGGCGAAATATGCGCTTACGGCGCGCACATTATGATGGGCTACCACAACAAGCCCAAGCAGACGGCGGAAATCATGATGCCGGATACCTGGAACGGCTTTCCCGGCATCCGCACCGGCGACCGCGGCTGGCTGGATGAAGAAGGCTACCTGCATATTACCGGACGCTTCAAGGACGAATACAAACTGGCCAACGGCAAATACGTCCATCCGGAGGGTATTGAAAATGAAATTAAATTGATCCGCTACATCCTCAACGTCATGCTTTACGGGGACGGCAAAGATTACAACGTGGCACTCGTCGTTCCCGACTTTGCCGCGCTGAAAGCCGATCCGAACCTCAAGCCGCTTCTAAAGGATACACTGGAAGAATCCCTGAAGGACAAAGCGGTAACAGATTATCTGTCCAACGATATTACAACCCATTTGCGTAAAACTTACGGCGGCTATGAAGTGCCGCAGAAGTTCCTGTTCATCGCGGAAGATTTCACCGTGGAAAGCGGTATGCTGACGCAAACGTTTAAGCTCAAACGGCCGCTCGTCATGAAGAAGTTCGGTGAACAGCTTCAGGATCTGTATAAATAGAAATCCACCCCTTTTAAAAAAGTTAAAACCCGTCGGGCCAAACCCGGCGGGTTTTTTAATGGAGCTCCGCGTTTCCGGAGAATACACCAATTTTGCTGAACTCTGACGCAATATATGGTACAAGCCTTCCGGGTTAGTCCTATGGAAAACAACCGATGCTATCCCAATGATATTTTTTAAAGAGGTGGCAGGTGCGTCCGCGCAAAATAGCTCAAAAAGAATGGATGGAACCGGCCGATCATCCTGCGGCCTTGGAAACGTTCGGGGAAAGCCTTTACAAAATTCTGGCGCATAGTACGCAGGTCGGCTACTACATTATCCAGAATAAAAAATTTCAATTCATCAATTCCCACTTCCGGGAATATACAGGCTATACCGAAAAAGAAGTGCTCAAGATGAAACCCGCTTCCCTCATCATGCCGGAGGACCGGCGCATTACCACTCAAAATGCCATCATGATGCTCAGAGAACAGCGTTTTTCACCCTATGAGTTTCGCATTGTCACCAAAGACGGCCGGATCAAATGGATTATGGAAACCGTCATGTCGATCACGTTCAAGGGCAAGCGGGCCATTCTGGGCAGTTCGATGGATGTGACCGAACGCAAAGAGGCCAGCCGCAGACTGGAAGAACTGGAAGCGCTGGAATCCTCCATCCTGGATGCGATCCCCCAGGCGGTTCTGGGTCTGCACGAACGGCGCATCAATTTTGCCAACCACGCGGTCAAGCTCATTTTCGGCTGGGACCGCGAAGAACTGATCGGCAAGAGCATCCGCATGATCTATCGCAACGAAGAAGAAGCGGATCAAATCGGCGAAATCTTTTATGACAGCCTTGAGCATCAGCGGACGTATGAGACGGAGTTTGCCTGCCTGCGCAAGGACGGGCGGGAAATACTGTGCCGGATGAAGGCTTCGCGTATCGGTGAAAAACTCCACGAGAAGCGTATTGTCGTTACTTATGAAAACATCACTGCTGAGAAAAAAGCACAGGAGGATCTGCAACGCTCACGCGAAGAATTGCGCAATCTTTACGCTCATCTTCAGTCGGTGCGCGAAGACGAAAGCACGCGCGTCGCGCGTAAGATTCACGATGAGCTGGGGCAATCCCTCACCGCGCTGCAGATGGATCTGTCCTGGCTTAAAAGCCGATTGCCGGCCAACAGCAAAGCCATCCGGGAAAAAACGGAAAGCATGTCGGGTCTGGTCGATGCCACCATTGAAAGCGTACACAACATCACGACGGAACTGCGCCCCAGTCTGCTGGACGATCTGGGATTGCCTGCGGCCATCGAATGGCAGGCCGCGGACTTTCAGAAGCGCTCAGGCATCCGCTGCCAGTCTACTATTCAATGCGCAAACGGCGTCATCGACCGGGATCTGGCCACGGCCGTCTTTCGTATTTTTCAGGAAACGCTGACCAATATCGCAAGACACGCAAAGGCCAAGCTTTGCAAAGTCCACCTCTTCGAGAGCGAAGAAGAACTGACCCTGGAAGTGACGGACAACGGGATTGGCATTACCCAGTGGCAAGTGGATGACGCCCGCTCTTTCGGCATGATCGGCATGCGGGAGCGCGCCCATCTCTGGGGCGGCACGGTGCATGTCCGCAACGCTAAACCGTCCGGAACGACGGTCCGGGTTCTCATTCCACTCAAGTAAAGGAGAAAGACCAACATGATTCGCATACTGGTTGCTGATGATCACGCCGTAGTGCGCCAGGGCGTGATCCAGATTCTGGCGGACGTCCGCGACATTCTGGTGAAGGACGAAGCGCAAAATGGCGCGGAAACGCTGGATAAGGTTTTGAAATATGAATATGATGTCGTTCTGCTCGATATTTCCATGCCGGGACGAAGCGGCCTGGAAGTTCTGGAGGATATCAAAGGCCAGCGTCCGAAGCTGGCCGTGCTGATCTTAAGCATGCATCCTGAAGAGCAATACGCTGTGCGCGCTCTGCGCGCGGGCGCATCAGGCTATCTCACCAAAGCCAGCGCGCCGCAGGAACTGATCGGCGCTATCCGCAAGGTTGCCCAGGGCGGAAAATACGTGACCGCATCTCTGGCTGAAAAACTGGCCGACGAACTGGATATCGACACGCAAAAACTGCCCCATGAAAGGCTCTCCAACCGTGAGCACCAGGTCATGCTGATGCTGGCGTCCGGCAAATCCGTCTCCGACGTTGCCGATGAACTGTGTTTGAGCGTGAAAACCATCAGCACTTACCGCACCCGCGTTATGTCCAAAATGGCCATGAAAAAGAACGCAGAGCTCACGCTTTACGCTGTCCACAATAAGCTTATCAATTA
>CAYVFA010000108.1:0-8206 GCA_964450075.1 uncultured Smithella sp.
CTATTACGTATGTCCTCCGGGATGACAACCTGACCCTTCGAAGACATTTTTGTGGTCGCCAAATTTCCCATTTAATCCTCCTAATAAAAGCATATTCTTACTGGTAAGATCGTAGCGGAAGTAATCTGATTTTTCAAGCTTAAATTTAGAAATATATTTTGTGTTATTTTTTCTCAATGGAGTCGTAATTTTGTTTGTTACGGTTTGAAAGCTATCGTCTTTGTCGAGGTTGATGCTTCATTGATTTCAGGAAGGTATTGTTAAGTGTTGAGTCACAAAAGGTAAGTAGTGGCATGTTATTGGAGACAAGCATTACGCATCGAAGTGAGTAAATAATGAAAAAATAAACCTGAGCGTAAGCGATCGGCTGTATTGGCCGGTATGTCTCTCCATCTCTATTTTTTGTCCCATGCGCACCCATTGTCGGTAGAAGCGTCGAGATCTTCTACAAACTTAAATATCTTCCCATCCTTACGGATGTATCTGAAGTTATCTATGAGTGCACCTTGGCTAATATATTCATATGTGCCACCGGTTTCGTCAGAAGTAACTTCACGCCACTGGGTTTCAAACTCCGATGGTCTTCCCCCGGGTATTTTCTTCAATTCCTTTTCCTTTAACTTCTTTACGGGGATGCGTGCACTGCCACCTTTATAGATGACGTAGCCGATGTCATTATTGTCTGATTGGAATACAAATTGAATTCTGAGGGGATTCTTTAAGCCAACGGATTTAAGGCATCTAAAATCGTTTTGATCCGCCATGGCGGAACTTGCCGCGAAAAACACGATCACCAAAGAACCTATTAGTCTATTCATTTGTACCTCCGCATCATTTGATGTGCATAACGTGGGCATCTCCGGCCCGCGGAACGCGGATCCGGATGTTGGTAGTGGTTTTATGCTTTTATTCCTTAACTCTATGTTATGGGATGAGCCACTATATCCATTCTATTTTCGAATAAGTTTTCCATTCCACACTACTTTCCCTTTTATATCAAAAGTCTTTTGTAGCATCCTATTGTCGCCTTGCTGTTCAAAAAGAATGAATCCAAAAGCTGTTTCCGTTAGGTAATTATAAGCAACAACCAGTTTATCGCCGTTGACAAAGCCACTGGCGGCATACTTACCATAATTAGTCTGCATCTTGAGGCTGCATGCATTCTCTGGGCAGGATATATCCATTTTGGTATCCGTGCGCCCTTGGATTGACCGGTTATGGCCCCCGTAGAATGTCTTCTGCTAAAAAGCCCGTTATTTGCCAAACGCATCTGCCGGCCACAGCCTGTTTTCATACTCCTGCTCAAATACTGGTGAATTAGCCGTCAAGTATTCCAGAACTTCGTTTCCAGTGTTTTTGATGCCATGCCGTTTGTTCGATGGTATGTAAATGGCAGTCCCTGCAAAGACCTCTCGCGTCTCTTCTTCTATGGTCACGAGACCTTTTCCCTTTATGATGTAGTAGCATTGTTCAGGAGCATGGATGTGTAAGGGTTGTTCTGAACCGACAGGGACTTCGGAAATCTGCAACGACAGATTCTGTGTCGTTGAGTTTTGGGGGCTAATCAACATCCAAGAAGTAAGAATCTGTAATGCACCGGTATTTTTGGACTTGCTCCTATCAAAAACTTCCATTGATCCTCCATGTCGTCTGTTTCAGAATGCACTGTTCTATGTGTCATTCCTTGAACCATAACGAAAAAATCACCTTGAGTGTGGCGATCGGGTGGAGCGCCGGGTTATGCGCTTTTTTGATAATGCGAAGCGTACCAATCTACGACTTCTCTTATCATTTTCTGATAAGAAGTCTTTTGTGTTTTTGCGTGTTCTTTGAAGAAGCTGACGCTGGATTTCTTTAGAGAAATAGTCACTTTCACGTTATCTTCTTTCAGCACTAACTTTTCCGGGGGTGGAAGAAAGTCTTGGACAACTCTCAAATGCCCCGTGGGTTCTTCAGTATATTTTGTTTTGCTCTTCATAAATTTTCCTTCCCTTTCTCCAATAGCCTGCGCCGTAGATGCGGATTACGTTACCACGATACGTAAACCTGACTGTTAAGATACTTTCACCAACATGTCCCATACAATAATACCGATTTTCGTCAGTACTATGAGTAATGTCTTCCGCGATGACACGGTGAGGATCAAGAAAAGCCTGCTGCGCAGTGATAAAAGAAACACTGTGCTTTGATTGATTTTCTCTATCCTTTTCCTCATCCCATTCGAATGTTGCTCTTTTCATAAACTTACTCTGCCAGAACCATGTATAGAATGCAATATAATAGTATGGTTTTTTGTATGGGCATATTCATTCATGGCGACTAATATACTTGGCAGGTTTTTCCCGATTTTCTCAGGATATATTGCTCGCCTTTTGAAAGACTTAAGGAAAAAGTGTTTTAAAATTCAAGAGAATGAACTTTTGCCACTTGGTATTTCGTGTTAATATCGCACTCGAGCCAAGTTGGCATATCATGTAAATTTTGTCCAATATAAAGGAAGAAAGTCGTGACCCGTGATCGTTTATACATTTGCCATTGGGCAAGCAACTGATAAACGCGGGCGACATAAAGACAACCAGAACCGTATCACTCCTGCGGAATTTGCAAGCTGAAGCAGCTTCCCGCGCCGGAAGGCCCGGCGTCAACTTTTATGTAGCCGCCGTGCGCTTCTACCGCCATGCGGCAGAATGTCAGCCCCAGACCTGTGCCGCCGCGCTTTTCGTGTGCAGTGTCCTTTATCTGCGTGAACTTTTCAAATATGCGTTCGCGTTCCTCAGGTGGAACTCCCGGCCCGTCATCCAACACGTTGATGCAAACAGCCTGATGGTCGAGTAATTGGGCCGTAATCTGAATCTGACTCGAAGGCGGCGCAAATTTGAGAGCATTATCCAGCAGGTTGGCGATCACGCGCCCCAGCACATCGCGATCGGCTTTTACCATCAGACCCGGCGGTGTCTGATGAACCATCTTTACAGACTTCGTCACCATCGGCTGCTCCATCTCGATCACATGCTCAAGCAGGGAAGAGAGATCAAATTCTTTAATATTCAAAACCAGTTTTCCCGCTTCCAGGCGGGCAATATCCAGCAGGGTGGTAATCAGCTGATTCATGCGTTGCGCTGCACCATTGGCCAGCTTTGAAAGATGCATGAAGCCTTCCGGATCATTGACCTGATCCTTCACGCGCTCCAGCAGACTCAAGACCATCATGATGGTATTCAATGGATTGCGCAAATCATGAACCACCATGGCTTCGAGTTCTTCACGCAAGCGCAGCAGCTCCTGCAATTGCTCTTTTTCTTCGCCCAGGCTGGCAAGGCGCTTCTGCATTTGCTGGTAGGTTTTTCCAAACTGAATCCGCGCCCTGTCCGCGGAAATGACATGATCACGATTGGTTGAGGTCATATTCTCAACCAGAGGCAGGGTGTGAGCCAGCAGAGTCCGGAGTTTGACCATGGATATGCAGGACAGCACGACATGCGAAACGGCAATAACGGTTGCTGAGCGGGATTGCTGGGTGATGGCGCCCAGCTCACCGACTAGCTCTCCGGCTCCGACGCTGTTGAGCAGATGGGGATCGGAGTTACCATCGGTCACGTACACCGTCAAACTGCCACTGATAACATAGTAAACTGCGTCACTGGCATCTCCCTGACGAAACAGGACATCCCCCGTTTCCAGAATAATCTCTGTGCCATGCTCCTGAAACAAACACTTGATGTCCGATGGAATCATCATTGCCATTACCTCTAAGACTAATAACGCATATGATACATTTTAACGTAGATACCGGGATTTGCATCTAAAAAACGTATAAGATCGACATGCTCAATACAGCACACAGACGTCTCTTCTTTCGCGATAAAGGAGAAGGTCTTCTTATCTTTTCCTTTGAACATATCCTTTACGCCAAACAAACCGCCTTTTGTCAAGGTATCAATCAAAACACGACCACGGTAAACATCAACCTTTCCGTCAATAATGATGCACGAAAATCCGGCCACTGAATCTTTACCGGTAATGGCTTCACCCGGATGGAAGGCATGTGGTAAGGGCCTGATCAGTCCATGGAGCCTTGTTTGCTGTGTGGCTGTCAAATTACCGAAGATCGGGTTATTCTTCAAGATCTTCCGTAATTTCACACTCTGGGAATCGGCAATCTGACGCAAAAGGCATTCGCTTTCCGTTCCGCGTATCAGACTCAACATTTCGTCTTTCCGGATGGCAAGTAACTTTGCATCGGTTCTTGACATCGCCGTTGCCGTGCGGTTTTCATCCAAAAGCAGGCTCTTTTCGCCGAAATACCCCCCGACATCATAGGTTGTGATGGTCTTGCCACCCGCAATAATATCAACCACACCACTCATGACAACATAGAATTTGTCGCCCCGGTCGCCCTTTTTGAAGATCACGTCGGAGGCCTTATAATGTTCAATTTCAGCAACCAGCAACAACTCCCTGGCCTTTTCAAAAGCAAGGCTCTCGAACAATTCCACTCGGGAAAAGGCATCCAGCATTTCGATGGCTTCATCATGAGGCAGGGGCTTGACATCCAGTTCAATGGTGTTGGCCAACCCTGTGGGAGCTACCCGCAGACTGCTTTCGCAGGGAATGGTCTGGGGATCCACATGGACCAGATACATTCGCTTTCGAATATCCTCGGGCAAACTGCAAAGGTAGCTAAGTGGCGTATGAATGGGCGGTATGCCTGCTTCATGAAAAATGACATCCCGATCCCAAGGGAAGTTGATCAGGAAATCCCGGCGGTTTTTCGTCAGGACGCCCTCGGCATACAATTGTTCAATATATTGCGGATCGTTCATCGTATCCGAACTGTACACCATGCTCTTTCCATATAAAGAGGCCTGGATAGAGATGGTCGGGATGGAGTGGAGGGTATAATTGAAATTGAATCGGCCTCCGCTGATAATCATGGGCATTCCAATACATACGGGATAAAAATGAACCAGTTTCTGGAGCCGGCTCACTTCAATTCCTGTAAGGGCCTCGGCCTTTTTCATAAAACTGTTATAAATGGTGTTGGTTGTGTACAGGTTGATCTTTCCCTCATGAAGAATCTTCTGCAGGGTTCCCGCATCATGATCCGCATGACAATGCGTCAGGATAACGCTATCGATCCATTTCGGACCGACGCCTAAGGCCAGCAGTTTCTCGGTGGAATTAACAGGGGGATCCACCATAATCCCACGCCGGCTGACCCAGATAATCAGCCCGGATGTATCCGCTTCCGGATCAAATCCATGACCGGCCCCGAGAGTTGTGACGCCGAACAAGGGTGGCCTGAAATTGCGCTTGGAAGGTGTTGGGGTGGCTTTACGGACCACGAGGGGCGTATCCCTGCCAACAAACGCGATCTCTTTACCCTTTTCAGAAACCCTTAAATGACCATCGCTGTCAAACTGGACATCGATCCCGTTACAGGATGTCTTCCCGCCATCATCCAAAACGCAAAATTCAATCAGATCTTCCAGTTCCACGCTTCCTTTCGGCCCCATGGACTTTCTGAAATGATCCATTTCCGCTCTCAGATCCGGGAAACCAGGCGTTTTTTCTCCTTCTGCATATTCATGGACGTAGTCCAATATTTCCGGCCCAAACAGGGCCTCAGAAATGACCGTTTCAATTCTTTTCCGCTGGCCTTGATTGCAGATGATTTTTGTTTTGGCCTTCTTGATAAAGAAATTGTAATAGACGGGAAATTCCATCTCGGCCAGCGCGACGCCGCCATGCAGATCAAACATATCCCCGGGCACAATATACGTGTCCGGCACGCCGCCTGCAAGCTTCATCGTATCTTTGATGGTTTCCGGCGGAATGCCCATCTGAACGTTTCCGGCAGAAGCCGGAATCAAAATGCCGCCACGAGGCAAGAAGATCAGTGATCCTTTTTTTTCAGCCACGATCCCGTCACCCTTTCATGAATGAGAATGAATAAAGATCTTGAATCCTGTATTTTTCATTTTGTTCTTATAACAGAGAAGTCATCAAAAGTATCCATCAGCCTTCAGCGATGGTTCACTTCATTCTTTGTTGAACATGAAACCGATGACCGCGAGAACAACAATCAGCAGACCAATCCCGAAATAAGCAAACGTGAAATTGTTGATAATAAATTCTCCCCCGTCAGAGGAGAAAGAGGGGTTCAGAAAAAATCCCCAGTAAAACGTGAAACAATAATTGATGATCAGGGCAAGCCTCAGCCGGCCGAAAAGCAACGCCAACGTACTGATTCCCAGCAGCAAGGCCACCTGAGAAAGCGGAACCGCAATTTGTGTACCCAGAAGCATTTCCATGCTTTATTTATACAAAATAATTTTCCTCTTGTCCACAAACTATTAGAGGCAACATTTCATGATGTTCACGAAAATATTTCAGGGGGGAGAAAAAAATACTCCCCCCCTGTTTATATTGGAATAGATGAATCGAAAGAAATTACGCCTTCCGATCTGTCATCTCGTATTCACCGTTGAGGCAGATGACGCAGTTCTGCCAGATCCGGTCATACTGAGCGGGATCGGATACGGGCATCATCAGCAGGATCTCCTTGCAGTAGCCGCGCTGGACATCATTGGTTGTCGCCTTGGCGTAAATCTGCAATCCGAAGCCGGAGAAGTCGCGAACCATGAAGTCGAAGATCTGGTTGACGATATCCTTGTCCAGATTGTCAATTTTGGCCTGCTCCAGAATCAGCTGGCCATAAACCACAATCGAGAACATTTCGCCGACGGTGAGAGAGAAGGAAGGATCCATCTCCTGAATCTTATCGGGGAAGGCTTTTTCCAGCATTTCACGGAATAGCCCGATTTGCTTGATGAAAACGGCAACATTGGGTAAATCTTTGAACTCTTCAAAAATCGGCCGGTAGTCATTGAACTGAACCTGGCCCAGTCCACTGGCCGTTCCCTGATTGAAGAGGAAGAGGTCGTCGGTCTGGTCAAAAACCGGCCCCACGGGGGCATAGTCCTTGGAATTGAAGAAATATCTCTTGATGAACTTCCGGATCAGTTGGACATTCACATGGACGGTTCCTTCGAGCTTGGCCGGCCCTTTGATGTCACTGGCGACCGTGGCAAAGAAAGTATCGCGCTCGAAACCCTTGGCGGCGATGACATCCCACAGTAACGAGATGACATCTTCCGACTGCGTGGTCACCTTCATCTTGCTGGTGGGGTTAAACAGGAGATAGCGACGATCGTCCGCGGATGCTTTGCGGAAGTAATCCGTTGAGCGCCGCTGATAAAGCTTCATACCGACCAGACGCAGCCACGCCTCCATGAAGTTGCCCTTCACATGGGGCATGTCCGTGACACGCATCCCATAAAGCATGCGATTAGCGGCATGGTTGATCGCCTCGTAAAAGGCATGTTCGCAAGCACCGATGGAGGCCGGGCCGATATTGAATTTGCCGACATTCACCGTGTTGAGCGCCGCATCCCAGGCTGAAGGACCACGGCTGAGAATGTCATCTTCCGTAACGGGGTAGTCGTTTAAGGCAAACTGGGCGACGTATTCCTGATGGGAAATGACGTTGCGTTTCAGTTCAAAAGCCTTGTTCCGGAAATTGGTGACAAAGAAGCAATAGTCGTCGGATCCGTCGCGGACCTTACCCAGAGTAGAGACCATTTCCGCTTCGTTGCCGTTGCCGATGTAGTATTTTTCGCCCCGGGCCAGCCAGCCACCTTTGTCATTTGGAGTAAGGCTTGTCTCCGTTGAGTAGATGTCGGCCCCGTGCGTCCGTTCCGACAAACCGAAGGCAAAAATAGCGCCGTCCTTCAGAAGTGCCGCCGCTTTCTTTTTGGCCGTTTCGTTGCCGCTCATCCAGATGGGACCCAGACCGAGAATGGTCACCTGGAAGCAGTACCAGTAGCCGAAGCCGTAAAACGCCAAAAGCTCGCTGAATTCCGCATTTCTGGCCGTATCCCAGCGGCAGTCGGGATGATCAGCGTATTGTTTGGGCGTAAGCAGTTTGTAGAAGATCTGCTCCTTTTTCAGAAAATCGAGAAACTCCCGGTACCAGATGCGGCTCCAGTAATCCTCTGAGAGTTTGGTTTTGCCCATCTTGTTTTCAAAAAAATCGACGGTCTTGGCCATAATATCTTTCGATTCCTCGTCGGCCATCAAACTCTTAAACTTCTTGGGCTGTAACAGATGATTCATGTTCATGCTCCTTTCCTGGTTGCTTGTT
>CAYVFA010000109.1:0-8115 GCA_964450075.1 uncultured Smithella sp.
ACAAGAACAAAATTGGCTTCTCCCGCATAAACGGTTAATGCATCAATGGCCCGCAGCTCACGGGTTAAATCTTCCCGTTGCCTGCGGACATATTGGCGGGTTTGCTCGGCATAGGATTTGTCTTTCAGTGCTTCTACGCCGACGGCCTGGGCCAAGGTATTGACAGACCACGGGGGGAGTAACTCTTTCATCCTTTTGATGATGGCCGGCTCGCCAATGGCGCAGCCTAATCGCAATCCCGGCATAGCAAAAAATTTGGTCAGCGACAACAGAACCAGAACATTGGCGGGACGCCGCTTAGTCAGGCTGTCCATTTCCACGACAAAATCCGCAAAGGCCTCGTCAATAACAAAGGTGACGGAAGGATGCCGCAGCGCCAGTTCCCTCAAGTCATCTGCATCGCTAATCGCTCCCGTGGGATTGTTGGGCTGGCCGATAAGTACCAGATCGCCCTTCCGGAGCAGGGGCGAAAGGAGGCCTGGCTGGAATGTAAATCCGGTTTCTTCTTTCAGAAGAACCTTTTGAATCATCAATCCCGCAGCTTTGCAGGCCAGAGCATACTCGCTGTAGGCCGGCGAAAGGATCACGGCCCGCGATGACAAAAATAGTCGCGGAAGAAGATGAATAAGCTCCGAGGAACCATTCCCCGGAAGTATTTCTTCTATTCCTGCGCCATAGCGCTCTGTCGCCGCTTCCCTCAGAGCAAGACACTCCGGATCGGGGTAATGTTGCGTTTCGTTGAGCTTTGCATTGATCAGCGCCCGATACCATTCAGGGGGACCCAGCGGGTTGAGATTGGCGGAAAAATCCAGCAGGGCGTTCTCAGGGATGCCCGCCTGCCGTGCCAGATATCTTAAATTGCCGCCATGTTCCTGTTTCATCTTCCACTCTCGAATAAAAAAATCCCCGAACCCTGACGGGCACGGGGATGACGTTTTTCATCCTTATATGATGTTGATCTTTTTGCGCGAAGATCCCTATCATTTTTTCCAAAGGGCAGGTCTTCTGGCTTCCGGATCATCCTACTGGTTCACCTTCCCGCCTTTCTGGGCAGTGGTATTGTGAACTTTCGTACCGGTTACAGCGGCGCGACCGCGACGGACTTACACCGTCTTCCCTTGCATTATCCGGTTGCCATTAAGGATGGTTTCAGCGACTGGAAACAGGCTTTCACAATGAAGGCAACCAGATCTTACCCTTTGGGATTTTTTGCGTAACACGCGGCATTTAAAATTGTCAATCAAAATAAAAAATTGCTTTATAAGGAGAAGGAATTCATGCCCGTTAATTTTATTGACTTTATAGACATGGAAAGCAAATTATGATAGAAAAAAAACATGAATAAACCTTTGCGTGTGTTGATCATTGAAGATTCAGATGATGATGCCCATCTATTGCTTCGTGCTCTGCGCCGTGAAGGTTATGACGTTAGTTACGAAATCGTGGATACGCCATCAGCGATGCGTTCCAAACTGGAACAACAAGATTGGGATGTCATCACTTCCGACCACGCCATGCCCGACTTCAGTGTCCCGGAGGCCCTGGCCATCGCCAAGGAATTACGCCCCAGCCTTCCATTCATCATTGTTTCAGGGGAAATTGCACTCAACATGGTTGTTTCATTGATGAAAGCGGGCGTGCAGGATTACATCCAAAAAGGGGAATTGCCCCGCATCGGTCCTGCGATTGAAAGGGCTCTGAAGGAGGCGGAAACCATATTAAAACACAAGCAGGCGGAAGAGGCGCTTCAAGAACGCGTAAAAGAATTGAACTGCCTGTATTGCATAGCGGATTTCATCGAAAAAATAGACGTATTAGAAGATCTTCTTCAGAATATCGTTAATTACATGCCTCAAGGTTTTTGTCATCCGGAACAGGCCTGTGCAAGAATCACCTTTAAAGGCCAGGAATTCAAAACAAGCAATTTTCAAGAAACAGCGTGGAAACTATCGGGAGATCTGACGGCTCATGGAAAGCCGCTCGGGATAGTCGAGATCTCTTATCTGGAAAAAATGCCGGACATGGATTACGGCCCCTTTATTCAGGAGGAGCGCAATCTTATCAATGAGATTGCCAGGCGTTTGGGAAAAGTCGTTGAACGCCAATGGGCGGAGAACGAAAGATACCATTATGAAAAACTGCACGGTGTTCTGGAAATGGCTGGCGCCATTTGTCATGAATTGAATCAGCCGATGCAGATCATTTCCGGCTATTCCGAAATGTTATTAAAAGATACGGCAGAGGATGACCCCATCCACATGAAGGTTGATAAGATCAACAAGCAAATTCGCAGGATGGGCGCCATCACAAAAAAGCTGATGCGGATTAATGATTCCCAAACTGAAGATTATGCCGGATTGGGCCGCATTATCAACATCCATAAGAGTTCCGATCAAGACACGGAATAGAAGGGGAAAATGTTATGGAGAAAAAAATTTTAGTGGTCGATGATGAAGCCTCTATTTTGGATATGATCAAAGAAGTTTTTGAATCAGCGGGCTATGCGGTATTAACCGCCGGAAGCGCGGAAGATGCCCTGAAGATTATTCATAATGAATCGGCCTGGGTGATGTTTCTGGACATCAGACTTCCCGGGATGAGCGGTGTTGAACTGTGCAAAAAAATCCGATCAAAAGATCAGGTCAGTATTATTCATGCCTTTACCGGTTACAGCAATATTTATGGTCTTCTGGAATGTCGCGCCGCTGGATTCGACGATTTTTTTGTCAAGCCTGTAAAGCTGGATGTGCTCTTGAAGGCAGCTCAGGATTCGTTTGAAAGACTTGAACGATGGAAAATCAGCGACTTTGACTTAATATGAAGATGGGACACCCAAAAAAGCGCCAAACCGCTCAACAGGGATTGACCATCACAACCGGTAATCCTGATCCTGTCATGCACACCGGCAGCCGGAGTCCATCGCTGCCATCAAAGGAAGGGAACTAGCCATGGGCATAGTTCACGTTGATGATTTGAAAAGCGGCATGGTTCTGGCGGACGATATCAAAGACGCCATGGGCAGGTTTCTGCTGCGTCAAGGCATCGTCCTGCAGGATAAACATATAGAAATATTCAAAAGCTGGGGAATCACCGAAGCAAACATTGAAGGAATTGACCAAAAAATTGCATCAGAAGAAATGACACAGCAGATCGATCCGGATATTCTCCGGAAGTGTGACAATTATGCATCCCTCCTGTTTCAATATTCAAACAATGATCACGAGGCCATCAAGGAGCTGAAGCGTTTAAGAATTCTGCAACTTGTAAAGATCATGTCCAGCGGCGGAAATCTTCCGGAAATCGAGACTGTCGCAGGCAGTGAAAGCCGCATGCCGGGTTCCCGGACAGCTGAACAGGAAATGCCGCTTTCCGCGGAGGCCTTGGTCAAAAATGCCAAGTTGAGTTCATTTCCCGACATTTATTACCGGATTAATAAGGTCTTGAACGACCCGCAAAGTTCGGCCTCTTATCTGGCTGAAGTCATCAGTAAAGATACCAGCTTATCGACCAATCTTTTAAAAATAGCCAACAGCGCCTTTTACGGACTGCCCTCAAAAGTCGATACGGTTACCCGCGCCATCACGCTGATCGGACTCAATGAAATCAGCACGCTGGCCATGGGTGTGCTCGCGATGCGCTTTTTTAAAAACATACCGCAAAAACTTATTGATATGAAAACTTTCTGGATTCACGCCATTGCCTGCGGAAGTTTTGCCAGCATTATCGCCCGCAGCAAAAAAGGCCTGGAGGAGGAGCGTTATTTTGTTGCGGGGATGCTTCACGACATGGGACGGCTGGTTGCGGCCATCATGCTCCCGCAGAGAACAGTGCAGGCGATACGCGAATCGAGAAATAAAAAAATACCGCTTTTTAAAATCGAAAAAGAGATATTTGGATATGACCATGCGTGGGTTGCTTCACTTCTTTTAAAAAAATGGAATTTCCCCGTTGTCCTCGAAAATATGGTAAAATTTCACCATGAACCGGCCGGCGCTCCCCAGCCCTTGGATGCATCCATTATTCATTTTTCAAATATCATGGCCATCGCTTGTCAATTCGGTCACAGCGGTGAAATATTCGTTCCCCCTCTCATGGACAGGGCGTGGAACGCTTTATCTATTTCTCCCAGCATGCTGGCTCCCGCCGTCAGTCAGGCGGAAAGAATGATTAATGAAATGATGAAAGATTTTACCGATGGATAGCAAAGGAATGGGCAGAAAAAATCCGCCAGAAACTTCTGAAGAACGCGCCGGCAAAATTGGCATGGAGAAGATGTCTCTGCTCCATGCCAAGGAAATGGCTGTCAGTCTGGGCCATTTCCAGTCCAGCTTGAACCAGATTGAAAATTCACAGATTATCCTGAAAACGACAGCCGCAAAGGTCAGGGAGATCATCCGTTTCAAAGTTGTTGCCTTTTATCTGGTCAATGAACAGGACTCCAGTTTTTACCAGGCATACTGTGATCCGGAAGACGCTTCGCCATTCATCGGAAACGAAGTAAGAGTCCTGATCAACGACAAGACTTTTTCGCTGGCTTTAAGAACAAACAAACCCACGATCATCACCACAGCGGGCCATTCTGAACAAATCATGCTCCATCCGCTTTTTACCTCATCGAGAACGAGAGGTATGTTTCTGGGCGTTCTGGCGCAGGACAGGGAAAGCATCAGCGACCTATCGCTCATCCTTTTCACCATGGCCATCGTCACCAATGCATACGCGCTGGAAAGTTTCGGACTTTACCAGCACATCAAGGATATGAATAAAGAGCTGGAAGCCAACATCACCAAGATGGAAACATCGGAAAAGGAACTGACCAAAGCCAACAAAGAACTTCAAAAAGATATTCTCATGCGAAAACAGGCGGAAAAAGCCCTGCGACAGGCGGAAGAAAACTACCGGAGCATTTTCGAGAATGCCGTGGACGGTATTTTTCAGATTGCCCCTGAGGGTTACTACATCAACGCCAATCCCGCACTTGCCCGCATTCACGGTTTTGAAACGCCCGAGGAACTGATTCATGACGTCACCAGTATTTCCAGCCAACTGTGCGTTGACGAAAAACAGTATGATACGTTTTTACGCAGACTGAATCAGGAGGGCGCCGTCAGCAATCTGGAAATGCAGATGTATCGCAAAAACGGACAAACCAGCTGGGTCCTGATCAATGCCCATGTCGTCAGAAATACAAAAGCGCCGCTTCTCTATTACGAAGGCACCCTGAAGGATATTACAGAAACAAAAATTCTCGAAACCCGACTGCGCCAAGTTCAAAAAATGGAGGCGGTCGGCACACTGGCCAGTGGAATTGCCCATGACTTCAACAATCTGCTTGCGGGGATTCAGGGATTTACCGCGCTTTCCCTGCTGGATATTGAGCCATCGCATCCCAATTATGAAAAGCTCAAACAGATTGAACAACAGGTCAAAAGCGGGGCGAAGCTGACCCGGCAGTTGCTGGGATTCGCCCGGGGAGAAAAATATGAAGTACAGCCGACCAATATGAACGATATCCTGGAGAAAACCGCCGCCCTGTTCGGAAGGACAAGAAAAGAAATCGGCATTCAGCAATTATGCGATCAAGCGCTCTGGAGCGTGGAAGTTGACCGGGGACAAATGGAGCAGGTCTTGATGAATTTGTATGTCAATGCGTGGCAGGCCATGCCGAACGGAGGCAACATTTATCTGGAGACGGAGAATATTTTTTGGGATGATGAGCAGGCCATTCCCCTTGCCATCCAGCCGGGAAGATATGTGAAAATCACTGTTACGGATACCGGTTGCGGCATGGACGAGAACACAAAAGAACGGATATTTGAGCCCTTCTTCACAACGAAAAAAACGGGAAAAGGAACCGGCCTGGGGCTGGCAACCGTCTATGGCATCATCAAAGGCCACAAGGGAATGATCCAGGCTTACAGTCAGCCCGGTCAGGGAACAACGTTCACCATTTACCTGCCCGCCTCGGAAAAAGAAGTCATCATGGAAACGTGTCCGACCGATAACACCGCCAGAGGCACGGAAACGATTTTGCTGGTCGATGACGAAAAAGTCGTTTTGCAGGTAAACAAGGAGCTGCTGGAATCTTTGGGGTACCGGGTCTATGCAGCAGGAAGCGGCCAGGAAGCCATTGCGGTTTACATGGAAAAAAGGAACAAAATTGATCTGGTCATTTTGGATATGATCATGCCGGGCATATCGGGGGCGGAGACCTTCGATCATCTCCGGGAGATCAACCCCGAGATGCAAGTCCTTCTGTGCAGCGGCTACCGTATGGAAGATGATGCTCAAACAATCATGCCCGGAGGTTTTTGCGGTTTTATCCAAAAACCTTTCACTCTTGGGGACCTTTCACAAAAGCTCAGAGAGGTTTTGGATCAGAAACAGCCGAACGCTGCAAATCAGACAAAGGAGTCCTGCCGTGAATGAAGATCATAAATTCAATTTGAGCCGCCGGGCTTTTTTGAAAATCAGCGCGGGCGTCGCAGCCCTAACCGGTGTGAATTTACCCAAAACGGCGGCGGCCGCAAAGGATCAGCAACTGGCAACGCTTATCGATTTGAATCTGTGCAACGGCTGCGTTGACCTGCAAGTCCCCGCCTGTGTCACCGCCTGCAAAGCCATCAACAAAGACAAAATCCCGAAGGTTACGGAAAATATTCCCGAACCCTGGCCGCGCAAAACCATTGAAGACTGGTCAAAGAAGAAAGACGTGTCGAACCGCCTGACACCCTATAATTTTATCTATGTTCATCAAGCCGTCATCGACGGGATAACAATCTTTGTCCCGCGCCGCTGCATGCACTGCGACAATCCGGCCTGCGCAACCATTTGTCCGTTTTCAGCCAATCATAAAGAAAAAAACGGCGCGGTGGTCATTGAACAGAATCAATGTTTCGGCGGCGCGAAATGCAAGGATGTCTGTCCGTGGGAAATCCCGCAACGCCAGTCCGGCGTCGGCATCTATCTGCATGTTCTTCCCGGCTTCATGGGCAACGGCGTTATGTATAAATGCGATCTTTGCGATGAACGCCTGAAGGAGAGCAAATTACCCGGCTGCATCGAGGCCTGTCCCCGAGAGGCGATGCTGATCGGTCCGCGCCATGAAATAGAAAAAATCGCTTCCGAACGAGTCCTTGCCATGAACGGTTTTATTTACGGGAAAACGGAAAACGGCGGCACCGCCACGCTTTATGTTTCACCCGTATCCTTCGACAAGATCCATCAGACGATGGCAAAAAAACCGGGACAACCGGATATGAAACCGGATGTTGTGCGACGCATGGCGGCAACCGATCCTCTGGGAAAAGCGGTTCTAGCCGCGCCCTTTCTGGGAATTGCTGCCGCTGGCGCTTTGGGCTGGATCTCCCGCCGCAAAGAGCAGGAAAAGAAGGAGGGAACAGGCCATGACTGAGAAGATTCTGCCTGATAAAAATCTGGTCGTCCGCCACAACAAGCTTGAACTGCTTGAGCACTGGGCGATTGCCTTATCCGGTCTCATTTTGCTTTTTACAGGCATTTTCGAGCTGCCTGTCGCCAAACGCTACTACATTATTACCGTGCCGGGACTGGGCTGGTCGGCGGATTTCATTACGTCTCTGTACCTGCACTATGCGGCAGCTTTTGTTTTTACGGTGGCGGCCCTGTTTCATCTGGTTTATCACGGGCTACGCAAAGAAAAAGGCCTGATGCCGCAAAAAGGCGATATGATGCAATCGGTGGCCGTCATTAAAAGTTTCATCGGTCTGGGCGAGGAGCCGCCCATGCACAAATATCTGCCGGAGCAGCGCCTGGCTTACGCGGGCATGGCTTTCATTATTTTGATGCTGATCCTTTCCGGTCTGGTGAAAACCTACAAAAATATCTACCTGCCGGATATGCCGCATACACTGCTGCTGTGGGCTACCTGGATTCACAATATATTTTTCGTCTTTTTTTTCCTGGCCTTTCTGGCACACATGGGGGCGATTGCTCTTCGCCCCAACTGGCCGATGGTGCGCGGCATTTTGACCGGTAAAGTCCGGCTGGATTACGCACGACACCGCCACGCACTATGGATAGCCGAGATGGAGCCGGCGGTGGAGGTCTCCGCTGAAACACCATCGGACTTGGCGC
>CAYVFA010000110.1:0-8021 GCA_964450075.1 uncultured Smithella sp.
TTGGGATCGGAGCCGGGGGTGATCTTCACCGCGCCGGAGCCGAAATCCATGGTGACATAATCGTCGGCAATGACGGGAATCTGCTTATTCATGAGCGGCAGAATAACAAATTTGCCGATTTTATCTTTATAACGCGGATCATCCGGATGAACCGCCACGGCCGTATCTCCCAGCATCGTTTCCGGCCTGGTCGTGGCGACGACAATGTCTCCACTGCCGTCGGAATAAGGATAACGGATATTCCATAGAAAGCTCTGGTCCTGTTTAAACTCCACTTCCAGATCGGAAATGGCCGTGTGGCAGCGCGGGCACCAGTTGACAATGTAGTCGCCCTGATAAATCATGTCTTCATTATAGAGCCGCACAAAAACTTCCCGGACCGCCTGAGAAAGGCCTTCGTCCATCGTGAAGCGTTCGCGATCCCAATCGCATGAACAGCCCAGACGTTTCAGCTGATTGATAATCACACCGCCGTATTTTTCTTTCCATTCCCAGACGCGGGCAATAAATTTCTCGCGTCCCAGATCGTGGCGGGATAAGCCTTCTTTCCTTAATTGCTGTTCCACCACATTTTGCGTGGCAATACCCGCATGATCCATGCCCGGCATCCACAGCGTGTTGTAACCCTGCATCCTTTTGAAACGGATGATGACATCCTGCAGCGTGTTGTTGAGCGCATGCCCCATATGCAACATCCCGGTCACATTCGGCGGCGGGATAACAATGGCAAAAGGAGGAGCATCACTTTTATCCTGAGCGTGAAAATATTTATTTTTTACCCAGTAATCATATAATCTTTTTTCGGCTTCGGCCGGTTCAAACGCTTTACCCAACTCTTTGATTGCCATGAAATATTACTCTCCCATCTATAAATACATAAAAGGGCTTGCGCCCTTTTTGACTACGATTTTTATCGCTTGTCAGCGTTTAAAATTTGAGGTGGGACAAAAGTGCCCCACCTCTTGAATACTTCTGCAAAATCACCGTTAGTTAAATTTTAGTTCTTCTTTAATTTTGCGGATCATCAAAAGAGCATCCACACCCGCCACAGGCTTTAGCGGCGCGAATTCGCCCGTGGTGATGTCCCTGGCTTCCATGATGCCACGGGAGGTTACAACCATGACGGCATTGAAGTAAGGCAAGTCCGAGCGCAGATCGGGAAACGGTGACGTTGAGCCGATAAATTTGGTGGCCAACGCATTGTCACCTGTCACCTTGATTAAAATATCTTCCAGCATCAGGGCATATTCCGCACGATTCAGCGCATCGGCGGGCAGGAAATTGCCCTGCGGATTAATTTCCAGACCACGTACGCCAATTTCCAGCATTCCTTCAATATCCGTTTTCAAGGGATGTTCCGTAATGTCTTTGGCCGTTAATTTGACCGGCTTTGCGCTCTGGGCAGCCTTTTCGGGATCCTTAAAAGATGTATCAAACGTTTTCGGTGTCCTCTTTTTGTAAAGAACATCAATTTTTAATTCTTCCATAAACAGAGCCGCGGCATCCGCGCGCGTGATGCTCTCCACGAGAGCAATCTTTTTGCCGGTAATCGTCCCCGGCATCGCCCGCTGGATTTTCTGAGTCAGGTTCCACTGCGCATCGGCTTGATTGACATAATCACTTTTAATTTCAAGAACTTTAGCAAACATTTCTCCGGCTTTGCCGTATTGCAGCGCCGTCTTGTAGGCCATTCCCATAAAGTAATGGGCGGCAGACGATGCAGGATCAAGTTCGACGGCCTCATTAAAAGAACTCAGGCATTTTTTCAGCCAGCTTTTATCCTGCTCGCAGTCCGTACCAATCGTCATGCAGGCTTGTTTGCTTAAAGTATTCACACGGATATAACCGATGTGGACAGCCAGTTTTTCTTCGTTGGTCTTGGCCAAGCCCCAGGCCTTGTCCATGTGCTCCAGTGCCGCCAAATAATTCCGTTGGTAGGCCTTGGTCAATCCCAGTCCGGTATAAGCTTTGGAATACTTATCGTTCAACTCCTGAGCCAACTTGAATTCCCTTTCTGCGTCTTGATACTTTTCCTGATCGAGCAGCTTCATTCCCGTGAAGACATGATGTTCAGGAGTATCCAGTTGGCTTACCGGCACCCGCGCTTTGGTACCGCAGCCGATAATCAGTAAAACAGCCGTAAACACCATGATAATGGACAGAGCTTTGTTCATTTTATAACCGTGAAACATATTTTGCTCCTTTCTTTAATGCTTAGAAGGTTTGAACACTTAATATTTTTCTAATATCCCGTAAAATGCACACCATCATTAGCTTTAGTGCGATTTTAAGTCAAGTCAATATTCTTCTGGTAGAAGGCCTCTACTGTTTTTTTGATTTCCGCATCCTGATCCGGAGAAAACCAGTTAATGGTTTTGTCTGCCGAAAACCAGGTCATCTGTCTTTTGGAATATTGCCAGGTATCCCGATTAATTAAATCGAGCGCCTGATCCCATGAGGACCTGCCCCGGATGAAGGCTACCGTCTGCTTATACCCCAGTGATTGCAGTGGTTTAAGTTTTTCACTGTACCCCTTCGCCAGAAGATCGTGTACTTCTTCGACCAGCCCCGCTTCCACCATCATTTCCGTCCTCGCAGCGATTCTCTTTTTCAATTCGGCCCTTTCAACGCGGAGACCTATTTTACAAACATCATAGGGGCAATCGGCAAATGCATGTTTTTGCTGCAAAATGATAATAGACTGGCCGCTTTGTTCCAGAACCTCCAGCGCCCGGATGACCCGTACTGAATCGTTCGGATTGATTCGTTTTGCAGCCTGCGGATCTCTGCTGCAAAGGAGTCCGAAAAGATATTCCCGGCCGTGACGATCCCGCAAATCACGATAATAATTGCGGATATTTTCATCGACGGGCGGTGTGGCAATGATCCCCTGCAAGAGCGCACGGATATACAAGCCCGTTCCACCCACCACAAAAACCGGTTTGCTTTCCTCAGCCAATTTGGCAATGACCTCCCTAGCCTGCTCAGCATAGATCGCGGCGTTATACTCTTCATCCGGGTTCACGACATCCATTAGATGATGCGGCACCCTTTCTCTTTCTGCGCGGGTTGGCTTGGCCGTGCCAATATCCAGATACCGGTAAACCTGCAAGGAATCGGCATTGACGATTTCTCCACCGTGAATCTCGGCCAATTCAAGAGCGGTACGGGTTTTTCCTGTCGCCGTGGGTGAGCAGATGACAACGAGTGAAATTTTAGGCATCTTTCTTATTTCCGTTTAAACATTCTTTCAATTTCGTAGAGGGGAAATTGCACACTGATCGGGCGTCCATGCGGACAGGTGGCGTTAAAAGGTGTTTTTTCCAGATCACGGCACAAAGCGGCAACTTCCTCCGGGGAAAGAACCGCATTGGCCTTGATCGCGGCGCGACAGGCAAGCGATGCCAATATCTTTTCCTTGCGCTCCACAAGTGACGGAGATGCCTGGCCGTCACCCAGTTGATCAGCCAGATCGGAAATAATATCACCGGGCGGAACGTGCGGTAAACTTGCGGGCATGGCCTTCACCACAATGGCGTCCCGGCCGAAGATTTCCAGTTCCAGACCAATGTCAGAAAGCAGAGTTAACGCCCCTTCAAAAAGACTGATTTGCGCGGGGTTGACACTTACGACTTCCGGCATCAACAAGGGCTGGCTGACAGCTTTGGATAGGGATGACGCTTTTAAACGCTCCAGAATAATCCTTTCATGCGCCGCGTGCTGATCCACCAGCATCAGATCATTGGCGCCGCTGAAGACCAGATATGTATCGGCAAACTGGCCCAGATATTTTCGATTCGTAAACGTGATCTTTCCACCTTGGGAATCTTCTTTAACCATCAAAGGAACATCGGACTGATTTCCCGCACGGGCAAACAAATCATCGTCAATCGCCTGCTGCATATTCTGCCGTGAATAAATTTCACGCGGCCGGTCCGACATCGAACCGGAATCTTTAGGTCTCCAGAATCCGGAGGATGCGGATGTTGTTTCACGGGGTGTTAAACGATAAGCAAAAGCGGCAGTTGATGCCTGCGCACCGGCCAGGCTTCGTGCCACCGTTTTGGAAATCAGATCGTAGATTTCTCGGGAATTTCTGAAACGGACTTCCAGTTTGGCCGGATGTACATTAACATCGACCTCAACACCGGGCAGGTCAAGAAACAAAACCGCAGCGGGATAGCGTCGCGGTTCAATCACCTGCCGGTAGGCCGCAAGCACCGCATGCGTCATGCTGTTGTCCCGGATAAAACGGGAATTGACAAATAAATAAATACTTTTGGAATTGGACTTGGTATATGCAGGCGTCGAAATAAAACCTTTGAACTGGATATTTTCCTTTTGCTCGCTTATCGCCAGGCAATGATCGGTAAAATCCTTTCCCATAATCATGGCAATGCGTTCGGCAACACTGGAAGCGGCTGGTGCGGCGAACACGTCCCTTCCGTCCGCCTTGACATGAAATCGCACTTCGGGATGCGCCAGTGCCAGACGCGTGATCGCATCAAGGCAAGCGCTCTGCTCGGTGGCTTCGGTCTTGAGAAATTTCCGACGCGCCGGCACATTGGCAAAAAGTTCCGTCACGGTAATTTGCGTACCGGAAGGTAAACCGGCAGGAGCAATTTCAAAAATACAGCCTGCCTCAGCCACTGCTTTTGTGCCCGCCAGATCGTCAGGACGCCGTGTCAGCATCTCTACACGCGCAACAGACGCAATACTGGCCATCGCCTCACCGCGGAAACCAAATGATCCGACATGGTATATATCATCCAGCTTCGAGATTTTACTGGTAGCATGACGTTCAAAAACCAGCGCCACATCTTCGCGCTCAATGCCCGATCCGTTATCCACGACTTTGATGGACTGACAACCGCCCTTGATCAGTTCAACGCGGACATCCCGGGCTCCCGCATCGATGGCATTTTCGACCAACTCCTTGACAATCGACGCCGGTCTTTCGACCACTTCTCCTGCGGCAATCTGGTTGGCTACTTCTTCGGACAGAACAACAATACGTTTAGACAATGTTTCCCCTTTTTGTGACAACCCGCCGTCACGTTTTCTTGCAGAAAAAAGCCGCAGCCACCAAAGCGTGACTGCGGCCTCATTTATTCAATGCTACAATTCCAGGTTAATCCAGAACGATCATGACCCGGCATTTTTTCATGAAAGATGCATTCTCGCCGGATGCACGAATCTGCTGGGCATCGGCATTGCTGATCACGACATCGGATCTGCCGGCGCCGGCGTTTTTCAACCCTTTAACCGTTATCGGATTGGCCGTAACACGCTGATTGCTCTGTGCCGCGGTAAGATCGCGCGCGTAGCCACTCATGCCTTGCTGGACGGCATATTCACGATCCACATTCGCCGAGCCATAAACTTCCTTGCCATCTTCATCATAGATGCGCGGCGACATGGCCGGACGGGCCTGAATGCCCCGGGCATCAACGACCAGACCGCTATAAACCGCGGCAGCCGGAGGTGGTGGCGGCGCTGTCACAACAGGCGCGGGAGCTGCGGGTGCAGGCGGGGGTGGCGCAGGTGCTGCCGGTGCAGGAGGTTCGGGCGTCTCAACGATTTTTCGTTTAGGAATCACAATTCTGGGCAAATCGCCAAATAACGGCATTCTTAAGGTAACTTCCGCCGTACCATCCGACATGTATTGCTCTTTGACGACAATGGCGCCTTTAACCAACCCATTGACCTGCGTATTAATCACATCACTTTCTACCATAAAGTCTTTCACGGTAGTGGCAGAGTCAATCCGAACTCCTTTTGTTATTTCCAATAAATTACGATAGGCATCAACTTTTGCCGCACGCAGGGCCATGGGCCGGGCGTTTATTTTGCCCATGCTTCTTTCCGGCGGCGCACCGATACCGACCGCTTCAATATAACCTGCCGACCAATTCACATTGCCCTGGCCGACCTTTTCCACCCATTCGGACATACTGATCGCATTCTGACAAAAACCTGCTGATGCAAATAACAATATAAACCCTGCTAGAACCGTCATAGAAACGAATTTTAACTTCATATCATCCTCCTTTGGTTATCGTGTAAAAAAATCAAATCTCTAAAATACGATCTGAAAATAACAAAATATGCTTCAGGTTGCAATAAATATAATCAATGAATATATCGGGATTATCGGGAAAGAGTTATGCTTGAAAGTCCTATGTTTATGTGATAGTTGCTCACATGATGATCGATATAAGCAGGGAATTTGCCCTGCATGAATCATAAATCGCGGTTTAACCGCTATTTTTTTAAGAAGACGAGGAGTAACGGGCAATGGATTACAAACAGACATTAAATCTTCCCCAAACGGATTTCCCGATGAAAGCCAATCTGGCGGTGCGGGAGCCGGAAATGCTTAAAAAATGGGAAGAAATGGGCATCTATCAGAAAATCCGGGAAACGGCCAAAGGCAAAAAGCCTTACATTCTGCATGACGGCCCCCCCTATGCCAACGGCAATATCCATCTGGGCACGGCGCTGAACAAAATCATCAAGGATATCGTCATCAAAGCCAAGAATATGATGGGGTTTGACGGTGTGTATGTGCCGGGCTGGGATTGCCACGGCCTGCCCATCGAACATCAGGTCGATAAAGAATTGGGCGGTAAGAAATCCGGAATGTCGCAGGTGGAAAAACGCCGCGCCTGCCGCGTCTATGCGGAAAAATTTGTGGATATCCAGCGCGCGCAGTTCAAACGACTGGGTGTCTTCGGCGAGTGGGAAAACCCCTATTTGACGATGGCTTATCCCTATGAAGCGACAACGGTTAATGAGTTCGGCAAACTCTATCTCAACGGCAGTGTTTATAAAGGAAAGAAACCCGTTTACTGGTGCGCTACGTGTAAAACCGCTCTGGCCGAAGCCGAAGTGGAATACGCGGACCATCATACGCCATCCATCTATGTGAAGTTTGCTTTCACATCCGACATCAGCCAGGTTCTACCAAAGCTTGCCGGCGAGAAAGTACATATGGTCATCTGGACCACTACGCCATGGACCATTCCCGCCAATCTGGCCATTGCCGTCAAGGACGATTTTATTTACGCAGCGGTAAAGATCGACGACGAAGTGCTGATTGTCGCCAAAGACATGCTCGATTATTGTCTGGATGCTTTCGGATATCGCAATAAAAAATATGAGATTCTCGATGAATTTAAAGGCGCTGTACTGGAAGGACAGAAGTGCATTCATCCGCTGATTAAAAGGAACAGTCTTTTAATTCTGGCACCCTTTGTCACACTGGAGGCCGGAACCGGCGCCGTGCATATCGCTCCCGGCCATGGTCAGGAAGACTATGAAATCGGTCTGGAGTATGGATTGGACAATTACGCGCCGGTGGACGACGCAGGGAAATTTACCGAAGACGTCGAACATTTTGCCGGCCAGTTTGTTTTTGACGCCAACGACAACGTCATTAAGAAACTTGATGAAGTGGGCGCGCTGATGGGACATGTTCCCATGCAGCATTCCTACCCGCATTGCTGGCGCTGCAAGAAACCCATCATTTTCCGTTCCACCGAACAGTGGTTCATCTCGATGGAGAAAAATGATTTGCGCAAAAAAGCATTGGCCGCTATCGATGAAGTACAGTGGATTCCTTCCTGGGGACACGACCGCATCTACGGCATGGTGGAAAACCGTCCTGACTGGTGTATCTCCCGTCAGAGACTCTGGGGCGTACCGATTACCGTTTTCTACTGTGCCAAGTGCAAAAACGAACTGCTGACCCAGGAAATTCTGGATCATCTGGTGGCGCTTGTGAAAAAAAGCGGTGCGGATGTCTGGTTCGAAAAAGAGCCGAAAGATCTGATGCCCCATCACACCACCTGCCCGCATTGTAACGGCACGGAATTTACCAAGGAAGTCAACATCCTGGATGTCTGGTTTGACTCCGGCGTAAGCCACGCGGCGGTTCTGGAAAACAGAGCGTATCTTGGTTCGCCCTGCGACATGTATCTGGAAGGCAACGATCAGCATCGCGGCTGGTTTCATTCTTC
>CAYVFA010000111.1:0-4023 GCA_964450075.1 uncultured Smithella sp.
GCGGAATCGCTGCCGGGTGTGGAAAAAACCATGCCGATTCTGAAACCTTACAAACTGGCCAGCCGCGAATCGCATGAAGGCAACACCGTGGTTAACGTTGGTGCTATCCAGATCGGCGGTCCGGAATTCATCGTTATGGCCGGCCCCTGCGCCATTGAAAGCGAGGAGCAGTTGCTGGAGAGCGCCTATGTCGTCAAAAAAGGCGGCGGACAGATTTTAAGAGGCGGCGCCTTCAAACCACGTACGTCGCCCTACAGCTTTCAGGGCATGGAAGAGGACGGTCTGAAAGTCCTGGATTCCGTCAGCAAAAAAACCGGCCTGCCCACGGTGACCGAAGTCGTTAATCCGGCGGATGTGGACTTGGTGGAAACCTACGCCGACATGCTGCAGATCGGCGCGCGCAACGTCCAGAATTTTGCCCTGCTGAAAAAAGTCGGCCAGGCCCGCAAGCCCGTGCTGCTGAAGCGCGGCATGATGACCACCATTGAAGAATTGCTCATGTCCGCGGAATACATTCTTTCGTCCGGTAACCCGAATGTCATCCTGTGTGAACGAGGCATTCGCACTTTTGAAACAGCCACTCGCAATACGCTGGATATCAGCGCTGTGCCGGTGCTGAAAAGCTTGACGCATCTGCCGGTGGTGATTGATCCCAGTCACGCAGCCGGCAACTGGAAGTATGTCAGTCCGCTGTCCTGCGCGGCGGTGGCCGTGGGAGCGGATGGCATTATTGTGGAAGTGCACCCCGAGCCGGAGAAGGCGGTTTCCGACGGAGCGCAGTCGCTTAAACCTGAAAAATTCTATCAAATGATGGATGATGTGCGTAAGCTTGCCCAGGCAATGCGCAGATGAAGTCATGGAGCTGATATGCGATCATTGAAAGTCAATCTTGATAAAAAAATAGTGTCATCTCATGAAATCCGGATAGGTCACAACATTGTTGACCGGATGATTCTGCTGATTGCGAAAAACCACAAAGCATCGCGCTACGTGATGGTAACTGACAGCAATGTGAACCGGCTCTACGGTCCTGACATGCTTTCGGCCATGACTCAAGCGGGAATGAATGCATCCCTGATAGAAATTCCCGCGGGGGAGTCTTCTAAAAATATCGCCACGGTCATGGAAATAACCGGAAAGCTTCTTGCTTGCGGCGCTGATCGTGGGACGCTGCTTATCGCGCTGGGCGGAGGCGTGGTGGGCGACCTGACGGGCTTTATCGCGTCGGTTTACATGCGGTCGGTTCCTTATATTCAGATTCCGACGACGCTTATCGCTCAGGTTGACAGCGCAATCGGCGGGAAAACCGCCGTCGATCTGCCTCAGGGGAAAAACCTGCTGGGGACATTTTGCCAGCCGCGGGCGGTGTTTGCGGATTTAAATTTTCTTTCCACACTGCCGGAAAGAGAATTTAATAACGGGCTCGCCGAAATTATTAAATATGGCATTATTGAAGATGATAAAATGTTCAAACTGCTGGAAGAAAACATGGCGGCGGTTAAAAGCAAAGATCCGGCCTATCTTCTTAAAATAATAGAAACTTGTTGCCGGATTAAGAAATCGATTGTAGAGATAGATGAACGGGAACAGGGACTTCGCAGAATATTAAATTTCGGTCATACGCTGGGGCATGCGCTGGAGGCTGCCTCGGAATATGCCCTGTCGCATGGCGAAGGCGTAGCGCTGGGCATGATTGCTGCGGCAAGGATTTCGGCGAAAATGCATTATCTCCCCGAAGATGAATCATCTCGCATCGAACATCTCATCATACGGGCGGGGCTGCCTTCAAAGATTCCGTTTTCATTTGTCCCGGATGCGGTGATTGCCCGGTTGAAAATGGATAAAAAGAAAAAGGACGGCATGATTCATTTTGTTCTGGTTAAAAAAATCGGCATGCCCTTTGTCAGCAGCAGTGTCGGTGAGCAACTGATTCGTGATGTTCTGGAGGAAATGAAAGCATGAAGCCATCTTTGGACAAGCTGAGAGAAGAGATGAGAAAAAAAGACCGGGAAATTATCCGGCTGCTGAATGAGCGTTCGCAGATATCCGTTCAGATCGGGAAGGTGAAGGGGCAGACCGGCCTGGAGGTTTACAATCCGGCGCAGGAAGCCCGTGTGATGGATTATTTGCACGAACTCAACTGCGGGCCTCTGTCGGACCTTCAGGTGACGTCGATTTTCCGGGAGATCATTTCCGCATCGCGTGATCTGCAAAAGCCGATGAATATTGCTTTTCTGGGGCCGCAGGCATCTTTTTCCCATCTGGCGGCACGCCTGCATTTTGGCATGTCCAGCTGTTTTCGGCCGCAGCCGGGAATATCCCGCGTGTTTGACGAGGTGGAAAAAGGCGCTGTGGAATGGGGGGTTGTTCCGGTGGAAAACTCGCTGGAAGGCTCGGTCAATGTGACGCTGGACCGGTTGATTCTGACATCCCTGAAAATTCAGGCCGAGATGTATCTCAGGATCAGCCAGTGCCTGATTTCTTCCGCTAAAAGTCTGAAAGGCATCAAAAATGTTTACTCGCACCCGCAGGGGCTGGCGCAATGCCAGGCGTGGCTTCGCGCCAATCTGCCGAACGCCGTGACAGGCGAAATGGAAAGTACGGCGGCGGCCGCGCAGATGGTGCGTGGAAAGAAAACGGCTGCGGCAATCGGGAGCGCCCTTGCGGCGTCAACCTATGGGCTGAACATGCTGGCGGAAGGCATTGAAGACAATCCCTCCAACACCACAAGGTTCCTGGTGATCGGACGCGGTGAAGGGACGCCCACGGGGGATGATAAAACATCAATTATTTTTGCCACGCCTGATTTTCCGGGATCGCTGCATCGCGCGCTGGCCTCCTTCGCCAAGCGAAAAATCAATCTGGCCAAGATTGAATCACATCCCGTGAAAGAAAGGTTGTGGGAATATCTTTTCTTTGTGGACATGATTGGGCATATCCGTGACAAGGAGGTGAAAGCCTGCCTGAAAGAATTAAAAGATAAAACGATTTATTTGAAAATATTGGGATCGTATCCCCTTGCAAAGGACGGATTATGATTTGCATACCCATCATGGATGCGACAGGTCGGGAAGCGCTTCGAACCGTTGAAAGAAGCGCACGGTCCGCGGATGCCATCGAGTTGCGCATGGATTTAATTGCCGACGGTGATCTGACTCAATTGATGGCCGCCGCGCGCGCCCCGTCTGACCGTCTCAAAATCATTGTCACCTGCCGCAGGAAAGAAGAATCCCTTTTGCCGCCTTCGACCGAGCAGGTCATTCGCAAAGAGCTGACCAAAACAGCCAAGATGCAACTGCTGAAGCAGGCCATCAAACTTGGCGCGGATTTTATTGATATTGAACTGGCCTGCGGGGAAAGAGCGATCAAGCAGCTTCAATCTTTTTGCCGCAGACAAAAAAGCCCCACAAGGGTGATTGTTTCCTGGCATGATATTTCCAAAACCCCGTCGCTTAAAACATTAAAAGAAATATTTCAGGCGTGTGCCAAAGCCGGCGCTGACATGGTGAAGATCGTACCTTATGCTCGGAAGATGTCGGACAACCTGAAAGTGTTGCGTCTGATTGATTATGCAAAGGCGCAGCATCACGATATCATTGCCATGTGTATGGGCGATGAGGGGAAAATCAGCCGCGTGATGGCGCCGCTCTGGGGCAGTTATCTGGGGTTTGCCGTTTTGCCGGGTGGCAAAGAATCAGCACCCGGCCAGTTGACACTGAACGTTATGCGGGAATTTCAGAGCTTGCAAAAACAAAAAAAATATAGGGCCCAGCAGCGGTTTTTGCCATCGGGCGCGATCAACTTTGTTCTTCTGGGCAATCCCGTTTTGCACAGCCTGTCACCGCTCATGCATAACAAGGCTATGGAGGCGATGAAGATCGACGGGCATTACAGTGCATTTTGCGTGACTGATCTGGCTTTGGCGATGGCCGGAATTCGGGGCATGAATATTCGCGGAGCGTCCGTCACGATTCCGTTTAAGACGGCGGTCATGGAATATCTCGACGAGATCGATCCGGATGC
>CAYVFA010000111.1:4123-7987 GCA_964450075.1 uncultured Smithella sp.
CCTGTGGGGATGTATCCGCAAATTAACCAGTCACCTGTCGCCGCCGCCGTACTGGCCCATTACCAGGTTGTGGCTGATGTGATTTATAATCCTCTGAAAACAAAATTGCTGCGGGATGCCGAAACCGCAGGTTGTGGGGTTATTTCCGGCCTGGAGATGTTTATCAATCAGGGCGCGGAACAATTAAAATTATGGACGCGAAGGGAAGCCCCTGTGGCGCTTATGAAAAAGCTCGTCCGGGAAAGGTTGGAAAAATTTGAAGCCTGAGATACGCATACAAGAACCTGTCAGGATCGTTGAAGTCCCCGGTTCCAAAAGCTTAACGCAGCGAGCCTTGATTGCCGCCACGTTGGCCGAAGGAGACTCTTTGATTCGCCGTCCGCTGATTGCAGAAGACACCCGGCATTTGATGGCTGGTTTAAAACAGTTAGGCGCTAAAATTGAAACTGTTGCCGAAGGCATTCAGGTGGCCGGCACAGGCGGTGCGATCACCAATCAATGTCGTGAAATATTTCTGGGCTATAACGGCACGGCGCTTCGTTTTCTGACCGCGCTGGTTTGTCTGGGACGGGGGGCTTATGTACTGACGGGCGAGGAGCGATTACGCCAGCGGCCGGTCGGACCTTTGGTTATGGCGCTGCAAAGCATGGGGGTTGAGATTTCCTGCCAGAATAATTGTCCGCCGGTACAAGTGATGGCCAACGGCCTCAAAGGCGGAAGCATTACGCTGGCCGACATTGAAAGTTCCCAATACGTATCCGCGTTGCTGCTATGCGCGCCCTATACTGCCAAGGGGATTGAATTGACCCTCGAAGGGAACATCGTGTCCGCTCCCTATATTGATTTGACGATCGACGTGATGAACGATTTCGGGGCGAAAATTATTCGCTCGGACAATCGTCACTACATGGTCGGTACGCAACGCATTTATACAGGTTGCGCCTACGACGTTGAAGGGGATGCCTCCAGCGCGTCTTATTTTTTTCTGGCTGCCGCTCTTTCGAAAAAGACGGTTCGCGTTTCCGGCGTCAAAAGGAAAAGCGCCCAGGGGGATATCCGGCTCATCGATATTCTGGAAAAACTCGGCTGCCGGATTACGGATGGCGAAAGCTGGGTCGAAGTCTCCGCGCCTGATGAACTGGCTGCGGGAGACATGACTTTTGATATGGGGGACATGCCGGACATGGTGCCGACGGTCGGCATCCTTGCGGCTTTCCGCAAGGGCCAGACAAGGATTGTCAATGTTGCACACCTGAGAATCAAGGAAAGCAACCGTCTGGCTGCGATGGTGGCCGAACTGAAACGGATCGGCATTGCCGCTCGCGAACTGCCGGATGGTTTAATGGTGGAAGGCGGGCAGGCTCATGCTGCCGCAATCGAAACCTATAACGACCATCGGATTGCCATGAGCTTTGCCGTTGCGGGACTGATAACGCCCGGTATTGAAATTGCCGATAAGAAATGTGTCGATAAGTCCTTCCCTGATTTCTGGAAGGAGCTGGCCAAGATATGAAGGTTATTCTGATCGGCTACCGGGCAACCGGCAAGTCAACCGTAGGATTGCTTCTGTCCAAAAAACTCAAAATTCCGTTTGTGGATACCGATCGGCTGATTGAGGACAGTGCGGGCATGCCGATCAAAGACATCGTTGCACAGGAGGGCTGGGAAAAATTCCGCGAAAGAGAAACAGAAGCCGTGGCGTCTCTTAACCGGCGAAAGGTTTGTGTTGTGGCCACGGGCGGCGGCGTTATTTTAACGGAGCAAAACAGAAATTTGTTAAAAAAAATGGGAGTCTTGGTGTGGTTGAAAGCGCCGCTTGCCGACATGGTTGAAAGGCTGGAACGCGATGCGGGAAATGAACAGATTCGACCTCAATTTACCTCCCAAAGCCTTGCTGAGGAGACGCTTGCCGTGCTGACAGAACGCATGCCCATCTATGAATCGGTTGCCGATTTTACGGTGGACACGAAAGACCAAAGTGTTGTACGGGTGGCGGAGTGCATTTATCAGTACCTGCTGGAAGCGGGTCACGTATTTGCAATCAACAAATTGAAAAATAAGCAAAAAAAACAATCTTAGCAGGAGAGCGTATGGCGGGGAATACAACAGGGTCGGTGTTTCGCGTGACAACGTGGGGCGAGTCGCACGGTGCGGCGCTGGGTGCGGTGATCGACGGATGTCCAGCCGGAATGGACCTGGCTGAAGATGATATTCAACGAGCGTTGGATCGGCGCAGGCCTTCATCCGGTGCGGCTTCAACATCGCGGGGTGAAAAAGACAAAGTTGAAATTCTGTCCGGCGTCTTTGAAGGAAAAACAACCGGCACGCCGATCGCGCTTTTAATCCGCAATACCGATGCCCGTTCATCAAATTACAACGACCTGAAAGATGTTTTCCGCCCGGGGCACGGCGATTTTACCTACCTTAAAAAGTACGGCATCCGCGACTGGCGTGGTGGGGGCCGTGCATCGGGCCGGGAAACTGCCGCCCGCGTTGCCGCAGGCGCCGTCGCCCAAAAATTGATTGCCGAAGCCGGCATGGAAGTGATTGCCTACACCAGAAGTATCGGCGGAATTGAGATTGATCCCGCGGTCGTTTACCAGAACCGGGATTTAAAAGCCAAAGTCCTGCAAAGCCCCCTGTATTGCCCTGACCCTCTGGCTGCGGCTTCCATGGAAGAGAAACTGGCAGCCGTCCGCAAAGAAGGCGATACGCTGGGCGGCGTGGTGGAAATTATGGTTCGGGGTTGTCCCGCGGGGCTGGGCGAGCCGGTGTTCGATAAGATGGATGCAGATCTGGCGGCAGCCCTGATGAGTATTGGCACGGTGAAGGCCGTGGAAATAGGCGAGGGTTGCGCGGCGGCTTATAAAAAAGGCTCCCAGGTCAATGATCCGATGGATGCTGACGGTTTCAGCAAAAATTCCGCCGGCGGCATTCTGGCCGGCATTACAACCGGTCAGGACATTATCATTCGGGTTTACTGCAAGCCGATTCCGTCGATTACCCTGCCGCAGCAGACACGCGACACGGAAGGCAGGAGCCGATCCATTGAAATTCAGGGGCGGCATGATATCTGCGTTATTCCGCGGATTGTGCCGGTGTGCGAAGCCATGGTCAGCCTTGTGCTTACCGATCACTGGCTGCGGCAGAAGGCGCAAGCACGATGAAAAAAATTACTGTGGGCATTATCGGCGGTACAAACGGCATGGGGCGTTGGCTTCACGACTTGCTGGTCGGAGAAGGCTGCGTCGTTTACGTAACCGGAAGAAAAACGGCCATGACGGCTAAAGATGCGGCAAACATTTGCGATGTGTTGGTGGTATCAGTGCCGATTGCGGCGACGGCCGGCGTGATTGCCCAGGTCGGCCCTCTATTGAAAGAAAATCAGTTGTTAATGGATTTAACATCGCTGAAGAAAGAACCGGTCGCACTGATGCTTGCGCATTCCAACGCATCCGTGGTCGGATGCCACCCGCTGTTTGGTCCGTCCATTTCATCCGCTGCGGGACACAACATTGTTTTGTCCCGGGGACGGGGCGATGCCTGGCACGACTGGATTAAGAATATCTTTGCAAAGAACGGCTATACGATTCTGGAGCGAACGCCTGCCGAGCATGACCGGATGATGTCCATTGTGCAGGCGCTCAATCATCTCAATACCATTGCACTGGGCCTGGCGATCGCCGAAACCGGAATTCCACTGGCCGAGATCAGTCAATTTTCAACGCCGATTTTCAAGACCAAAATGGACATTGTCAAAAAAGTATTCACGGAAAGCCCCGAGCTATTTGCCGACATTATTGCCCGGAATCCCGACCGGGAAGACGTGCTGGAAACCTATGAAAAGGTTGTCCGGGACATCCG
>CAYVFA010000112.1:0-7933 GCA_964450075.1 uncultured Smithella sp.
GAGGGAATCTTGCCCTGATACTGGATTTCCGAGGCCGGATCGATCCAGCGGTTTACACCGGAACCCGCGATCCAGCTCCCGGTAAGCGAAAACTTCGGATAGCGCGTGAATGGGAACATGTAGGGACTGCGATTGAACTGGTTGGCCGCTCCCTTAACGTATGATGCGCCGAAGCGCCCCGTGAAAAGCAGGAAATCATAAGCATCCCCGAATTTGATATCGTTGAAACGCGGCATCATCTTGACTTGGCCCAAATCCCGGTCATCATACCAGAACCCTCCGCCGCCATGCATCGTGGCATCGGCACCGCTTCCGCCCGTCGCTTCACCGGGGTCGGGAGAAAAGAACGAAGCATGGGAACCATTGGCCACATAAACAACGGGGTGCGTCGTAGGAATTCCGTCCGGCGCATGTTTTCTCACATTTACCCAGGGCTCGGCCGTTCCCTTGAAATGCTTGGCGTAAGCCGCACCCAGTGGTTCGAGACCATGAGGTCCCGGAATCAGGATAATGGCGATGTTTTCCGCCTCGCCCTCATGATAGTTGCCCGCATTCCAGATCCAGCTCCGGCCCAGAAAATCAGTTTTCAACATGGACAGGTGATTGACGTAATAAGGCATCCAGTACTGAAGGATAACGGCATCCTGATACAGCGTGCCGTCCCAGTGAAGCGGCGTCCTGACCATCCGCCCGTAAATGGCGTTGGGATAACGGTTGATGCTGTCCCGCCAGGGATGAGCAATACTGTCGAACGGCTGGGGAAGATCAATAAAGTAGTCGTCCTTGCGACCGTTAAATTCCCGCCGGTTTGCGGATGTTGGCACTTCCATCAACACGTGATCTTTCCAAAGATCACTTTTGATCATGGCCTGTTCCTTGCCGTTTGATTCCGGCGGACCGGAAAGGATAGCAGCGATATTCTTGGGGGGCAAATCGAAGTACACGATACCCGTGTTCGGGTTGGTGGTAATGTCCGTCTTCAGGATGGGGGCATACTGATCCAGCAGGGCCTGGGCATTAAGACCACCTGTATTCAGTCCTTTCAGGGCTGCATCGTTGACCTCGTCAGTATCCAGGAGAAAATAGGTATCCACTTCATCAATGAGCAGGGCCTCGCCGCCGGCATCTTTCTTTAGAAGAAGCAGGGCGACTTCGGCAAAACTGGGTTTAGGAAATGCATGGAGCAAGGAACCGATCCGGAATGATTCCTTTCTGCCTGCGTCAACAAACCCGAGCTCGGCATACAAACGAAGATTCTCGAACGGTTCGTGAAAATCCAGAGCGATTTCATAGTCGCCGGAAACGGCCATTCTGACTTGCAGCGCAAGAAAGACGCGCCCCTTCTTGTCAAATTCCCAGTTGCTGCCCTCGATAATACCCTGATTCACGGGATGGAGGATGGATTCCACAGCCTTGACCACCTTGAGATCACTGCCCCGATGGCAGATACGATCCTTCATATCCGTCATCAAAGCGGGACGAATCATCGAACATCCCAAAAATCCTAAACAGGATGCGGCAATCAGCAGGGACTGGATCACGCGGATGGCAACCATCATGGGTCCATTCTCCCTGTACTCTTTTTCGGGATGGGCAGCGACTGGAGGAAGGATATAAACTCGGGCGTGTCCAGAACATCACCCAGTGCCCCGGCTGCGAGATCCGCAGGAAGCATCATGGCTTCTTGCCTTCCTTCAGAAGCGTCGTGCCCGGTTTTCATTCCGGAGGTTGAATCGCCATGAACAATTATCCATTGACCCAGCACACCATACGGTTCTGAACAAACCAGGACCGGATACCGGCCAAAACCACGGACACGGGTGAACCTGTGCCACTGAATTTCACGCCCTTCGCTCATTTGTTCCGCAAAGCCTGTGTAGTCGTATTGTGCGACGCCGATTACCGTCGAACCGTCGGGCGATAGAAAGGTGAATCGTCCTGCGGCAATTCTGACCCTTCCCATATCCGAACTGAATCGCCTCAGAAATGCCTGCCGGATATCCGCCGCGGAAGGTCCGGAAGGTAAGGACGCTGCCTTTTGAAAAATTCCCTGCCGGTCCAAATAGTCGATTTGTGAGGCAACGGACACCCATTCGCCTTCCCATTCCGCCGTCTTCGGCGTCTTGATAATACGATCACTGGTTTGGCTTGCAACATGATGGGCGGGAGGCGGCAGTTGTGCTCCAACCACTGTAGAAACACATAGCATCAAAGCAATCCATACGGCTCGTATCATTATCATTTTTCCCCCATTACGGAATCCGGCGCGCACTAACCTGCCTGCTGTTGAATTTGTATCACATATTAAATCAGGATTCTACCGTCTTTGAATACCCGCTACTTCCATCTTCTCAAATGACGGCAAAAGTGTTACTTATCCTTGCATTGATATTTCATATTTCAAGATCTTATGATCAATGACCCAAAGAGGTGTCCCACGCAAAAGGTTATATTTCTGGTTGACATGAATGCCTTTTTTATCAGTTGTGAAATGACAAGGAATGATGCTCTTGCCCGCGTGCCCGCCGCTGTTGCCGGTGATCCCAGGAAGCGTTCAGGCATCATTCTTGCCGCAAACTACGAAGCAAGGGCACGCGGTGTCAAGACAACCATGGTTCTTCATGAAGCCCTGAAACTTTGCCCCCGGCTGATCCTGATTCCGCCGGATCATCATTTCTATCAGCAAAAATCAGAAGCGGTCATGGATTTGCTGGCAAGCTACACGCCTGTTCTGGAGCAAAACAGCGTTGATGAGGCCTGGCTGGATATGACCGGAAGCGAAGGGCTGTTCGGCAGCCCACTTTCCGCGGCAAAACATATCATGGCGGAAATCAAAGACAGGCTCGGACTTTGGTGTTCCATCGGAATTGCCGAAAACAAATTGCTGGCCAAAATGGCGGCAGAAATGAAAAAGCCCCAAGGCATCACCTTGCTTTGGCCATCCGATATTCCGGCAAAGCTCTGGCCTCTTCCGGTGAAAGAAATGTATGGCATCGGTGCAAAAACCGCTGAAAAGCTGAACAGCATGGGGATTATAACAATCCGTGATCTGGCAGGTGCTGATGTAAACCGGTTGATCAAAACGTTCGGGAAATGGGGTCATGAAATGCATCAGCATGCGAACGGAATCGACGATTCACCGGTGCTTGCCCGTGCAATGGATGACATGAAGTCTATCGGGCGCGCAACGACACTTCCGGAAGATATTTTCGACATCGAAAAAGCAAAGCTGGTTTTGATGGAACTTGCCGATGACATCGGCATGACGGCCAGACGACATGACAAAAAAGGCCGCACCGTTCATATCACACTGAAATATTCTGATTTCAGGGTCATCACGCGGCAGGCAACTATTCCGGAAACGTTTACCACCAGAGATATTTATCAGGCCGGTTGCAATCTGCTTGAACAAAACTGGAGTCGTTCCCGTCCGGTACGGTTAATCGGGATAAGCCTCTCGGGATTTCATGAAGCGGTCTTTCCGGATCAGTTGCCGCTTTTTGAGCAACGGGAAGAGACGACCATCAGCGAGAAAAACAAACGTATTGACAGTGCCATGGATCAAATAAGAAACAGGCATGGCTCTGAAAAAATAACCTTTGCCGCGTTGATTAAGAAAGAAAAAGACGGTTAGTAACGTTCTGCGCTAACGATCTGCTGAGCTACTGAGCTTGACACCACGTCGCGTCGCACTTATAGTAATTTTGGACCATGTAAACATGACTGCTTCAAGTTTTGAGAAACCCGTACGGAAAATACTTGAAGTAATACGGTTTTAATCGATTGGAAACAACGGATACGAAAGATTATGGCTATTATTGAAACCCGCTCCCTGACGAAAACATTCGGTAAAATCCAGGCGGTACGCGGCATTGATTTGAATATTGAAAAAGGCGAAATCTTCGGATTGCTGGGTACCAACGGCGCGGGCAAAACCACAACCATCGGAATGCTCTGCACCATCGTTCGTCCCACATCCGGAACCGGCATCATCGCGGGCTTTGATATTGCCAAACACCCGACACAGGTGCGGCGCAAAGTCGGCATTGTTTTTCAGGACCCGACGCTGGACACGATTCTCACCGGCCGCGAAAATCTGCAGTTGCACGCCCGTCTTTATGGAATCCCGTCGAAGGTACGCAACATCTGGATCGAAGAAATGCTGGAGTTGGTGGATCTCAAAGAACGCGCTGACGATTTAACCAAAACTTATTCCGGCGGCATGAAACGCCGGCTGGAACTGGCTCGCGGCCTTCTGCACCGCCCCGCCGTTTTGTTTCTGGACGAACCCACGCTGGGGCTTGATCCGCAAACACGCGCCCGTACCTGGGAATACATCCGTACCATGGCCAAAAGGGAACAGACCACTGTTGTGCTGACCACGCATTACATGGAAGAAGCCCAGCATATATGCAACCGCATCGGCGTGATTGACGCGGGACAAATCATCGCACTGGATACCCCGGAAAGGATGATCGACTCAATGGGCGGCGATATTGTCGTCATCCAGGCGCCCCATCCGCCGTTCGACATGATCCGCTCACTTCCTTATGTATCCGCCGTGAAGACAACAGGCGATATGCTGGAAATCACCATCAAGTCGGCTCCGTTGCATCTGGCTGCACTCCTGCCCCTGATTCCCGACGTTGTCAGTGTGGAAATGAGAAAACCCACCCTCCATGACGTTTTTATCAAACTCACCGGCCGCGACATCCGCGAGGACGCTGCTGAAAACGGTGACAGCTGGGTGGAAACCATCGCCCGGTATCGTCAGAGAGGAAAGTAAAAATTATGAGCTCCAATATTCTTCAAAAAGAGCTACTGGGTATTTCCGCCGTCTGGTGGCGGGAGTTTAAAGTTTTCTGGCGCGAAAAAAGCAGAATTGTTTCCAGTTTTGTTCAACCGATGATGTGGCTGTTTTTGTTCGGCAGCGGCATCGGCGCCAGCATGTCCGTGGGGGATGTCAACTATCGCGACTACATTTATCCGGGCATCCTGACCATGTCCGTCATCTTCGGTTCCGTTTTTTTCGGCCTGTACATTATCTGGGATCGCAAACTGGATGTGCTCAAGGCCGTTCTGGTTGCGCCCGTGACACGCATCAGCATTTTTTTCGGGAAAGTCCTCGGCGGCTGCACTGACGTCCTCTTACAGGTTATGATCCTTTTTGCTTTCTCATTTCTTTTCCCGTCGGTCAATCCCTGGGGCATTCCGCTGGCCTTATTGATTTTACTCATCACTTCAATTGCCCTGGTCTCTCTGGGCTTGGCGCTGGGTTCGCTGCTGGAGAGTCTGGAAGGATTTCAGGTCATTTCCTCTTTTCTGATTTTCCCTCTCTTCTTTTTATCCGGCGCACTGTTTCCGGTGGACGATCGGCTGCCCTCCTGGCTGCAGGCACTGGTGAAAATCAATCCCCTCAGTTACACCGTCGATGGCGTACGCGGCGCGCTCCTGGGCCTGCACACTTATCCGTTCTATGTTGACCTGGGCATCATCACGTTTTTTGCCTTAACCATGCTGGTTTTGGGAAGCATTCTTTTCAGCCGGATGAAATAACATGAATCAGACCATTAAAGGACCCTTATGAAAAACATCGCTTTAAAGCTCATGATCGTTTTACTTGTTCTGCTTTCTTCTTCACCGGCATGGGCATGGCATGACCAGACCCATCTGACGGTCGCCAGAGTTGCAGGCCTCAAATCCTGGTACAACGCCGCGGGACCGGACCTGGCCAAAATCAAGGCCGGCAATATCGAATCTTACAACCACTGGTTTAACAATAATGCCGAAGCGGAAGTGACATCACGGATGGTGCTGGATCAGATCGATCGATATAATAAAAATAATATATTCCTGGACACAGATGGTCACATCGGCGGCTCGATTATCGCGTCCCTGCGCGCCTATAAAAAAGACCAAAGCGAGGGTAAATACGCCCAGTATCACCTGGCCTACTGCGCTCACTACATTGGCGATCTTTCCCAACCACTGCACAACATTCCCTATGACCTGTTCAATCAATCTTTTCACAGCCTGAGCGACGGCATCGTAGAAAAGACCATTATGCAGGAACCGCAGAAGATTTCACAACACATGTATGTCGTTATCCTGGGCCCGGAAAAATTTGAAGAAGATCTGGCCTCTGAAATCGCCCGTATTGCCAACATCGCGCGCCTTTTGGGTTACAAACTGCGCAGGGAGAATCGCAACATCACTAAAGAAGAAGCCTATGTGCAGCTGGGACACAGCGCTTCGCTTTTAAAAGCGGTATTGCAGCACTACAAAACACCTTAAACTTTTTGCCGAACTTATAATTTTTACATGTAAACAGGCGACGCCTTACTTGAAACGCCTGCGCCAATCCAGCCATATAATATAGATAATCATGAAAACACTGTAAACGGCGGAAGGCAGAGCCGCTTCTTTCTCAAATAGCGCAATAGCCAGACCGCCAGCAATGCCTTGATTTTTCAATGTACCCAGAAGCATGAGGCTGACCCTGTTTTTTTTATCCCCTTTTAGAAGAACACCGATCTTTTCTATGACAAATCCCAGAACAAACGTCGCGGCCAGCACAACCCCTGCAATCGGCAGGATCATCATCGGTCTGGAAATAATCAAATCGCGGTTCACACCGATCATCGAATACAGAACGATAAAAAATCCCCAGTCGGTCATCATACCGCGAACCGGTTCGATCCGATCCTGCCAGTTAAAAAAAAGAATTAACCGCGATAAAATCAAAGGCAAGACAATCAACAGCAGCATAATCCAGATCAGCTTATAGGGATCAGCAAAGCCTGTTCCAATGCAGATCCAGAACATGAAAGGCATGATCAGGAGAGCCGCCAGATAAGAGGCCACCGTGCCCGACAAGGTGTAAGATACATTACCGCCCAGGATGGCGGTAAACGGAATCACCGCCACTGCCGGGGGCACCGCTGCGATCAGCACAAAACCAATCCACAGGTTTTGATCGGTAATCAGCAAAGCGGTGGCAGCCAGAATCACACCACCCAGAATTCCATAAGTCATCAGTATTCCGGCCAGTGACGGTATCAGAATAGCCCGGGGATTGAGAAAATAGCTATTGGGAACATTGATGGTCGCAAGCGTCATCACCAGCGCCAGCGCGGGCATCATGATCAGTTTAGTCCACTCCGCAGGCCCGGGCAGAGCAAACCCGAGCAGAACCGCCAGAAGAAAAATAAAGTTGCGGTCATTTAAAAAGCGAAACATTGTTCATCCTTTATACTAAAAGCGTTCATCCTAGAATATGATAATTTTCGCTGGCAATTTCAGAAACCTATGCTAATCTCCGCGGCAGCTTGGAAAGCATTAACACAAAAACAAGATCATTGGAAAATAATACTTATGAAGCAGATCGTTGGAATAGATATCGGTTCGGTGGCTCTGTCTGTCGTTGTCACCAATCAAAAAGGCGCGGTAATCAAATCCTTCTACCAGTTTCATCGCGGCGCCATTGCCGACACCCTGCGGTTAATACTCGATGGAATTGACATTTCCAAAATCTGCGGCATCGCCATGACCCAGTCCGGTCCCGAGATTCTGCAGGACGTCTTGCGCTTTGATACTCAGATCGCCATGATTGCGGCCGTGAAGAAACATCATGCCGACGTCGGCAGCATTTTATTCATCGGAGGTGAAAATTTCGGTTTAATTACGTTCAACCGGCAGGGTGATTATGAACGATTCCGTTCAAACTCTTCCTGCGCCGCCGGCACCGGCAGCTTTCTGGATCAGCAGGCCAAGCGGCTCAATCTCAAAAGCATTGAAACGCTCAGCACCGTCGCATTTTGCAACCAGAGTACCACGCCGAAGATTGCCACGCGTTGCGCCGTGTTTGCAAAAACCGACCTGATTCACGCCCAGCAGGAAGGCTATTCCATCGGCCAGATCAGCGACGGACTAT
>CAYVFA010000113.1:0-7914 GCA_964450075.1 uncultured Smithella sp.
AAAAGGAAGGACAGGCCGGGAAAATCCTGCGTCAGGCCGGCGTGACCAGAGATAATATTTTTAAAGTGCTGGTGGATATCCGTGGCAATCAGCGCGTGACTGATCCGAATCCAGAAGGTAAATATCAGGCCCTTGAGCGCTATGCCAGGGATTTCAACGAACTCGCGAAAAAAGGTTCATTTGATCCGGTGATTGGCCGGGATGAGGAAATTCGCCGCATCATGCAGGTGCTCTCGCGGCGCACCAAGAATAATCCGGTGCTCATTGGCGAGCCGGGTGTCGGCAAAACGGCCATCGTGGAAGGTCTCGCACAGCGCATCGTCAATGGCGACGTGCCGGAAAGCTTGAAAAATAAACGCGTGATCGGCCTGGACGTCGGCGCCCTAATTGCGGGCGCGAAATACCGTGGCGAGTTTGAAGAGCGTCTGAAAGCGGTTTTAAAGGAGGTCATCAGTTCCGAAGGGGAGATCATTCTCTTTATCGATGAAATCCATACCGTAGTCGGGGCCGGTGCAGCGGAAGGATCGATGGATGCATCCAATATGCTGAAGCCCGCGCTGGCAAGGGGCGAACTGCGTTGCGTGGGCGCGACGACGCTCAATGAATACCGCAAATACATTGAAAAGGATGCTGCGCTGGAACGGCGTTTTCAGCCTGTTTTAGTCAAGGAACCGACAGTGGAAGATACCATCGCCATTCTGCGCGGCCTCAAGGAACGCTATGAAGTGCATCACGGGGTGCGCATCAAGGATTCGGCCATCGTGGCTGCCGCTACGCTGTCCCATCGTTATATAACGGACCGGTTTTTGCCGGACAAAGCGGTGGATCTCATCGATGAAGCCGCGTCGCGACTGAGGATAGAGCTGGATTCCATGCCATCCGAGATCGACACGATTGACCGGAAAATTATTCAGTTGGAAATTGAAAAGCAATCGCTTAAGAAGGACACGGATAAAGCCGCAAAAGAGCGGCGCGACAAGATCGAAAAGGAACTGGCAGAACTCAAATCCAGTATGGATCAGATGAAAATTCACTGGTCTTCGGAAAAAGATATTATCAAAAAGATTCAACAGATCAAAAGTCAGATGGAATCGCTGAAAACAGAAGAGATCCATGCCCAGCGTGAAGGCAACTTGGCGAAAGCCGCGGAGATTCGCTACGGCAAACTGGTTGCGCTGGATCGCGAACTTCTGGAAGAGCAGAAAAAGCTGGAAGAAACGCAAAAGAACAATCAGATGCTTAAAGAAGAGGTGGATGCCGAAGATGTGGCGGAAGTCGTCGCCAACTGGACGGGCATTCCGCTATCCCGCATGATGGAAAGCGATGTGCAGAAGCTCATCCACATGGATGAACGCCTGAAGATGCGCGTGATCGGTCAGGATGACGGCATTGGAGCGGTATCTGCCGCGCTGAGAAGAGCGCGCTCCGGCTTGCAGGATCCCAACCGGCCGATCGGATCATTTATTTTTCTGGGGCCGACGGGCGTCGGCAAAACCGAACTGGCCCGCGCTCTGGCGGAATTCATGTTCGATAATGAACAGGCGATGATCCGCATTGATATGTCCGAGTATATGGAGAAGCATGCGGTGGCGCGTCTGATTGGCGCTCCGCCCGGCTATGTCGGTTATGACGAAGGCGGTTATCTGACCGAAGCTGTCCGGCGCAAGCCATACAGTGTGCTTCTTTTTGATGAAATCGAAAAAGCGCATCCGGATGTATTCAACATCCTGCTTCAGATTCTGGATGATGGCCGGCTTACCGACGGTCATGGCCGTACGGTCGATTTTAAAAATACGGTGGTGATTATGACGTCCAACGTTGGCAGTCAATGGATTCAGGACCCATCGCTGGATGACGAGGAAAAACAGAACCGTTCAATGGAAGTATTGCGGGCGACGTTTAAACCCGAATTTATAAACCGTATCGATGATATTATTATGTTCCATGCGCTGGCCCTGAAAGATCTCTATCGAATTGTCGATATTCAACTGGGCCTGATCGACAAGCGTCTTAAGGAACGCAAGCTCAGCATCGAATTGACAGATACGGCGAAAAAATATATAGCCGAACAAGGTTACAGTCCGGTGTATGGGGCGAGGCCGCTCAAGCGCTCGCTGCAAAAGCTCATTTTGGATCCGCTGGCGCTGGATATTCTGGCCGGAAAATTCTCCGAAGGAAACCATATCCTCATCGGCGTGTCCAGAGGGGAGATTACGTTCAGTAAAAAGTAGTGAATGGTGAATGGTGAATAGTGGATAGTGGATAGTGGATAGTAAAAGGAGTGTGGCATTATGAGACATTAGCTACTAGCGAGCTATGAGCTTTCCTGACGCCTCACACCTAACCAATACCGGGGGGATTTTTATGACTGAAGATAAGAAGGGCGAGGGATTTGTGATCAAAGACCGGCGTTTTTCGGAAGAGAATGACGCAAAGAAAGAACCGATTGCAGCAAAAAAACCTGATTTAAAAGAGAAGGTTGACAAACCCGTCAGTGATCCATCGGATTATCCGCAGGTTAATTTTACAAATTTTGTCATATCTCTCAGTACTTCCGCTCTTTTTCATTTCGGTGATTTTCCCGAAGATGAAGGAGGCAAGGCCGAAAAGAACCTGCCGGCTGCCAAACAGACGATCGATATTCTGGATATGCTCAATGACAAAACCAAAGGCAATCTGGACACAAATGAAGCCAGTCTGATTCAGGGTATTCTTTACGAACTGAAAATGCGCTATGTTAAAGAAAAGGGCTGACATGCAAGTGGCAGCGGCCGCGAAGATCAACCTTTCTTTACGTATCCTGCAAAAGCGCCCTGACGGTTATCATGATCTGGCTTCCGTCATGCAGCAAATATCCATTTATGATGAATTGACCTATTCCCTCCGTCCGGAGGGAATAGCGCTTCATTGTCCCGGCACAGACCTTCCAACGGATGAACAAAATTTGGTTTATCGCGCCGCACAAGCGCTCTTCAGTCATGCAGGTTATCAAGGTGGCGTTGAAATTATTCTAAACAAGAAAATTCCTTCTGCCGCAGGTCTTGGTGGCGGAAGTTCGGATGCTGCAACGACTCTGGTGGCGTTAAATGACTTATGTTCACTGAACGTTTGTCAAGCTGAATTGATGAAAATCGGGGCGAAACTCGGTGCGGATGTTCCTTTTTTCATTTTCGGGCGGCGAGCCTTTGCGACTGGTATCGGCGACCAGCTGCAAGTTCTGCCGGAGATGCCAAAACTTAACATGATTTTAATCAATCCCGCCTTTCCGCTCTCCACAAAAGCGGTTTATTCAGGTCTTAATTTAACATTGACAAAGAAAAAAAATAGTTATAGCATTCCGCGATTTTACGCCCTGGGTGACGTAATTCGGGAATTGCATAATGATTTAGAGGACGTATCTCTGAAAATTCATCCCGAATTGAATGATTTCAAGCAAATGCTGATGAAAGAAGGCGCCATGGGTGCATTGATGTCGGGCAGTGGTCCCACGCTTTTTGGTGTTTTTGCAGATGAAAAATCGGCCAAAGAAGCAAGGGATGCCATTTTAAAAAAAGTATCCGGAGAAGGTCTGGTTTTCTTTGCCCAATCACTGTAGTGGCGGTTCATTATTCGCTCCTGACGAATTATTCGGTTTGAATTTAATGTAGGGACGATGGGGCGTCGTCAAGCGGTAAGACACAGGACTTTGATTCCTGCATTCGGAGGTTCGATCCCTCCCGCCCCAGCCATAAAATATTGCGGAGAAATATTTAAATGCTAGAAAGAATTAGGATTTTTTCAGGTAACGCCAATATATCCCTGGCACAAAAAATTTGCGAAAAATTGGGCGTACCACTGGGAAAAGCCAATGTCACCACCTTCAGTGATGGAGAAACGCGTGTTGAGATTAATGAAAACGTACGGGGCATGGATGTTTTCATCATTCAATCCACCTGCACACCGGTGAATGTGACTTTGATGGAACTGCTCATCATGAGTGACGCCATGAAGCGGGCATCGGCCGACCGTATTACCGCTGTCGTTCCTTATTATGGATATGCCAGACAGGATCGCAAAGTCGCTCCCCGCGCGCCCATTTCAGCAAAATTAGTCGCGGATCTGATTACCACTGCAGGCGCCCAACGCCTTTTATCCATGGATTTACATGCCGGCCAGATTCAGGGATTCTTCAATATTCCCGTGGATAATCTTTTTGCGACACCGGTTTTGATTGATTACATGAAAAGGAATTATGAGGATAATACAGTGGTTGTATCACCGGATACCGGTGGCGTGGAAAGAGCACGGGCTTTCGGCAAGCGATTGGGGGCGTCTCTGGCCATTATCGATAAACGAAGAGAAGGTCCCAACGAAGCCCAGGTAATGAATATCATAGGTAAAATTAAAGGAAAACGGGTCATTATTCTGGATGATATGGTTGACACGGCAGGAACCGTTGTGCAGGCGGCCAACGCTCTGACAGATGCGGGCGCTCTTGAAGTATCCGTGTGTTGCACGCATCCGGTTTTATCGGGTCCGGCAATTGATCGCATTGAAAGCTCTAATATTAAAGAATTTATCGTTACCGATACGATTCCTTTGAGTGAAAGGGCGTCCAGTTGTCAAAGAATAAAGATATTGTCGGTATCCGGCCTGTTATCCGAGGCTGTGCGCCGCATATACTATAACGATTCAGTAAGCTCATTATTTATTTAGGAGGAGAGGGGTAAATGGAAATAACCGATTTAGCGGCTCAGGTCCGTAAAGAACAGAAAAAAGGTCCAGCCCGCCGATTACGGCAGCAGGGATTTGTGCCGGCTATTTTTTACGGCGGATCCACGGAAAATATACAGCTGGCCGTAAAAAGCAGTGATCTGCTGAAACTGCGGAAAGAAAAGAAAGTTCATGCCTTTATCAAATTGATTATTGATGATGGCGGCAAGAAACTGGAAAAACTTTCTTTAATAAAGGAATTGCAGATTCAGCCCTTGACCGGCAAAATGTTTCACGCTGATTTCTATGAAGTGGATATGAAAAAGAAGCTTGAATTTGACGTTACGCTGAATTTTACAGGTAAAGCCATTGGCGTGGAAAACGGCGGAGAACTTCAGCATATCAAGCGTGAAGTGAAAGTTTTGTGTCTGCCGGCGGATCTGCCTGATCATATTGATGTGGATATTACAGGCATTGATATCGGTCATTCCATTAAAGTTAAAGACATTAAAATTCCTGAAGGCCTGACCCATCTCGATCCGCTGGACGCCGCTGTTGTTTCGGTTGCCGCAGTCAAGGTTGTGAAGGTAGAAGCAACTGAAGAAGTTGCTGCCGAAGGTGCAGCGGCAACTCCGGCAGCCGAGCCGGCAAAAGAAGAAAAGAAAGAAAAGGGAAAATAGGTTTTTAATCCCGTTTCCGCGGGATGATCTTCAATTCGCTTTCGCTTGTTGCGAGTTGATGGATCAGAAATTGGGCGGGAGATCATGCTTCCCTCTGCTTTGGCAAAAATATTTATTCGTTTTCGAAGAGAGAGGGAGCAAATGTCGCATCTGATTGTCGGCCTGGGTAATCCGGGGAAACGCTACGCGCCGACCCGGCACAACATCGGGTTTATGGCACTGGATAGGCTTGGCGCCCAGCTGGAAATACCATTGAAACAGAAGAGTTTCAATGCATTGTGGGGCAAAGGAAGCATCGGCGGAAACAATGTTCTGCTGGCCCAGCCTCAAACATTCATGAATTTGAGTGGTACTGCGGTAAGGCAGTTACAGTCGTTCTTTAAAACGGATATCAGCAATCTCATCGTTATTCACGATGATCTCGACTTGCCTTTTGGCGCAGTTCGACTGAAGGCGGGAGGAGGGACTGCCGGTCATAAAGGGCTGGCATCTATCGAGTCTAATTTGGGAACTTCTGAATTTACCAGGGTGAGACTGGGTATTGGCAAACCAGTTGACAAATCCCGAATAGAGGGTTATGTGTTGGAGCCCTTTCGGAAGGAAGAACAAATCGTGTTGCCGGAATTGCTTCAATGGGCAGCCGATGCAAGTGCTGAAATTGTTTTGAACGGTCTGCAGAAAGCCATAGGCAAGTACCAGACAAAAAATATCAATTTTCTAAAGAAGGAGGACTAGTTAATGTTTAAAGAAAAAAGAAGTATTTGGACATTTTTACTGAGCACTTTGATGTTGCTGCTCATGGCCGGCACCGCTTTTGCCGGTGAAGCAAACATTCTGTTGCCCGATTTGACTAAGATTACGTTTTTTGGTGGCTCCCTGGGTGGCACGACGATTCTTAACTTCGGGTTGCTCATCTGCTTGATCGGCCTGGGATTCGGTTTCATGCAGTACGCGCAGACAAAGGCTCTGCCCGCGCACAAGTCTATGCTGGATGTCTCCCAGACCATTTGGGAAACTTGTAAGACCTATCTTTTGCAGCAGGGTAAATTCCTGTTTGCATTATGGGTTCTGATTGCCATTTGTATTATTTACTATTTCGGCGTTCTTGCGGAGATGGGATCATCAGCCGTGGTCATCATCCTGATTGCTTCCATCATCGGTATTCTTGGCTCCTATGCGGTGGCCTGGTTCGGTATTCGGATCAACACGGTTGCTAACTCCCGCGCCGCTTTCGCCTCTCTTTCCGGAAATCCCCTCAACATCGTCAACATCTGCCTGCGTTCCGGTATGAGCGTTGGACTTGTTCTGGTCAGCATTGAGCTGCTCGTCATGCTCATCATTCTGGTTTACATTCCCCAGCATGTGGCTGGCGCATGTTTCATCGGTTTCGCGATTGGTGAATCCCTGGGTGCTTCCGTTCTGCGTATCTGCGGTGGTATCTTCACGAAGATTGCCGACATTGGTTCCGACCTCATGAAAATCGTCTTCCATCTTCCCGAAGACGATCCGAAAAACCCCGGTGTTATTGCCGACTGTACGGGTGACAATGCTGGTGACAGCGTCGGTCCCTCTGCGGATGGTTTTGAAACCTACGGCGTAACCGGTGTTGCCCTCATTACGTTTCTGGCTTTAGCGCTGAAAGACAACCCTGAAATGGGTGGCCGGTTGATTATCTGGATTTTCGCCATGAGAATCCTCATGGTCCTGACGTCGCTTGCCTCTTACTTCATCAATGACGGTATCAGCAAGGCCGCTTTTGGTGGCAAGAAAGAATTTAACTTCGAACATCCCCTGACCAACCTGGTTTGGATTACTTCGATCGTTTCCATCGCCATTACCTTTATCGCCAGTTATTACCTGCTGGGAGACCAGACTGCGCAGTATGAAGGTTTGTGGTGGGCACTGGCCACAATCATCAGTTGCGGAACCATCGCCGGCGCTTTGATTCCGGAATTTACCAAAATATTCACCAGTACCTCATCCCGTCACTGCGAAGAAGTTGTTAACGCTTCCAAACAGGGCGGTGCCTCATTGAACATTCTTTCCGGTCTGGTTGCCGGTAACTTCTCCGGTTTCTGGCTGGGTATGGTTATTATGTTCTTGATGTTCGTTGCCTACATGGTATCGAAACAGGCGGCCGTTATGGCGATTATGCCCCCGGCCTTCGTATTTGCCGCGCCCGTGTTTGCGTTCGGTCTGGTGGCCTTCGGCTTCCTGGGCATGGGCCCCGTCACCATCGCGGTCGATAGTTTTGGTCCGGTTTCCGACAATGCGCAGTCCATTTATGAGCTGTCCCTGATCGAATCCCGCCCCGATACGAAAGATATCGTGAAAAAAGAATATGGCATTGCACCTGACTTTGAACTGGCCAAGCACTTCCTGGAATCTGCGGATGGCGCGGGCAATACCTTTAAAGCGACAGCCAAGCCCGTGTTGATCGGCACCGCCGTTGTCGGCGCCACCACCATGGTGTTCGGCATCATCATCATGCTCGAAGGTCTCTTCGGCAATGTCATCGCTAAACTTTCGCTGGTTCAGCCGG
>CAYVFA010000114.1:0-7914 GCA_964450075.1 uncultured Smithella sp.
ACAGTTACATCATAAACTCGGCCGTCTTTGATCACCCGTTGTGGGAAACGGCAGGTTTCAAGCTTATCCAGCGGATTTTCTCTCAGCACGACCATGTCCGCAAATTTCCCTTTTTCAATCGACCCGATTTTATCCGCCATCTGCAGAATCCGGGCATTATTAATCGTGGCGCACTGCAATATTTCCTTGTTGCTGAAGCCCATGCGCGCCAGCATCTCCATTTCCCGCCAGAGTGTTCCGTGATAGATGAACGGCACCCCCGAATCCGTGCCGCAGCCGATCAATACGCCTGCCTGCTTCATTTTTAAAAGATTTCCCGGCCCCCGAAGCAGAATATTAAAATATATGTCGGGACGCGCTAAAAATAAGCCTTTGGAATACAAATTATTGCAGCCAAACTTTTGATAATTTGTAAGAGAGGCCATGTTGGCCTGATGAATCGATGGCTCGATAACATCGCTTAGTTCGGAGTTCAGGTATTGACGGCGGATGGTCATTTCATTGGCAATAAAGTCCGTGCGATACTGCGGCGGGAGCGTACCGTAAGCTTCCTCGGCGGCCAGCATCTGCGCAATAATCATTGTAGGAACAATCGCGATTTTCTTCTGAGCCATTTCCAGGATTTCCTGGTCGGAAAGACGGGCATCCGCAACCGAATGTTCCATCGAATTGAGCCCAAAGCGCAGCGCGCGGTCAAAACCAAACTTGGTGTGAATGTGTCCGGCGATTGGCAGATGATGCTCCCGCGCAAATTTCATGATGACGCTGAGATGCTCGTCGGAATAGACAGGAATATCCGAAAGTCCGCACATCAATGATTGATGATCCATCGTCAGCTTGATAAACGACGCGCCGACACTGTTTTGCTTCATCCCTTCTTCCAGTTCCCGGATATCTTTAAACCATAAATAGGGACTGCCGGTAAAAGCCATAACCAATCCGGAAAAGATAGAGAGATCCCCAGGATCAATGTCCGGATGACCGCCATGAATATTGGTAAACGCGTTACAATAGACCACCCGTGGCCCAATGATGTCGCCTTTGGCGATCATCGTGAGACCATCCTGAAGCATTTTGGGCATTGCTCCCATATCGCGGATGGTTGTCACACCGTGAGCAAATTGTTGAATGAAGTTTCTTTTGAACTGCCGAAGCGTTGTGAAGACGCCGAAAACATCTAACTGTGATTCACTGGTCAGAGTGCTGTGACAATGGGCATCAATCAGTCCCGGCATCAAATATTGATTTTTCAGATCAACGACCACAGCCCCTTTCTCAGGCGCCGGCGGCCCGTCGGTTACCGCATCGATCAGGCCACGGCGGATCACAACGGTTTTTTCCCGCTGAACAATACCTTGAACAACATCGATGATATGGCAATGGATAAGATGCAAAGCCTTGTTATCAGGCGCTGCAATATTGTTGTATCCGGGCAGAGCGCCGCACTCAGCGCCGGAAGGAAAAGCGAAATACAGGCCGGTTGCCGCGCCCGCTTTCAGAAGTTGCCTTCTGTTCAATAAACCGGTTTGATTTTTATTTTCCACGATACCCCATTGTCCCTTTGAATTTTCTGCCATTTCATTCATCGCGTATTTTCCATTGTGTCAAGAATAATTTGTAATCTCATTTTGAAAGTTTCTTGACAACTAAAAACCACCCTCCTATACTTCGGCATCTAAAAAGGATGGCCTTAATCCCAGATGAGCGAAGGAGAATCATCAGACAACATGAACATGGAAAAGCTGCTTTGTGAAACAACCCGGCGCTATCCGGAAAATCCGGCCGTTATTTATGACGGTAAACATATATCCTATCAAGACCTGAACCGCTTTGTGGAGGCTCTTGCTCATCACCTGCAGAAGCTTGGCATCCGGAAGGGCGATAACGTTGCCATCATGCTTGCCAACTGCCCGGAGTTTATTATCTCCTACTTCGCCGCTTTAAGGCTTGGCGCCGTCGCGGTTACGCTCAACGTCATGTCCACCTCCTATGAACTTCAATATCTGCTTGAGAATTGTGACGCCAAAGTCTTCATTACAGCAGAGAACCTGGCAAAGCGGTTTTATGCCATCCAAGGGGAGCTGCCCCTTTGTCAGAACTTGATTACGACGACCGGCTTGAATTCCGGGTCTCCTTTTCATGAGATCATCCATAGCGGATCGGTTCCGGTGGATGCACCGAAACTTCAGGGGAATGATCCGGCCGTGATGATTTATACCGCAGGTCTTACGGGGAAACCTCTTGGTGCTGTCTTAACGTACAATAATCTGGCCACACAGGCGGATCTGCTGCGCACGATCTGCGGCGGCACAAAAGATGATCGATCCCTGGCCGTTATTCCGCTCTTCCATTCCTTCGGCGCTGCCGTAAATATGCTGTGTCCCATCAGTTTAGGAGGAGCGATCGTGGTCATGGATCGCTTTACGATGGAAGGCATCTTTAAAACGATTCAAAAGGAAAAGGTTACCTATGTCACAGCTGTTCCGCGCCTCTTTATGGGAATGCTGTTCTTTGAAAAACTGAAAGACTACAATCTTAGTATGCTGCGCCTGGGTATCACGGGAGGTTCAGCCATGCCGCCGGAAATCTTTGCCGAGTGTGAAAAGCATCTGGGCTTCCGGGTGCTGGAAGGATACGGACTGACGGAAACATCTCCCTGCTGTATCTTCACCTGGCCTGATCGCGTGCAGAAATACGGGTCGATCGGAACGGTCCTTCCGGGTGTTGCGGCGAAAGTTCTTGATGATGCCGGGTTTGAACTGCCGGCGGGTGTGACAGGCGAACTCGTCGTTCGCGGCAATGTGGTCATGCAGGGTTACTACAAGGATGAAGCAGCCACAGCCAGCGTCATTCATGATGGCTGGCTGTCCACAGGCGATCTGGCCTATATGGATGAGGAGGGCTACGTCTTTTTGGTTGGCGTGAAGAAACGCATGATTATTACCAGCGGTTTTAATGTTTACCCCAAAGAACTGGAATTGATCCTGGCTCTGCATCCGGCTGTTGTCGCATCAAAGGTTATCGGTGAAAAAGACGCCATGAGAGGAGAAATTGTTAAAGCGCTCATCGTCAAAAAAACAGGTGATTTAACGGACGAAAAAGAAATCATCCAGCATTGCCGCAATTACCTTTCTGCCTATAAAGTGCCCAGAGAAGTGGTGTTTGTCGAAACCCTGGATTGATCATCGTCTGCATCATATCAAAACGTTGTATGCAGTCAATCTATTTGTTATCTTGATTCGTTATCATTGTAAAGATTGATTGGGCACGAGTTTCTTCTGTAACCAAAACATCCCGCGGCATCTCACTTGACAACCGGAGAATGATAGCCATATATAAGATCGAAACGATCCTATGGGTAATCGTTATATCAAATAAAAATCAATCATATATATCAGGAGGCCTTATGGAAGGAACAAAGCAGACCCATCAGTTTAAAACAGAAGTTCAGCAACTGATGAATATTATCATCAACTCGCTGTATTCTCACCGGGAAATTTTTTTGCGGGAACTTGTCTCCAATGCATCCGATGCTCTCGACAAGCTGCGCTTCAAGGCGCAGACGGAGTCCCACATCATGGGCACGGACACGGAGTTGAAGATCAAGATTACCCGTAATAAGGAAAAGAATACCTTGGAAGTATCGGATAATGGAATCGGCATGACCTATGATGAAGTTGTGGACAATATCGGGACTATCGCCAAGAGCGGAACGGCAGGATTTCTGGAAGCCGTGGGCGCCGCAAAGAATCAGGAAACAGTTACACCGGAGCTGATCGGCCAGTTCGGCGTCGGCTTCTACAGCGCCTTTATCGTCGCCGAAAAGGTCACGCTGACGACGCGTGCCGCGGGAAGCGAAAAGGGATGCCGGTGGGAATCCGCCGGAGATGGTTCCTACACCATCGAAGACTTTGATAAGGAAACCCGCGGGACGACCATCACGCTGCAACTGAAAAAGGTGGATGCGGATGATCAGGATTTCACCGATGAGTGGACCATCCGCGGTATCATCAAGCGGCACTCGGACTTTGTGGGTTATCCCGTTGTCATGGACGTGGAAAAAACGGAACCGGTTCTGGATGCGGATGGTAAACCGGAAAAGGACAAGACGCAAAAGGTCATCAGGGAAGAGACCCTCAACTCCATGAAGGCGATCTGGACAAAGGACAAAAATGAAGTCTCCGAAGAGGAACACAACGAATTCTACCAGCACGTCAGCCATGACTGGAACCCGCCTTTGGCCCACATTCACATGAAACTCGAAGGGACGACGGAATACAGCGCCCTGCTGTATATTCCCTCCAAAGCGCCTTTTGATCTTTTCACCCATGAGCAGAAGCACGGGATACAGCTCTATTCCAAACGGGTGTTCATTATGGAAAACTGCAAGGAGTTAATGCCGCAATACCTTGCCTTTGTGAAGGGCGTGGTTGACGCCCCGGACCTCAACCTTAATGTCAGCCGGGAGATTCTCCAGCAGGATACCCTTGTACGGAATATTAAGAAGAACCTGGTCAAGAAAGTGCTGGAGCTTCTGGCAGGCCTCGATCAGGAAAAATACGAAACCTTCTACAAGGAATTTGCTCATATCTTCAAGGCGGGGATCTCCCAGGATTTCGAGAACAAGGATAAAATTGCCGCTTTGATGCGCTACAAGACAACCAAATCCGATGGGAAATGGGTATCCCTTGCAGACTACGTCGCCCGGATGGACACAGATCAGAAGGACATTTATTACATTACCGGCGAAAGCCTTGCCACGCTCATCAACAGCCCGCATTTGGAGCAGCTGAAAGAAAAGGATATCGAAGTGCTTCTCATGACCGATCCCATCGACGAATGGGTCATCCGGGACCTCCATGAATATGAGAAAAAGACCTTCAAGAGCGCGGAGAAGGGGGATCTTGATCTGGACAAGCAAGACGATAAGAAAAAAGAGGAATACGGCACCCTGTTCGAATTCATCAAATCGAGTCTGGCCGAAAAGGTCAAGGACGTCAAACTCTCCACCCATCTGAAAAATTCTGTCGCCTGTCTTTCAGGAGATGTTTATGATATGAGTGCCTACATGGAGAAAATTCTTAAGGCCAGCGGCCAGGACGTCCCGCAAAGCAAGCGGGTTCTGGAGGTGAATATGAACCATCCTCTTCTCTTGAAGATCAAGGGAATCTATGAGATGAACAAAGAGGCGGAAGTTCTGAAGGACTATACGACGTTTTTGTATGATATGGCGGTGATCTCCGAGGGAGGCAAGCTTGACGACCCGGCAAAATTCAATAAGATGATTGCTGATCTGGCCGGTGGTGTTGATTAAGAAGGGTTGAAGATAACTATGGATGAATTGAGTATATTGCTTACTTTTGTTGTCGGTCTGGCCGGCGCGCTTGCATTCGGCTATGTCGCTATTCGTCTGAAGTTATCTCCCATCATCGGCTACCTGATTGCGGGCGTGATGGTCGGGCCTTTCACGCCCGGTGTTGTCGTCAATCGGACAATTGCCGAACAATTTGCTGAAATCGGCGTCATCCTGCTCCTGTTTGGAATCGGATTGCGCTTTAATTTAAAGGAACTGATTGCGGTGTGGCGTGTGGCCATCCCGGGTGCTTTGATTCAGAGCACCCTTTCCACACTGGCCCTCGCGTCTATTTTGCATCTCCTGGGCTGGAACTGGACGTCCGGATTGATTCTGGGAATGGCCATTTCAGTAGCCAGTACGGTTGTGATGGCACTGGTGCTGGCAAAGTGGCATGATTTGCATGCCAAAATCGGTCATATTGCCATCGGCTGGACGGTTGTGGAAGATATTCTCACAGTGGCGCTTCTGCTCCTCTTACCGCTTCTTTTTTCACAAAATGCCAATGCCGAATTAAGCATCGGATGGGTTCTGGGATTGGCCGGAATAAAAATTCTGGCACTGGTCGGTCTTGTGATCGTGCTGGGGACATGGGTGATTCCCTGGGCGCTGGAGCATATCGCAAAAACCCGTTCCCACGAGCTTTTCACGCTGGCCGTGCTGGTGCTTGCGGTGGGCATTGCTGTCGGCTCCGCCAAGATATTCGGGGTTTCGATGGCGTTGGGCGCATTTCTGGCCGGTCTGGCTGTCGGCCGTTCCGAGTTTGCCGCCAGGGCGGCCAACGACGCACTACCGATGCGGGACGCTTTTGCCGTGCTCTTCTTTGTTTCAGTCGGCATGCTGTTTGATCCGAAAAGCCTGATTCAGGTTCCACTCGTCATCGCAGCCGTTCTTTTTGTGGTTGTTATTGTGAAACCCCTTGCTGCTATGATCACGGTGCGGGCGTTAGGCCAGCCTGTGGCGACGGCCATTCCGATTGGCGCGGCCTTTTCACAGGTGGGCGAATTCAGCTTTATTCTGGGGACAGTCGCGCTCGGTCTTGGTCTCATTAATGACGACGGATGGAACGCCTTGGTGGCGGCCTCCATCATTTCCATCGCGTTAAACCCCTATGTTTACGCCGGCGCTCGAAGAATTTCTTCATGGAGGAAAAAAGAGGTTGCGCCGCTTAAAGAGGGCCGGAGTGAGACGGTGAACCCCAACTATTGCATCCTGGTCGGTTACGGGCCGGTCGGAAAAATCGTGCATCGACTCCTCCTGGACCGCGGGGTCGAGGTGATGGTGATCGATCTCAATTTTGACACGATCCGCTCGTTACAGGCTGAAGGGCATCATGCGTTGTATGGGGATGTCCTGCGCCCGGGAACGCTGGCCGATGCCGGTATTGACAAGGCCGGCAGTCTGATTTTGAGCACGGATATTGAAGATGCATCTGATGTCATCAAACAAGCGCGCCGCATCAACCCGGATATGCATGTTCTGGTGCGTTGTGTCCACCTTCGTGATGCCGCTAGTTTGCGTCAGGCGGGTGCAACGGTTGTTGCCGCCGGTGAAGCTGAAGTAGGCGTCGCCCTTGCCGAGGTGGTGACGGCGGGGGATGAGATGGCCTGCAACGCGGCGGCCGCTCATCGTGAAACCATCAGAAGCATGCTTTATGATACACCCGTCGTTCACAAGTAACAAACCAGTTCACGGCATGATAAAAGCTATTTGGGAAAATGATGAGGGTGGAGGGATAAACATGAAAAAAAGATTCATCGTACTGGTTGATTTTTCCGAGTATTCCGAACACCTGCTTCAATTTGCCTATGATTGGAGCGTGAGAACAAAGGCTGATCTCATCCTGCTTCACAGCACGCCCGTCTTGCTTCCGGCCATGACGCCATCCGAAAGCAGAAAAAAAATCTCGTCCATTGCCAATGTAGATGCTCTGAACCACTTGAAGGCGCTGTCTCAAGCTGTTCTTCCTCCGGGGGCATCCGCCAGGTATATGGCCTCGGAAAAACCTCTGGTCGTGGTGTTAAACGAACTGCTCCGGCAGCATTTCAGCCAGTTGGTGTTTTTGGGCATTAAAGAGACAGGATTGCTCAAGAAAGTATTCCTCGGCAGTGAAGCCGTCAAAGTCATTGACGGCATCAACAACGTGATTGTCGCCATGCCGCAAAATGCCCCCTGCTGTTCACATGACTCCATTCATGTCGCTGTTCAAAAAAAATATCCTCTGAACCTGTTTGAGTTCAATAAGTTTCTGAAATTCACCAAAGAAGAAATTAAAAAAATAACTTTTTTTTCATTCATCACCGCCGATGATGATCCGAGTGCCACCGAAAAGTATCTGAAAGAACTTGCGGAATTATATTCGGAAAATAGAGACACCGCCTGTGATCTCTATCATGGCAATGATGAATTAATCAGTCTGAAAAATCTGATTTCTGAAAAAGCCAATGAGTTTATCGTGCTTCAAAGAGGCTCCAGGTTGCTTTTTGACCAGATTTTCAGAAGGTTTCTGGTCAACGAACTGGTGTATGAAGGCCATACGCCACTGATTATTCTGCCTTGAA
>CAYVFA010000115.1:0-5162 GCA_964450075.1 uncultured Smithella sp.
TTCACCATCCACGATCCACTATTCACCATCCACTATTTAATCACTTCCCAATGCCCGCCTTTATCCGGACCAATACGGCTAAGCAGGCCTTTTTGTTTTAGTACGGTCAGATTTTTATCAATTGCCGTGGTGCTGATGCCGATCTCTTTGGACATAGCTTTCTTTGAAATATAAGGATTATGAGTCACCAGCATTAATATTTTCTTCTGATTTTCTACTAACCCTTCTACCAACTTTTCTACCAACCCCCGCGGACTTTCCGCCCACCCCTTTGCCGGTTGCTTGCCAATATCTTCTTTCAAGGCAAATTCCGGTAAACGATAGAAGATGGCCCGAAAAAATCCATCCGGGACAAAAGCCGGCTCGCGCAGACCCGCCGCAAGCATGGTCTCTTTCATCTTCCGGATACCCATGCCGATGCGTTCAACCTTGTGCAGGCGGAAGAAAAGATCCGCGATAAGTTCATTACGCCGTACGGATACTTTGCCGAGATCCTTCAGGGAAAGACCTTTGGGCAATCCTCCCGGATTGGCGATTTCCACACGATCATCATAGACTTCGACGCTGATTTGTGTGCCGGCAATGCTGTAGTCGCGGTGCATCAGGGCATTGACCAGCGCTTCGCGCAATACTTCAAGCGGGATTTCATAAATGTCCTCACGATTGACGCCCCGGATCACGCTTCTGACGTTCAGGTGCTTTTTCAGGAAAATAACCGCTTCGTTGAATTGCGTCAGCAGATCATCCTGAACATCGTTGCGATCGTAAATATGGTCTCTGTCCGTTCCTTTAAACGCCAGAAGCGTCATTTGGGACTGATGTAGCCAGCCATAGACGTCTTTGGCAAAGAAAAGAATGCCGGCATTTTTTACACCCCCGGCACCGGCTACACGAAGGCTGCGCAGAATTCCGGCACGGCGGTTTTGCTGATACGGATACCCGCCTCTTTTACAAGCGCGTTAACCTTTGCCTTTGAAATATCGTCAAAGGAAAAATTGCGGACGATTTTTTCTTCAAACGGCAGCGGTTCATTGTCCGCAAACATGATGCGTAGTTCGTCATGGCTCATTTTTTGTGTCGTAGCATCCAGCCTCCGGTAATATCCGGAACCACAGGCGTAAGGTTTTTCCGTTCCCTCTGGCACAAGAATCACGACAACCTTGCCGACCTGAATGATATCAACCACAATGGAGGGTTTACAGTTTCTGGCCAGGCTGTTTATTTTGGCTTTCAGGTCATTCGTCAGGTGTTCGCCGGTAATGGTCCCATCATCGCGCACACCCAGGATAACGTCACCGCCTTTTGCATTGGAGAAAGCCACGATGTCTTCATCTATTCGTGATGAGTAATGCTCCTTGAACTCTACAGACAGTCCTTCCCCTTCACCAATCAGCAGATTGACCTGTTCGGAGGTCAGATCATGTTTATTGTTGTATCCCGCCATGTTCTATTCCTTGGGGAAAAGCCCCCTGCCATAAAAGCTGAAAGACGGTCTGCCGTTATCATACAATACCGTTTAGTGAAGTAGAGCGCATCCGCCCTCTGCTCAAAGCCTTCAACCGGAAACTTTCCTGATCATCTCATCAAACTCTTTTTTCAATTTTCGCTTTAAAATCAGCTTCAATTTGATAGACTTCCGTCAATTCAGCAAAGGCCCAGCGGCCATAGCGCCCGTTTTGGTTGACGCCGGGAATCCAGTGGTTTTCCATGTTCAATTCCTTAAACCAGATGGCAGGTCGAAGATACTAAAATTCAAAAATCGGTTAAGATTTTACTAATGGTGGTGCGGAGTATAAGTATAACAATATGATATGTCAATAAAATATTGAGACAACAGACAACAAAAAACCCGCTCTGGAAGCGGGTTTCGTGGACTTCTTTGGACTGTATTGGATTTAAGGCTTGGTGGAGATGAGGAGGATCGAACTCCTGGCCTCGGCGTTGCGAACGCCGCGCTCTCCCAGCTGAGCTACATCCCCTGCCGAAAAAACGAGGCGAGCATATAGTTAGTTTCCTCCAGTGTCAAGAATTAGTTGGCAAAAAGACGAGGGTTGAAAGAGCAAGTTTCATCCTTTAATCCTAATCTTGGCTTGACAAAACAGCCCCGTTTTTTCTATACTCGCACCCGTATTGAAGATCATCGGATTATTAAATATGCGATGGATTGACCGCTCTACAAAAAAATCTTGATAACAGCCGTTTTTTTAGATTAAAAATAAAATACACGGGAGACAGCCATGGCAAAAATCGACGCTTTTTTTCAGTTGATGCATGAACAGGGTGCATCCGACCTCCATCTTGTTTCAGGCCAGCAGCCGGTCATCAGAATACGAGGTGATCTTGAACGGATCAAATACGATGTGCTCACCAACGAAGCTTTAAAACTTCTTTTGTATGAAATAACACCCGAGAATAAAATTAAGGTATTTGAAGAAACGGGAGATGTTGATTTTGCCTATGAAATTCCGGGATTGGCCCGTTACCGCGCAAATTTTTTCCAGCAGAAATACGGGATTGCCGGCATCTTCCGTGAAATTCCCAGCACAATATTGACTTGTGAGCAGCTTGCATTGCCCCCGGTTTGCGCCAAGCTGGCTCAGTTGCCTCGCGGTCTTATTCTGGTCACCGGACCGACAGGCTCCGGTAAATCGACAACGCTTGCGGCCATCATCGATGAAGCCAACCGTACCCGTAAAGACCATATTATCACGGTTGAAGATCCGATTGAATTTGTTCATCAGAGCCAGAGTTGCGTGGTGAACCACCGGGAAGTGGGCGTTCATACCAAAACATTCAGTTCGGCATTGCGCGGTGCCCTGCGTGAAGACCCGGATATTATTCTGGTCGGCGAATTACGCGATCTGGAAACGATCTCCCTGGCTGTGGAAGCGGCTTCCACCGGCCATCTTGTTTTCGGCACCCTGCACACGACCAGCGCGCCCAAGACGGTTGACCGAATCATCGAGGTATTCCCCTCCAGTGAGCAAATGCAGATCCGTTCCACACTGGCCGATGGTCTGCGTGCGGTTATCGCTCAGGTTCTGTTTAAAAGAATTGATAAGAAAGGGCGTTGCGCGGCGATGGAAATTCTGATTGCGACTTCGGCGGTGCGCAATCTCATCCGCGAGTCCAAAACCTTCCAGATTCCTTCCATGATGCAAACGGGTAAAAAATACGGCATGCAATTGCTGGATGACGCGATTATGGATCTGGTCAGCAAGGGGTGGATCAGTGGTGAAGAAGCATACAACAAGGCCAACGATAAAACAAAATTCCGACAGCTCCTGAAAAATCCGCCCACGGACTTTACCGAAGCATAAGACATATCGAGGTTTACTTATGAGAAAACAGGAAATTGACCATATCTTGATGAAGATGCTGGAATCCCAGCGCAGCATTTCCGATCTGAATCTGACGGTGGATAAGCCTTTTCAGGTGGAGGCTTCAGGCCAGCTGGTCGGTGTTGATTTGACGCCGCCTTTTGCAAAATTAACGCCGTTTCAGACGGAAATTTTTGCCCTGAACCTGATTAATCAGGATCACCGTCTGCTCAACGATCTATTGACGACAGGCTCGTGCGATTTATCCTATGAACTGCCCGGTGTCGCGCGTTTCCGCGTTAATATTTTCTCACAGCGCGGTCACTACTCGATTGTTTTAAGAAAACTGGAAACCACGATCCCCTCCTGTGCCGACTTGAAACTGCCGGATGCCTATTACCGTGTGGCCAATGAAAAGAATGGCATTGTTCTGGTCACCGGGTCCACCGGCAGTGGAAAATCCACGTCGCTTGCCGCAGTTATTAATGAAATCAATGAGCAGAAATCCATCCATATTATTACGCTGGAAGATCCGGTTGAATTTACGCACCGGCAGCGAAAGGCCACCATCAATCAGCGGGAAATGGGCAAGGACTTCGACAATTTTTCCAGTGGCCTGCGCGCCGCGCTCCGTCAGGCGCCCAAAGTGGTGCTGGTCGGTGAAATGCGCGACCGCGAATCCGTCGAAATCGCGCTTTCCGCCGCGGAAACCGGCCATCTTGTTTTGAGTACGCTGCATACGGTTGACGCCGGCTCTACCATCAATCGTATCTTAGGTATGTTCCCGTCGGAGGAAGAAAATCAAATCCGCATCCGTCTGGCCGATACCGTCCGCTGGATTATCTGCCAGCGCCTGCTGCCCAAGGAAGGCGGCGGACGGGTTGCCGCTTTTGAAGCGCTGGGATCTAATTTACGGGTTAAAGATACGATTCTGCACGGTGAATCCGAAGGGAAGATGTTTTACGATATTATGGAGCAGAGCAAGGCTTTTGGCATGATGAGCTTTGACAGCTGTATCGTGGATCTTTATCAGAAGGGGCTGATTTCAGAAGATACGGCCAAGGCTTACGCCTCCAATAAATCGAATGTCAACCGGGGTATTGATTCCATCAAGAACACCCGCGGTGAAAAAACAACGGATATCGGGAAACTGGAAGTCGATCAAGGCTACGGCAAGCCGCAAACCAATGTCCCTCCCTGGCAAAAGAAATAACATAATACTTTGCCAATAATGAAGTGCGAAGGAGATGAATATGTCTGGTGAAGGTACAACAGCAGCATCGGTGAATGCAAAGGATGAATCCGAAGGACGTCCTTTTGGTTTCATGGCGCCGGAAGGCGACACGGCGATGGTTTGTGAGCAGGATGAAGCGGCCCGGAATAAAATCGTCAACATGCTGAAAAGCATGGGGTATGCGGTTGTGGAAGCGAAGTCTTGCGGGGAAGCCATCAAATTCATGCGTTTTCAAATTTTCAGCGTCATCTTCGTCAATGAAAATTTTGATACGCCCGCAGGCAATGTCAACAGCATTGTGTGGAATCTGGAAGGCTTACCGATGGTGACCCGCAGGCAGACGTTTGTCGTGCTGGTCAGCGCGACTTTGAAAACATTGGACAATATGTCGGCATACAACAAAAGCGTTAATGTCATTATTAATAAAAGCCAGATGGACAACGTTGAGGTTATCTTTAAGAAATCCCTGGCCGAACATGAAAGTTTTTATCATGTGTTTAATGGCATTTTACGCAAACAGCAAAAAGTTTAGAAGTTCTTCCTGACGATGCCTTCTTGCTGCAGAGTTTCTCATTCAGGTTATGTTTGTCCCATGGCTTTATGTGCGG
>CAYVFA010000115.1:5262-7871 GCA_964450075.1 uncultured Smithella sp.
TCTTGCTGCAGAGTTTCTCATTCAGGTTATGTTTGTCCCATGGCTTTATGTGCGGCTGCCAGATTTTTGCGGTAGGGGGGCAGGGCTTCATAATCAATGGCTTTTTGAAAAGCGTCAGCCGCCCGGTCGAATCGTTTTTCTTTCATGAAGGTATTGCCCAACCGATTGTAGTAAGTGCCGGCGCTGCCGGAATCGAGCTTGGCGGCTGTTTCGTAGGCACGCAGAGCTTCATCGGTCTTGCCCAGGCCGATCAGTTCGTCTCCCAGGTAGCAGTAGTAGATTGATTTAGCTGGATTGGAGGCTATACATTTTTCCAGCAGCCTTTCAGCCTCCGCGTGTCGTCCGTCTCTGGCAAACAGATCGGCAAGTTTGAAATAATAACGGTCAACCTGCCCGGGATCCATTTCACTCGCCCGCAAATAAGCAGCTTCGCTTTCCCTGGCGCGCCCGGCGGCAAAGAGCGCTTCACCCAAACGGCAATAAAAGGCGGGATTGTCTTCTTCTTTTGATGTTAGTTTTTTAAAGACGTCACAAGCCTGACCGTGCCGGCCGGAAAGAAGATAGGCTGTTCCCAGTTCTTCCAGCAATCCGATATCGTCCGGTTGAACACGGACGGCTTTTTCGCAAAGGGCAACCAGCTTTTCGATTTGATGTTCCTGCTTGTAAATCCGCACCAGTTCATCATAAGCAAAACCGGTGAAAACTTTGCGCTGAAGCTCGCCATCCAGCAGCAGTTCCCAGTATCCAACAGAGCGTTCTTTATCTCCGCTGTCCCAGGATGCCCAGGCCAGACGAAGCAGCACGGATTCGTCTCGTGGATAAATTCCATGAATGGTTTTTAAGAGAGCAATGGCTTCTTCGTATTTTCCACGCGAAAGCAGGTCGTCGGCTGTGTCTAGCTTTTTAATGATGGGGTCGTCTTTAATCATGGTGTTAAAAAAAAGGGGGAGAAGATTCTCCCCCTTGGATTTAATGGCAACTGCAGGAACCGCAACCGTCGCCTTCGGCCAGGTTGGCGGTTAATTTAAAACCTGCTCCCTGGGGCGATGTAATGAAATCAATGTTGATCGGTTTAACCTGGTTTAAAAGATCTTTTTCAATGATGAACTTGGTCCCTTTTTCATCAATCACTTCATCTTCATTTTTAGGCTCGTCCAGAGCCATACCCAAGGCGGGCCCCGATCACCCTATGGACATGGTAATGCGAATCGCCGCATCGGCATTTTTGTCCTTGAGAAAGTCTTTAATGACTTCCAAGGCCTTATCTGTCACTGTCAGCATCTATTATCCTCCTTATTGACGATGTCTTTTCTACATCAAACTTTGAGCTAAGTTATCCATAATTGATCCATTGTCAATTACAATTTTGTTGAAGCCCGTTAACGTAATGTATTTACTGACGAAAGGTATAATTTTCTTCCAATTTGTTTCTATTGACATTCGTTGCGCATCTCAGCTATTATTCACCGGAACAAAACATTTGCTAAGGGAGAAATCCGATGATGAGAAGCTTGAAAACCATTTTTATGATCATGATGCTAATGGCAGCAGGACCTGCTCTGGCCGAAAATTTTACAGTCAAGGGCGATATGGCCTCCACGATCCATTATGAGTTACAGCATCAAATCACGGCTGGCGATTCCATGAGAAAATTAATGCTGAGTTTCGTCGCGCCTGAAAGTTTTGACTCTCCCACATATAAACAGCAGATTACCAATTTTAAAGTCAAATTTACCCCGGAGGCCCAGGATAGAAAAGAAACCACCGACGCCCGCGGCAATAAGATTATCCATGCGTCCTGGACGGAAGTTCCAGCGGTTGTGGATGCCGTCATATCGTTTGACGCTAAAACCAGCACCGGCTTGAAAGCGATTAACTCGGAAGCGCCGTTCCCTCTTGCAAGAGTACCCGATCATCTTAAGGTCTATCTACAAGCTTCCGAACAGGTTCAGACGAATGATGACGCTATCCGGGAGCTTTCTCTCAGGCTAACCCGAGATGTAAAAACACAGTTTGATGCCGTTCAGAAAGTTGTAAGCTGGGTGGTGGATCATGTTCGTTACGTCAACCCTCCGGTGCAGTATGATGCGCTTTACGCCCTGCAATCCGGTAAGGGAAACTGTCAAAACTATTCCCATCTGACTGCGGCGCTTTTGCGCCATGTCGGGGTCCCGGTTCGGATTGTCAACGGTGTCACCATGAACCAGCCGTTTAATGTGGTCTGGGAAAAGGGAACCCTGACGTTTAAGATGGGGCAGGGCAGGCATTCCTGGGTGGAAGTCTGGTTTCCTGATTTGGGCTGGGTCCCCTACGATCCCCAGAATATGCAGTTTTTCATCTCCAATCGTTTTGTCCGCATCGAAGTAGGCGTGGATAATAACGAAACAAAAAATGACGGTCTGGTTCGCTGGGCGCAGGGCGCCGGTGCGCGCACCAAACCAAGGCTGCAGGAAACCATTGGTGGAACCTTCCTTTCGGATTCCACAAAGGTGTCGGCAACGCGCCAGAATTACGGCCCGAAGAATCTGCTTTTGGGCCCCAGTGTCCTGGCGCGTATTGAGGTTCCGGCGCCGCCCGTAACGCCTTTGCCTCCTTTGCCCATGCCTCCG
>CAYVFA010000116.1:0-7837 GCA_964450075.1 uncultured Smithella sp.
AGCATGAAATTCCTTATTTTCTATCTTTCCTGTCTTGACAGAGGTCTTAGCTCAAACTAAGGTATTATCAAATCCGTGGCAAATACATCCCCATTATATTGTTATTATTTCCACAAAAATTGAGGAAGTCTTGCTATACTTACAAAAATTCTTAGGGAGGATATGTGGGAAGACATAATTCTGTTGAGTCATTATCTAGGATGCTACAGATTGTAAAGCTATTGGGAAAAGACGGGGGAGCTACTGTTACTCAAATTGCAGATGCAACCGGTATTGACCGATGGACTGTCAGAAATATGATAGACAGCCTTGAAGAAGTTGATGCTGACGGCAGAAGCTTCTGTATTGAAGAGTATAAAAACCCCGATGACAACAGACAGACTTATTATCAGATTCCTCATGAACATTTATGGTCTCTTACACTTCCGGGACTTAATCTTACAGAAGAAGAGGGTATGTTGCTGTCCGTTCTCATAGATCAGGCAAAGCATGTTCCCGTTCTTAAAGATGCAGCTGAAGGACTGCAAAGCAAGATCAACTGGCTTAATGATATAAGCGATTACAGCATAAGAAATGTCAATGCTACGGAGAAGATTGTTGGTCCGGAAGCAAAGGAAACTGTATCCACGATTCTGAAAGCAATCAGAAATGAAGATTGCATAGAGTTTAACTACAAGCATCCTGCCGATTGTTTCAATGGTCATTACAAAGTGATGCCTCTTTATATGTTTGCCTATGACGGAGGTCTCTATATGAACGGACAGAAGCTTCCGTCCGGAGATTTGAAAACCTATGCAGTAGAACGGATCCAGAATATACCAACACTATCAGATGTTAAAGTAGAGGATAGACCAGAACGTTTACCTTATGACGGAAGGCTTGAAGACCCGTTTGGACCTTTCTGGGATCATGAGGAATTTGAACTTGAGGTTGTTTTTGATTTCTGGCAAGGTTGGTATAATATGCAGAAAAGGTGGCCTGACAGCGTAACTGTTGCAAAGAATGATGATGGAACAGTAACTCTTAAAGCAAAAACAAGGAATCTGTATGGTTCTATAAGATGGCTAATGGGACAGTGCAAAAACATTAGAGGAATAAGTCCTCAGTGGTTCAAGGATGCTTGTGTCAAAAGTATAAATGCCGATATGTTTCCCAAGGTATTTGAGAGGTGAATATGGGAAGACGAGATGATGATGGAATAGATGGAATTCTGCTTGGTTTAGGAGCACTTGTTGTAGGTGGTTATGGTATCTATAAAGCGATAAAAAACGCTAACAATCCAAAACAGAACAAGCCCCCTCAAATAAAGCAACAAAGAAGAATAGTAAAACCTTCAGATTATGAGGACTTGTTAAATTTTGATATTGATTATATTGATTCAGGACACGTACTCTATTGTAGAGTAATCCCTTCAATGGCGGCATTGTTCAGTAGCGCCGGATTTATTGATATAAGAAATGATAACGAAGAAATAGATAAATACATTGAATTGGTTCATTCAAATTTAAAAGAAATGGCAATACAAAGTGAATATGCTGACAGATTTATTAAAAAATCAATAGACTTAACATATCAGAGACAACATTCATCCGGGAAATATATATCAAGACATGCTTGTACATATATAAAATCTTTTTTCCCAAAAGATTTCTACGGATATTTTTTTTCATTAACTTTAATACTAACTCAAACAATGAATGGCGCTGCATTCTCGTATATGTATTCAATGGCACAAGAATTTGAGATATCAAAGTCTGAATTAAGAAAAATAGCAATTGAAGCTGGATATAAAGATTCTGCAATTACTTTTCCTAAATTGCCAATTACACCTCGTGATTACAATGATTTATTGGATTTTAATGAAGATCATATATTAGGAAATTACCATGATAAAGGATATCATGTTCTTTTTTGTAGACTTATTCCTACAATTGCAGCATACATATCAAGAATCTCAAGATGCGACATTCGTATAAATAAATCTCTCACACAATCTTATATAAGAATGATTGAAAATAGGGACATTTTATTCCCAAAAGAAATGGTTGCACAATTTGTTAATACAATAATTGATTTGGTTTACTCAAATAATTCTGCAAAGAAAACAATTAAAGAAAAATTGCAAACCTACATTTCCCAATTACCACCTGAAATAATCCCAAGTCTTATAAAAGACTCAATAACATTAACTGATTCGGTTAATTCATCTGGTTGGAATGCATTATATGATTTAGTAAAAGAGAAAATATCGTTAGAAGAACTTGAGAATTTAATTAAGAATGTAGATCGTTATTGTGGAGTTGATTTAGGCATAGTTGATGATCAACAAATGTTGAAATGCCTGAAAATTCTTGGACTAACAGAGTCAGCAACTAAGAATGATATAGTAAAGGCCTATAAAACTCTCTCTCTGAAGTTCCATCCTGATACAATTGCTTCTAAAGGGTTAGATGAGGAATTCTTGATTTTTGCACAGAACCGTTTTATAGAAATAAAAGATGCTTATGATTATTTGAAAGAAAAATATAATTGAGGAGTGATGATGTTTTGGTTTGGTTCAGATAAATATAATATTGGTGATGTATTAGTGTGTAGCAAAGGGATGTTCAAACATTTTGGAATATATGTTGGTAACGGGAAAGTGATTCACTTTGCTTCTGATTCTCAAGGTGAACTATTAAACCCTTATGGCGCTGTTGTAAAAAAAACATCTTTAAGGCAATTTTCCTACGGAGATGATATTTATGTAAAAAACAGTGCAGATAGTATGAGACTTCCGGTTAATCAGATTGTTTCAAATTCAGAATCTCAAATAGGTTCTGACTTAGGTGGATATAGTCAGTTAATCAATAACAGTGAACATTTTGCTAGATGGTGCGAAACCGGACAAATTACTTCAGAAAGAAGAAATGACATTGCAAACGGATTATCAACAGTAGTCAAAGGTCTTGTTGAGTTGTTTGGTAAATCTTAATAGGAGGATGTATTATGGGAATGTATGATGCAATGATTAATGGTTTAAAAAAATCTGCTGATTCTTGTGGTAGACAGGCATTAAAAGCTCGTAATAAATTGGAAAAAGAAGGTTTTTCAATAATGCAGAGAAACTACCTAAAACAGATTGAATTGTACAAGAAAAAAAAGTAAAGAGGTAATATGCATGATATATTCAGTAACAACAATTCCTGATATACCTATTCAGACAAAACACGAATTGAAAAAAGGCAGTAGAGTATTCATTGATGGTCATGCTCATATTTTGGGAAAAAACTTTGCTTCAGGAGGGGAGGCTGACTTATTCTTTATTGATGGAAATTATGTTGATGTTGTTAAAATTTATAAGTCTCAAAAATTGACAGAACGTAAAAAGGCAAAAATTGATAAACTACTAGCAATTGACATTGCAGATGAACATATTTGTTCTCCCATCAGTAAGGTTACTGACCAAGATGGAGAATTTATTGGTTTCACAATGAAAAAGAGTGGGAGCTCCAAAAGCGGAAGAACTCTAAAACAACGTTTGCTATCGTTTGATTCTGATGGTTTTGCAGAATGGACAAGAAGAGACATCGTACAGATGACTGTTACAATTCTTAACTTACTATTTAAATTGTACAGCATATCTTATCACCAAATACTTATTGGTGACATAAACTTGGATAATTTTATAGTTCATTCTCCTTTTGATATTTATCTAGTGGATGTTGACAGTATACAAATTGATGAGTTTCCTTGTCCTGTAGGACAAGACAATTTTGTTCCAGCAGAATTACAAGGCGTTCAGTTTTCTAATATACTTAGAAAGCCGGAACATGAGAGGTTTTCAATTGCGTGTCTGTTGTTCTTATGTTTATTCAACAATAAAAATCCTTTCGCTTGTATTGATGGAGAAACACCGGCGCAGAATATAAAAGCCGGAAATTTTCCGTATTTATCTGATGGTACTGTTACTGATAGTGTTCCTCCAGGAAATTGGCAATACTATTGGTCTTTTTTACCAAATTACATAAGAGAAGCTTTTTGCAACAGTTTTTCTTCTGATTCTTCCAAAAGAACTAATATTTCAAAATGGAAAGAATTACTTGAAAAATATCTGTCTGAATTTGATAATTTTTATGCACAAGATAAAATGGCAAATGATGTTGTCCAGACAAGATACCCTTTGTGGATGAGAAAATATCTAACACGTTGTCCCGGTTGTGGGGAGTATTTTCCTGCAAAGCAAATTAGTGTTCATTCACATGTTTGTAAAACATGTGATATGAAAGCAGTAAAAGTGAAAGAAGTAAGTTGCACCAATTGTGGCAAAAGCATGTTTTTGTTACCTAATCAAGTAAAGAAAAGAAATTCCGAGGAACTTAAATACTGTGACGAATGCCTAAAAGAAGTTGTTGCCGAATGTGAGATATGTGGATCAAAATGGTTTGTCAAGAAATATGAGAGTGACAAACATGTTTGTATTTCTTGTCAAAAAGAGATTAACAACCTAAAAGAAAAGTGTATTAAGCTCCTTGCTGAATATAACGAGAGTAATTTTATAAAAATTGATTTTGATTCTCGTGAAAGCAGATGTCAAGAACTAAAAGTTCTATTTTCGGAAATCAAAAAATATAGTTCTCATTTTAAGGATGAATTTGAAACAATATCTAATATTTTTAAATACACGAATTTCGAAAGAAAGGCTTTTGAAAAAATACAAGCAAAACTTTTGTCTGATGAAGAAAACAAAAACTATACAAATAATAATTTAGTTTATTGGAAACAAGTTTATCAACAACTAAATGATTCAGAATGTGAAATTGACGGACAGATTTTTTCATATACCACACTGCCTTTGTTTAATTCTTGCAGAGAAGCAGTAATTCAACATATTAAAGAAATCCGTGAATATATAGATGAAGAAGTAGCAAAGGCAAAAAGTTCATTTAACAATTGTGTCAATTCACTGTTCAAAGGTGATAGTAGTAAATTTGTAAAGATGAAAATTGATGAACAGATTGAAAAAGAAAAAGCTATTTTGCAGAAGGCGAGCAAGATAATTGATGATGCAAGCATTTATGAAGCCGATTGGTCAACAGAAAAGCAAGAAATAGGACGTTTGTTCGCATTAATTGGATCAGAATCTGATATTTTTGCAAAAATAAGAGATCATTTGATTGATGCCAATACGTCCACTAATAAAGAAAACCTTGCATCTTGGAAAAGTTTTTCTGATCAATTAGAGAATGGAAGTATTTCAGTAGAAAATGAAAATATAATTTATAAAGCTTTCCCAATGTATAATTCTTGCTTTTTAGCCGTCCAAAATTATATTAAAAGTTGTGAAGAGTATATTAAACAATGCGAAATAGAACGAATGCTAATGAAAGACGAAATAATGTCCAATATATGCGATTGGGGGAAAAGTTTTCTTTGTGCATTGGGGGTATTTATAGCTGGAGGTTTGCTGTTATGGTTTCTTACATGGGATGGTGTAATGAAACTTTTATTAAGTATTGTTGGTGTGGCAATTATTTGTCTAGTAGCATTTGTAGTAAACGACCTTCTTTGTAACGATGGGTATGGATTTTTAATAGGTGTAATTATTGCTGCAATTGTTGGTATTATTCTCGTTTGGAAAAGTGACATTGGTTTAGGTGTTGCATATTACTTTATAGATCATTTTAGATTGTATTTATATATTGATATTGCGATTAGTTCTATATCTCTAGTCGTTTTCAAATTAAGTTTATTTAATTAAGATGTGAAAAAGGGAGGGAAAAAGCATGAACAAGGGGTTAATTAAATTAGACACAGACTTGATAAACAGCTCTGCCACAAAGATAGCTGTTTGCCTTTGTGTTGATATCAGTGGCTCTATGGGAACAATAGTTGATGATAGAGATTTTGTATGCTCTGGTCAAACTGCTTATATAGACGGAAAAACGTATAATTTGGGGTCTGGTGGAAAATCTCGAATGGATGTATTGCTTCATGGGATTGAAACATTTATTACTACAATAAAGAAAGACCCTATAGCTAGGAGATCAGTTGAGTTATCTGTCATAGCTTTTAATGAGGATATAAGAGTACTTTCAGAATTCAAATCAATAGACGCAATTACTCTTCCTTCAATTGAACCAGAAGGAAACACTGACATAGGAAATGTTGTTCTTGCTGCTTCAGATTTGCTGGAAGAAAGAAAAAAAATGTACAAAACTTATGGTGTTGAGTACTACAGACCAATTCTAGTTCTTATGTCAGATGGAGAAAATAACGGTAGTTCTTCTACATATAATGCTGCATGTAAACGAATTCATGAATATGAAGAATTGGGAAAGATATCTACAATCTTGATAGGAATGGGACCTGATAGTGATTTGGAAGAGATGAGTAGACTTAGTGGAAAACGTCCGGCAAAACAATTAAGTGATGAGAAATTTGATGAGTTTTTTAGGTGGTTAAGCAAAAGTGTAAGTGTTGTTTCTCAATCAACACCTGGAGACAGAATTCCATTGCCTCCAACAAGTGGTTGGGAGGATTTGTGATGTTTAAGGTATCTTATGCAATGGTTCCTGGTCTGTCACATGATCGAAGTAACGAACTGTCTTGTGAGGATTATATATCCTCTATTTCAAGAAAGAATTCTGTTGTTATGTGCTTATGTGACGGAGCTGGATCTGCAAAACATGCACGTAAAGGTGCTGAATTAGTCTCAAGTGCAGTGTGTTCTTATTTGAATAGACACTTATTCTCTTTTCTACATATGAAACACGATAAGGCTATAAAAAAAATATGTGAAGTATCAAAGAGTGCAGTTGAAAAAGAAAATGATTCTATTACAGATTATAACTGCACATTGTTAGCCGTGGTTATTCTAAAAAATAAATATTTGTGTATTCACATAGGTGATGGAGTAATTGGGTGTTTAGAAAATAATAAGCTTCATATTCTATCCTCTCCATCAAATGGAGAGTACAAGAATCAAACTTATTTCATCACCGAGAACAATGCTGAAAATCACATCAGAATAGAAAAAGGCTCTTTTCATACAAATTCTTTTTCTGTTTTTATTATGTCAGATGGAACATCAGTATCTTTTTTTCAAAATGAACAATTAATTTCTAAAGAAGCTTTGAAACAACTCTGTATAGCAAATGTTTCTTTACCGATAGATGAAATGAAAGAATTCTTACAAGAAAACTTATATGAGATAATTTCTATAAATACAAACGATGATTGTAGTTTAGGCATAATCTCTTCTTGTTGTTAAAAATTCGGCTATACTCTTAACATAAAATAAGCAACTCCTTAAATGATGAAGAATATAGCCAAGACAAACACCTATGCGCGAATGCCTCAAAACACGCCTAATAGATTTTTCGGACTTTTAAATCCTTTTCTTGGCCGTTCAGCCACGATACCTCTTTCATTAGAGGAACTAGTCTATTCATTAAGCGGACTAGGTACACTGTATTTCATCCTTAGCGCCTGTGTCAATACAAGGCCTGTGTCAATACAAGTTCGCAATTTCATGTTGAATAAGTCATGAGAAGCCACACTCATCATGCAACCTCTTCCAATTTCACTCTCTGTTCAGTCAACGACTGGACACTTACATATGCTCTTCCCGATTGCCACTCCTCCTCATACTCGATGAGGTAAGTTGTGATCAATCGGATGTATGAATCTTTGTTTGGAAAGATGCCCACAACCTTCGAACGTCTACGAATCTCTCGGTTCAACCGTTCCAGGGTGTTGGTGGAGGATATCTTGCGATGGTCGATCTGATCGAATCGATAGAATGAGTTCGACGGCCCATCCCGACCACTTGACCGGACTAAACCCAGCCAATGAA
>CAYVFA010000117.1:0-1056 GCA_964450075.1 uncultured Smithella sp.
ACTTTGACCGGTTTGGTTGCGCCGGAGACGGTGTCACCCTTGGCCCAGGGCTCGGCTTCCGTGACAATCAGTTCAACAAAATTGGGCAGGCTGATGCCAATAGGCCGGTCTTCAAAAAGCAGGATTTCCACTTCAATGTTATCGAGTAAAAAATTGACTGCATCGTCAACCTGAGCTTCCGTCAAATAAACCTGTTCGTAGTTTTCGTTGTCCATAAAGCAGTATTTGTCGCCTTCTTTATAAAGATACTGCATTTTCTTTTCCCGCAGGTCGGCTGGTTCAAACATGTCCACGGAACGGAAAGTCCGCTCAAACTGGTTGCCGTTGATCATGTTCTTGAGTTTGGTTCGATACAGGGCCTGCCCTTTGCCGGGTTTCACGAAATTGAATTCGGTAATCATATAGGGATCACCCTCGATTTTCAGGCGCAGACCTTTTCTTAAATCACTTGCGCTGTACATATGACTGGTTTCTCCTCATCCATAAATTGTCAGGATTTATTCGAGGCCTTTCCTAATCCAATTATTAAAAAAAGTCAAAAAAATCTTGATGTTTATCGAAATTCTTTTTGATCGTTTCCGACAGGGCAAAAAGAGGGACTTTTCCCGCCTGGCCGGGCAGATCTGCCACGTATTGGGGCATCGCCAGGCCGGAGCAGCGCCCGCGGAGGTCCTCCATCATGGCCAGACCGGATGATCTATCCGTGCGGAAATGTCCGCATCCCCTGACGGGTTCACAGTGAAAAAGATAATAAGGACGGACAGATATATTTTGCAGACCCAACAACAGGTGTTCCATAACTAAAGGCGAATCATTGACGCCTTTGAGCAGGACCGACTGGTTGGATACGGGAATGCCGGCATCCAGCAGCATATCGCAGGCGCGCGCGGCCTCCGTTGTAATTTCCGATGGATGATTGAATTGCGTGTTAAACCATAGCGGGCGGTAGCGTTTGAGCATCCGGCAAAGGTTTTTGGTGATTCGCATCGGCAAAACCGCCGGCATCCGGCTGCCGATGCGCAATACTTCCACATGCGGTATCGCCGCAAATGAAGA
>CAYVFA010000117.1:1156-5122 GCA_964450075.1 uncultured Smithella sp.
AGTTGGGCAAAACGGAGATTTCCTTCAAATCAGGAATGCACTGGGCGGCCAGCGGGTCATTTTTATCGTCTTCTCGAAGAAGTGATAAGTAATAAGGTGTAATCGCCATCGGATAGGAAGCAAGCACCGGACGAAGTTTTTCCAGCTGGTTTTCCGGTTTGTCCAGAATTACGGCCAAGTGGGTCAGGGAAGTGACCCGGTTTTGAAATTGCCAGCGCCAGTCGCGCCAATCCTGGATAGACGCGTTTGGGAAATGAGCATACAGAAATTTTTTATTCATAACGTTCTAAACCATTTGCGGCCAGTTGCGTATCACAATTTCTTATCCGTGCAAAGAAAATCCCTTGGCACCGGTGGTCAAAAAAATGCAGGAAATTACGCTTCGGTCATGTTATGTAATAGAAAAATCCGGACTTGGGGGGAGCTTTCAATTGGCATCCATGCAGCAGCGTAAAGAACGGGTGGCGATGTTGTCGGTCGCATCCAATTCTATTCTGGTGGTTTTCAAGGTTATTGTCGGCGCACTGATTGGATCGGTTTCCATTATTTCCGAGGCGATCCATTCCGGCATGGATTTGCTTGCGGCGATCATTGCCATGTTCTCCGTAAAAAAATCACATATCCCAGCGGATGATGACCATCCTTTCGGCCACGGCAAAGTCGAAAGTATTTCCGGTTTAACGGAAGCGGTTTTGATTTTTATTGCGGCCTTCTGGATTATCTTTGAGGCGCTCAAGAAACTGACCTCTGCGCAGGAAGTGGAATCACCCGGCTGGGGCGTCGCCGTCATGTTTTTATCCGCGGCCCTGAATTTTTATGTATCCCGGCGGCTCTTTGCCGTCGGTAAAGAAGCGGACTCCATTGCCTTGCAGGCGGACGCCTGGCATTTGCGAACCGATGTTTATACCTCCATGGGCGTTATGGTCAGTCTGGGCATTATCTGGATCAGCCATTACTTTTTTGTTGATCCGCGCATTCACTGGCTGGATCCGGTGGCGGCGATATTCGTAGCGGTATTTATTTTGAAGGCGGCTTACGATTTGACCTCCCAGGCGCTCGCTGACCTGATGGATGTGAAGTTGCCTCCGGATGAAGAAGGCTGGATTCGCCATGTGATTACCAGCCGTAAATCTGAGATTCATGGTTATCATCAATTACGGACACGCAAAGCCGGTAATTTCCGTTTTATTGAATTTCATATCAAGGTTGATCCGCAGATGACGGTGGAGGCTTCCCACGGCATCACCCGAGAACTCAAGTATGTTATTATGGATAAATTTCCGGCCACAACCGTAACGATTCATGTCGAGCCGTGTGACGGAAACTGCACCGAAATCTGTGTTGGCGGTTGTCTTCTGTCGCAGGAGCGGCGGCTTCAAATCACGCCGACCCATGGCGGATGCGTTCTGTAAACGGATGGACTAAAATGGGAAGGAAGGAGCAGGCATTACGAAGAAATCAAGTATTTTGATACATCGTTTGATTCTGCCGGTTTCAGGAATATTTCTGCTTGCGCTGTTCATCGGTTGCAGCTCTTTGCACCCCGTTTCCAGTTCAGACCCCAGCCCTAGTGTTAGTTCGGTTGCTTTAAAAGGTGTTTTCGTGGATGGTCCGGTTGGCGGAATCCACTATTCGACCCCGACGCTTCAAGGCGTAACCCTCGCGGATGGTGTCTTTGAATATCAGGCAGGAGAAATGGTTACATTTTCCATCGGTTCACTGATGCTTGGTTTTGCGAAAGGCAAGCCGGTGATTACCCCGCTGGATATCGTGCCGGACGCAAAGGATACTTCCGATCAGCGTGTGGTCAATATCTGTGTTGTTTTGCAGACGCTTGATCAGGACGGAGATGCCGGTAACGGTATTCTGATTCATCAGCAGGCTGCTTCATGCATGACCAAATATGGACAGAAGATGAATTTCAATCAGCCGGTTCACGCTTTTTCTTTTGATCCCGGTTTTCGAAATGTCATGGCCGAGCTCAACAACATTAACGCCTTCGGTACGGCGCCCCGGGCCGTGAAACCTCCGGCTTTGGCCCGCCGGCATCTGGAAGCGTCGTTGTTGGACGTTTCCTACCTTCCCTTAAAAAGATAACGCTCAAAGAATCGGTTGTAGGTCGTCCAGTCGGAATCCGCGTTGACGGCGTCGGCGGCGACAAAGCTTTGAAATGCGTTGAGCTTGGCGTCAAGATCGTCCATGAAATGAATGACCAGCGCTTCCATGGTTTTCGGGCGCTTGGGCGAACCATATTCAAATTCTCCGTGATGGCTTAAAATGATATGCCGTAATTCAAGCGCGAGCTGCGGCGGAAAATCGGCGATGGTTTCAAGTTTTTTATTGATCATTTCCACGCCCATGACCAGATGACCAATCATGCGGCCTTCGTCGCTGTAAGCAATCAGACCGTCATAAGAGAATTCGTAAATCTTGCCGATATCGTGCAGCATGCCACCGGCGATCAGCAGGTCCCGGTTTAATTGCGGATAATGCCCGGCTGCGTGGTCCAGCAGACGGACAACGGAAAGCGTGTGCTCCAGCAATCCGCCCAGATAAATATGATGAAACCCTTTAGCTGCGGGCGCTCGCTGGAAAAGTTCAGCTGTTTTTTCATCGTGAAAAAAAGCGGCCAGCAGTTTTTTGAGCGGGTCGGACGAAAGGGTATCGATGAAAGCAAGGATATCCTGAAACATGGCCTGCGTATCCATTTTGCTGACCGGCAGGTAATCCGATGGGTCCGTGTCTTCCGGCGCGCAGGGTTTAACGGTGATGATGGAGATCTGAAGCGTGTTGCGGTAACTTTGCGCCCGTCCTTCGATAAAAATAATGTCGCCCTTTTTAAAGACCCGGTCCCACTCTGCGGCATTGTCCCAGACCTTGCCGTCTGTTTCACCGGTTTTGTCTTTGAGCCGGACGTTCAAGTAGGCCGATCCTTTCTGGGAAAAGGCCATGCTCTTTTCCGCGACTAAGAATGAAGAGGCGATTTTGTCGCCGGGCTTGATGTCCTGAAGATAGATGTCTTTGATTTTCAAATGAGCCGCCTTTCTAAAAAAACATTTTTTCCAGTTGTTCGTATTATGGTTTTTCTCTCAAGATCCGGTGATCTTCCACGCGCACGGTCAGTTTGCTCGTGTCAAAATATTCCATGAGCGGAATGATATATTTACGCGAGAGTCCCGTCAAATCTTTAAAGGTCGCCGGTGTCGCTTTGCCATCCCGGATCAGCTGCGCTTTGTAGTCTTCACGCAATTTGGCAAGCGCCTCGTGTGCAAAGCATAGATCTTCATTGATCTTGATCAGTTCACCGTCTTTGAACATTAATTTAACAATGGTTTGCGCCTTGGCCTTTTGATCTTTGAAACTGCTGATGACATCAGAAAGAGCCGGCGGGGTCAATCCGGCCTGCGCATACGTCGATGCAATGGATTGACGCAGGGCGTCTTCTTCACCGGCCAGATGTACGACGTGTGAGGACAGCCGGACGCTGTCCTTATCGCTGACGATGACTTCTTTTTTACCGAGGCTGGCCAGCAGCATATTGAACAATTTTGCGGAAACTGCCAAAGGCAATACCGCTTTGAGCTCTTCTTTGGAGATGCCTTCCCGCAAAGGATTTTTCTTGTGATAGTCGGCAAGGCTTTTCATCAGCGCTTCTTCCAGATGAGCATACAAATGAACGGAAAGCGCCGTGGTGTCATCGCTTGAAAGCAGAATGGCCTGATGGCTGGAAAATAGTTTTTCCAGTGCCTCCCGTACTTTTTTAACATTTACCCCGAGGCGGCAAGCGAGGGACCGGATGTTGATGCCGCTGTAGCCTGCTCGTTCCAGCAGAACGAATATCTTTTCCGGCAGGGCGCCATTATTCAGGATTTCCAGATCACGCAATATGGTTTTATTTTTTCTTTTGTGCTTGCCGGGGAGCGGATCGAGAATCCGGCCGCCTCCGATGGTGGTGACCGGCGAGTA
>CAYVFA010000117.1:5222-7801 GCA_964450075.1 uncultured Smithella sp.
CGGAAAATGCCATCGTCGTTTTTTTCCTTCAACCGGCTGAGGGTTTTATCCATTTCGGCGAGCAACTCCTGGACGCCGGTTTGTTTTACAGCCGAAACCGGCACAATCGGCGCGCCTTCCAGAAAAGATCCTTTCAGGTAGTCGGCAATTTCAGAATGCACCAGATCCAGCCAGTCTTTTTCCACCAGGTCAATTTTAGTCAGTGCGACCAGTCCCGTTGTAATTCCCAGAAGCGAACAGATCTGAAGATGTTCCTTCGTCTGTGGCATGACGCCTTCATCCGCGGCAATGACCATCAGTACCATATCGATACCGGCCGCGCCGGCGACCATGTGTTTGATAAATTTTTCATGTCCCGGCACATCGACAATACCGATTGTATGTCCCGACGGAAGCGAAAGAGAAGCAAATCCCAGTTCGATGGTGATGCCTCTTGCTTTTTCCTCTTTGAGACGGTCGGTATCCACGCCGGTCAGGGCCTTGATTAAGGATGTTTTTCCATGATCCACATGACCGGCTGTTCCCAAAACGAAATGTTGCATATTTTTTCCTGCACGCTCAATTTTTGTGACAAAATGGAATAACAAACTCCTGTCTTTTTCACAACATCATATTTCCGGAAACGATGGAAAAACCATTATTTGCTTTGCCGGATATAAAAAAGGTGATGATTTAATTCTTGAAAATACGGTTTGGAATTGTTAGGTAACAAAAAGAGGTGTTCTTTGCGTATTTTGGGTTTGGATTACGGCGAGAAGAGAATCGGCGTGGCGGTTTGCGACGAATTGGGGTTGACAGCGCAGGGGTTGCCGACACTGATTCGCAAAACAAAAAAACATGATCTGGAAATTTTAAGCCGTCTGATTCAAAATTATGCAGTGGAGCGTATTGTGATAGGCTATCCTTTGCGATTGGATGGTTCCGAGGGGATTCAGTGCGAAAAAGTCAACCGTTTTGCGCGCCTGCTTGATAAAACATTCTCCCTGCCGGTGGTGAAATGGTCGGAAACCCTGTCCACCAAGGAGGCTGAAGAGATTTTAATTTCATCCGGTGTCCGCTGGCAAAAAAGGAAAGAAAAAGTAGATCAGCTTGCGGCTTGTCTGATTCTGCAAAATTACCTGGATGGCGCCGGCAAATCATAGGCTGGAGCGTTGTTGTTACGGCCTGCCCGCTGTTTTAACTATTTTCAGGAACGCTGTGTGGCGAAACATGAAACACCATGTAAAAAAAATTTTATTTTATGCTTTTATCCTGCCCGGTATCGCGGCCATTGTCTGCGCAACGTTTCTGCTTATTTATGCAAAAGCGCCGATTGATGTGGTGAATGCCAGAGTCGTATTGGTTGATATTCCGACCGGGGCCAAGTTTGTCGAGGTGACTAAAATTCTGCGTGACGCCGGTTTGGTGGAAAACAAGTTCCTGTTCTATGGTTTGGCTGGAATCAAAAGGGGGTTCCGGTCGATTCGCGCCGGTGAATACGAGTTTTCCACTTCGATTTCCCCGTCTGAACTGCTTGATAAACTCATTCACGGGGACATTAAATATTATCCCGTAACGATCTTTGAGGATTATTCGCTGAAGGAGATTGCCGCGCGTCTCAAGAAAGACAAGCTGATTGATGAAAAAGCGTTTTTTGAACTGGCGGAAAATAAGGAATTTTTATCATCCATGAAAGTTCCGGGCAGCTCGCTTGAAGGGTATCTCTTTCCGGATAAGTATAATTTAGATCGCTCCATGAGCACAAAGCAGATTGTGCGTGTTATGGTGGATCGTTTCTGGCGTAAGATCACCCCTGAAATGATCAACAAGGCGAATCAAAAAGGTCTGTCCCTGCATCAGCTTGTTACGCTTGCCTCTCTGGTCGGAAAAGAGACCGGGCATTCAGACGAAAAGCCGATGATCGCCGCGGTTTTCTATAACCGTTTAAAAAAGAGAATGCCTCTCCAGAGCGACCCGACGACTATTTACGATTTGAAAGATTTCAAAGGGAAAGTTCTGCGAAGCCATTATAAGAGAGAGTCTCCTTATAATACTTATCTGATTAGTGGATTGCCTCCGGGACCTATTGCCAGTCCTGGGCTGGATTCCTTTCAGGCAGTTCTCAATCCTGCGGAAGTTGATTACCTCTATTTTGTTTCACAAAAAGATGGCACACACTTTTTTTCAGTATCATTTGCTGATCATATTAATGCGACACAGCGTTTTCGCAACGTCACCAGAGCCAGCGAATAAAGACATCCATCGGCAATCAAACGGGTTTTTCTTTTTAAGTATTTAATTTAATTAATTATTTATTGTTTTTCCCATCTTGTTTCCCCGCGTTATCCCTTGCAGGTCAATAGGCTTCTCGGACTGAATGAAAATTATTTCAGTCCAATCGGTTGTGCCAATTTTTTGACATTTCCTGTTTTCTTAGTGATTTTAAGTTATTTGATTAGAAAAAAGATTCATTTTTTTCTTGACAAAGCCATTTTCCCTCTCTATAGTCAGCCACGTGGAGTAAAGTGGTTTGTTGTGGAGGGGAAACTTAAATGTCCGTATTTCGGGGAGAATATCAGCATAATATTGATGAAAAGGGA
>CAYVFA010000118.1:0-2486 GCA_964450075.1 uncultured Smithella sp.
CTTTTCCCTAAAGAAGAAAATTTCTTCGATTTTTTTGAAGAACTGGCCACCAAGATTGAAGAAGGCAGTCAATTTTTTCTAGAAATGACCCAAAATCAAAATTATTCCGCATCGCGAGTTTCCCGTCTTAAGGAAATTGAGCATGAAGCGGACGGCATTGCTCATAAAACATACGAAAGAATGCACAAGACCTTCCTGACGCCCCTGGATCGTGAAGACATCTACGCGCTGGTCAATAAAATGGACGACATCATGGATGCCATCGAAGGCACCGCCAGCCGCCTGCATATGTACAAAGTGAAAAAGCCGGATGATGAAATCATTAAGCAGGCGGAGATTCTTTTTCTGGCGGTCAAAAAAATTAAAGTTGTCGTTCATGGTCTGCGTAACATGAAGAACAGCCAGATGATTCTGGACGGCTGTGTGGAGATTCACACCCTGGAAAATGAAGGCGACGTCCTTTTAAGAGCCATTATCACCGATCTCTTTATGAAAGAAACCGATGCCGTCGAACTGCTTAAATGGAAGGAAATTTTTGAGCGGCTGGAAGAAGCGATTGATCTTTGTGAAAGTGTATCCAACATCGTGGGTGGCATCGTTCTGAAAAATGCCTGAGTATTAATAAAGGCAGGGCCAATCGACCCTGCCTTTATACCTGTCCGGCAATGTTGCCCGGCGCGATGTCAGCAATTCATCTCCCGTACAATTATCCTGCTGTAATATAATTACTCAATTGTGTGATGAGAAAATCTTTGTTGGAGATGATGGATTTCACCACATCACCAATGGAAATGATGCCGACAAATTTTGTTTTTTCAAAAACAGGCAAATGCCGCACATGTTTTCCCGTCATCAGAACCATGGCGGCTTCCAGTTTGGTATCGGTGGTAACTGAAAATAAATCAGAAGACATGATTTCTTTCACCAGGGTTTTCTTAGAGGTTTTCTTCTGGAGAATAATTTTCCTTGCATAATCCCGTTCAGAAATGATGCCCACGACTTTGTTCTTGTCCATGACCACCAGAGCGCCGATTCCCTGCTCGCTCATCTTCTCCAGGGCTTCATAAACTGTTGCGTTAGGTGAGATGAAATGGATCTTATGATCTTTCGCTTTGAGAATTTCCTTGATTGTACTCATATAAGCCTCCTCTTAATTTTTATTTGCAGCTGTACATTAATGCATTTATCCATAAAAATAAAGATGAAATGCACAGAAAACTTTGCGGCAGTATCCTGCATGTGACCGGCAGATTATCAAGGGGAACAGGCTGCAAACTTTATTCACACCCGTCCGTACTGGTCTTCGAGTCGCTCAATATCATCTTCTCCGAAATAGGAGCCTGTCTGGATTTCAATAATGACCAGATTTGCGCCGGCAATATTTTCCAGACGATGCGTCACGTCCTGTGGAATGTCAACCGCGCAGCCGGCACACAGCGTTTGATCACAGCCGTCGATAGTCGCGATACCTTCCCCCGCAACGGCATACCAGTGTTCGGAACGCAAACGATGGCGCTGCAGACTTAATTTGCCGCCCGGTTCGACGACAATCCTTTTGACTTTATGATCCGGGACATCGGATAAAACCTGGTAATAACCCCAAGGACGTTTGTTGATGGTTTCCATTGAACTCCCACTCGAAATTTTGGAAAACCCTAGCATATTTAAAGGTCATTGAAAAGCCGCCCTTTTCTCGTAGCTCGTATCTCGTAGCTCGCATCTCGTAGCTGGCATCTCGTAGCTTGCATCTCGTAGCTCGTAGCTGGTAGCTGGTGTCTCGCTGCACCGACAAGGGGACAACCGTGAACCACTGAACCACTGAACCCCGAAACCTTTATCTGCCCCTTTCTTTTGCCGCCTCAATATGCTAAATCATTGCCCATAAGGCCTATGGATATCAAATATTCACTCAAGCGCAGCAGAAAAAGGAAGAAAACGATTTCACTGCAAATCGGCAATAACTCGGAAGTAACGATTTACGCGCCGCATTACACGCCGGTTAAAGAAATCAACCGCTTTGTTGAAGAAAAGCAAATCTGGATTGACAGGGCAATCGGCAGGCAAGCTGCACGGCAGGGATCCCATCAGGAAAAAACTTATGTGACCGGTGACAGTTTTTATTATCTGGGGCAGACCTATCCTTTGGAAGCATATTTTGACCCCCTTGAAAATGCAGGCGTTATTTTCTGGAATAACCGCTTTTTTCTGAACTGCCCCGCCAATACGGAAATGAAAAAAAATTACTTTATTTCCTGGTACAGGAAAAAAGCACTGCAATATTTAACTGAGCGGGTTGATTTCTACGTCAACATGCTTAATTTGAAATCAGGCCGCGTTCGGATATCATCCGCCGGGAGCCGGTGGGGATCCTGTTCGGAAGATAATCATTTGTCGTTCAGCTTCCGCCTGATCATGGCGCTGCCCGAGGTCGTTGATTATGTGGTGGTGCATGAGCTGATGCATATCCGGGAGAAAAATCATTCTTC
>CAYVFA010000118.1:2586-7614 GCA_964450075.1 uncultured Smithella sp.
CGGCAGAACCAGAATTACATCATGCCGCTTGATACGCCGCAGACCTGTGCGCCGGACACCCTTAAACATTTATTGAATGGCAGCAATTTTTTCTTTCCCATCGCGGAAGAATGGCTGCCGTTTTTCCCCGCCGATGATTTTTGCGTATCATCAGACGACGGCGAATCCGATTATATTTACCTGACGGCGAAAATGGCGTCATTTGCCGGAAAACAATATACACGCCACCGCAATCATCTGAATCAGTTCTTGGGCGCTTATCATCCGCTGGATGTGCCACTCGGCGCGGAAAATTTACGAGATGCCATGGCCGTCCTGCAAAGATGGCAGGAAGAATCGGTCACGACGGCAGGCAAAACCGATTTTGCGGTTTGCGAGGAAGCTCTGCAGAAGTTCCAGGAGCTAGCGCTGTGGGGTACCCTGTATTATATTGAGCAGAAACCGGCCGGATTTATCATCGGCGAGGCGCTCAACGACGATATGTTTTGTCTGCATTTTGCCAAAGCGTCCAAAGCCTATCATGGTATCTATGAATTTATGTTCAATGACACGGCCATTAAATTGCAGCCGCAGTATCGCTATTTGAATCTGGAAGAAGACATGGGCAACAAAAATCTGCGCAAAACAAAAAGTTCTTACGGCCCGGAAAAAATATTAAAGAAATATCGCGTCAGTCTGGCGCAATCGACACCCGAAAGATAGGACACATGGCACCTCCGGATATCATCACCCATTTGCGCGAAGGCGATCAGGGAATTATTCATGCTCTGGACGGCGATTCCGCTCTGACCAGCCATCTGGCCGGCATGGGTATTGTCACGGGCGCAAGGTTCAGGATCGCTCAGGTCAGCGGCGGGCTGATCGTTGTCCAGGTATCCGGAACGCGCATTGCGCTGGGACGGGGAGAAGCCTCCAGAATTTCGGTTTATAAAATCGACCCGGCTGAAAGCGTCTGCGAACCGGCCGTGGAAAAGGAAATTACCGTCGCGCTGGTCGGACAGCCGAACGTCGGCAAATCAACCATCTTCAATATTCTCACCGGTTTGTCGCAGCATGTCGGCAACTGGCCCGGCAAAACCGTGGAAAAAAAAGAAGGCGAACACCGCGCGGATCATGTCCTGATCCGGATTGTCGATCTGCCCGGCACTTACAGCCTGACCTCGTTTTCCGAAGAGGAACGGGTTGCCCGCGATTTCATCATCCGGGAAAAACCGGATCTCGTTATCCTGGTGCTCAACGCTTCGGCGCTCGAAAGAAGTCTTTACCTGCTCTCCGAAGTCTTGCTGCTCAACCGTCCTGTTATCGCCGCCATCAACATGATCGATGTCGCCTCCAATCAGGGCATCCAGATCAACATGAAAACCCTGCAGGACGAACTGGCCATTCCCGTCATCCCCATGGTGGCAAAGCGAAACAGCGGCATCCAGGAGCTGGTGGATCAAATTTGCGCTTTTGCCGCAGGCGGCGTTAAAATTCAGCCCAGTCAGCCGGAAGTTTCCGCGGATCACATCCAGATTTATCACGAGATTTTACAGACCATCCGTCCGCTGATTCCTGAACCCTATACCGCTGAATGGACTGCCGTTAAAATCATGGAAGGCGATCCGGAAGCCTCGGTTCTGGTGAAACGTCTTGACGACAAAACCGTCTGGCAGCATGTCCAATCCCTGCTGAGTAAACATGAAGACGCTCTGCACGCCGTCGTCAACGGCCGCTATGACTGGATTGAAAAGATCACCCGCGCATCCATGTCGCGCTTCAAGATGGGCGAAGTCGTGCTCACCGACCGAATCGATCATGTTCTGACAAGGCCGATTTTCGGCATTCCGATTTTAATGGCCGTCATGGGGGTCGTCTTTTCCCTGACTTATTCAATCGGCGTACCTCTGCAAACCTGGCTTGCCGATCTAATCCAGCAATTTATTGCCTTTTGTACACCCGCCACCAGCGGCTGGCCTGCCTGGCTGCAAGGAATGCTGCTTAACGGCGTCATCGGCGGCGCAGGCTCCGTCCTGACTTTTCTGCCGATATTATTAATCTTCTTTGCCGTCATGGCTTTGCTCGAAGATATCGGCTATATGGCGCGCGCCGCCTTTGTCATGGACAGAATCATGCATCTCGTCGGCCTGCACGGAAAAAGTTTCATCCCGATGTTCCTCGGGTTCGGCTGCAACGTCCCCGCGGTTCTCGGCGCCCGCATCATCGAAACGCGCAAAGCCCGGATGATTACGCTGCTTTTGATTCCTTTTGTTCCCTGTACCGCGAGGCTTGCCGTTCTGACGCTGATCTCGGCCGCTATCTTCAGGGAAAACGCTCTTTACGTATCGTGGAGCATCCTGGCGTTAAATATTATGGTGCTGGGCATCGCCGGCATTTTTGTCAATAAAACGCTCTGGAAACAGGACGCGCCGTTCATCATGGAATTGCCGATTTATCACCACCCTGCCCTGAAAACGATTCTGATGGTCGTCTGGGCGCGAACCCTTTCTTTCGTGCGCAAGGCGGGAACGGTGATTCTGGGTGTTTCGCTTTTGATCTGGCTTTTATCGTATTTTCCGACAGGCGCCGTAGAGGAAAGCTGGCTGGCTTCTGTGGGAAAACTTCTCGGACCGCTGGGTGTGCCACTGGGACTGGACTGGAAAATGATCACCGCGCTTTTAACCGGACTTGTCGCGAAGGAAAGTGTTGTCGCCACGCTGGGCGTTCTTTATTCTGTGGGCAAGGACGGATTGGCCATCGTTCTCCCGACAGTTATGAGCCAGGCGTCGGCCGCCGCGTTTCTGGTGGTTATGATGCTCTTTATCCCCTGTGCGGCAACCATCGCCGTTCTGCGCCAGGAAATGAACAGCAATAAATGGTTTTTCGCGACCATCGTCATGACGCTGATGGTTTCTTATCTGGGTGGAATAGCGGCGTATCAGTTGGTCAGGTGGTTAGGGATTTAGACTGAAGGCTGAAGGTTCAGGGGTTCAGGGTTCAGGGTTCAGGGTTCACGGGTTCACGGGTTCACGGTTCAACGGTTAAAAATTGAAGGCATCCATTAAATCACTTTTTTCTTTGCATTTGTCTCAATAACCAGTAATATCACCAATGAAAAACGGAAAACACCAAGCAAGTATATTAATTGTTGGACAAAGGACAAAATGAAAGAATCAACGTTTGTAGATGTGTTTGAATCAATTGCAAAGGAAGTTTTAGGGGAAAAAGCTATCGTGATGCGGAAAGCCAATTTGTATTACGAGCTTTTTCTCAACAAGAAACTCGAACTTGCCACACCCGAAACAAAAACACCAAAGCGTGGTAACTCAGCATTTCAAACTGACATTTGTATTTTTGAGTTGGTAGATAAGATCGAGTTTCCTCGTGTGGTAATCGAGTTTAAAGAAAGAATCACCACTCATGATATTTTGACATATTCTGCCAAGGCGGGAATGCACAAGAGGATTTATCCGTGTTTACGCTACGGCATTCTTGTCAGTGAAGAGGAATCGATCCCCAGTAGATTTTTTGTACATAATGAAAATCTAGATTTCTTTATTGCTGCAAAGAAGTACAAGTCCGAATCACAGATTCGTCCTTTTGCAAAAGATCTTATCGATAAAGAACTTCAAGTCTCCCGCACACTTGAAAAGATCCACTTTGAGGGGCACAAAATTGATTACTATTGCCGTGACATTGTTTTTCGAAATTTTGGCAAGAATCACGAAAATATATAAAGGAGTCCAACAAAATCAATCCAGCCGATCGCTATGCTCCGGATGATTTGCCGAAAAGTTAGGAAACATTCATGCCCATCAATCTTACGGAATCGTTAAATAATACATAAATGCTCTTGTCCGTGACCACTTTCTCAACAAACCCCACCCCGAATACCGGATGATTGATTACGTTATTAACTTTGAAAACTTCCTTGATGGAATAATTCCGTATGGGTGTTTCCGGCGGCATGTTGCGGCTTTTAAGATCCCATTGCACGGGAGCGTTATTCACCACCACCTTTGCCGCGACTGGCTTCTTTGCCCGGACGGCACCGGGGGTTCGTGCAGCGGCCGTTTTTTTGGCGCCAGGCATGGTTCCCCGATATTTGTGCTCGGCGCCACAGGTTTTACATTTTACACGATTTACCGCTTCATCCACTTTAAACAATATGACATGAGCCAAAACCAGCTTACATTTTAAGCAATACGCATCAATATTTTCTCCGACAGCAAGCACAATGATCTCCTTTTTACGTTTATAGGGAACAAGGTATATCAGATTGCCCGAAGATGTCCTAATGAATCTTTTTCCGCCGGAACGAATGCGAATAAGATTATAGAGTTGACGCCAGCACCGCCGCGCCGATTGCGCCATTGACCTGCGCGTAGGAAGACACTTCTATGTTTACGCCAAGTTTTTTCACGAGTGCGTCCACAACCCCTGCATTGCGGGCGACGCCGCCGGTAATCATCACCGGTTCGGCAACGCCTACGCGCGCGAGCATGGCTGAAACGCGGGCGGCAATGGATTCATGGATGCCGGCGATAATATCGGGTCTTTTTTCACCGCGGGCAATGAGCGAGATGACTTCCGATTCCGCAAAAACCGTACACAAACTGCTGATTTTCGAATGCTGTTTCGATTGCAGCGACATTTTCCCGAATTCATCCAGATTGACTTCCAGCGCCCGCGCCATCACTTCCAGAAAGCGACCTGTTCCGGCGGCGCATTTGTCGTTCATGACAAAATTTTTAACTCTGCCTTTTTCGTCGAGCGACATGGCCTTCGAGTCCTGCCCGCCGATATCAATAATCGTTCGAATCTTCGAATTCAAAAAATACGCGCCGGCGGCATGCGCCATGATTTCCGTAAAGGTTTTGTCGGCAAACTTAACCGAATTGCGGCCGTAGCCGGTGGAAACAATCTTATCAATGGCGGACGCATTTAGAGCTGCTTCGGCAAGCAACTCGTCATAAACCCTGCCTCCCGCCGCCTCCGCGTTATAGCCGGTAAAAATTATCTTCGTCCCGATTATTTTCCCGTCTTCCA
>CAYVFA010000119.1:0-7379 GCA_964450075.1 uncultured Smithella sp.
CCAGTTATCGCGATTGAGCTTTGAAAAACCCTGCTGATAGGAAAGAAGAAAAGAGAGCCAGGACAAAGGCGTCTGATAAAGCAGACCGGTTGCCCATTCAGAATAATTATAATTAGAGACATCTTTGTTGGCCTGGATAAAAACATAGGATACGGATCGCAATTGATTGTTAATCTGGTAGTTAAAATTCAGATCCGTTCGCAAGGACGTGTCATGTTCCGCATAAACGCACGGGACATGAAAGCAGATCAGCAGCAATCCTGAAATCGCTGTTACACTGAAACATGAAGGGTTCCTTCCTCGCTTCATAGCCCCCCTGTTACATCACGTTACGGATAAAGGTCAGACAACCGTCAGCAGCATAAAGGCCGTTGAAAAGCGGCCGCTCTCTGGAATATAGCACAGAATTTTATCATCCCTGTTCAGTTTGCCTGAGTGGAAAAGCTCCTCCATCATGACGTAAATGGAGGCTGAACCGGTATTTCCTTTGTCTGCGAGATTAGTAAACCATTTCTCGTAAGGAATGTCAAAGCCAATGCCGGCCATGGCATCGTGAACCTTATCCCGGAAAAATTCCGAGGAGTAGTGCGGCAGAAACCAGTTGATTTCCGAGGCTTTAATCTTCCGCCTTGCAACCGCCCTTTTCAATCCCTCCGTCACGGTCAGGCGGATCACATGCTCTCCCAGCAATTCGGTATCCTGCTTAAGGGCAAAGTAATTTTTCTGCAGGGCTTCCTCGAGGGATTGAAGCTGCCGCCAGCCCGTTACCGATCCGTCTTCATTTTTTACACCGCCCGCATACATGCAGGTCTCCATCTGTCCGGCGTACGACACATGCTCGATCCAGTCCAGACGGAGGGATGGACGATTTTCATTTTTACGGGAAGACAGAAAAACGGCGCCCGCGGCGTCGGAAAGCATCCAGCGGAGAAAATCAGAGTCAAACGTCAGAATGGGGTGGTTTTTAAAATCAGGATCGCCCGGCAGATGTTCAAAAAAGTTGGAACGCAAGAGGGATGACGCAAGCTCAGAACCCGTGGCAACGGCGTTATCGCTCAGCCCCAGGGCGACATTCGCGTAAGCCGCCTTTAGAGACGTGATGCCGGCAAGGCAGATGCCGGACGTGCTGATGATTTCGCAGGGTCCGATACCCAGTTCGCCTGCGACCATCTGCCCGTGACCCGGTGCGATCACGTCAGCTATGGAGGTGCCGCAGCACAGGCACTGGATATCATCAATGGCAAAATCCGCATAAGGCTGAAGACGCCTAACGGCTTCCGCCGTAAGTCCGGCGTTGGTATAATTAAGCTTGCCCGTTTTACGGTCAATCGCGTAATAGCGCGTCCGGATACCATTGTTTTTGAGGACCCGCGATTTGACACGGGAACGGGTGTCGTGAATCTTGCCCAGCACGTCTTCTATTTCGTCGTTCGTGACAGGATCATTGGGTAAAAAAGCGGCAATGTCATTAATGTAAACGTCCATGGAACTCCTTCTTCTATTATGATTGTGGTTGATGCGGTTTTTCATGAAGCCTTCTTATTACATCGGCATAGATTTGATAAAATAAAGCCTCAGGCATTCTTGTTTTCGTCACGGCATTGGTAAAGGTGTAATAATCCAGATCAAACCGGGTGATGTCTTTTTTCATCTCCTCGTAGAGCGGCGTTCCCGGAATCGGCGTCAGAACCGACAGGACGGGAATTTCGATGCGATTGGACCTTATGAAATTTTCCAGTTTTTCAAAATCCTTTTCCGTATCCGCCGGTGACACGATAAAATCGCCAACAATGACGATGCCCAGACCATGCAGAATCTCAATGGCCTCACGGATAACGCGGCCGTCGTATTTCTTGTTGTAGGCCTGCAGACGTTCATCTTGAACATCCTCAAAACCGACCACCACGGCATAAAGACCCGCCTCTTTCCATTTTTTGAGTAGATCGGGATGCCGGACAATCGTATCGGCTCGCACATCGGCGAAATATTTTTTGCGGATGCCGGTTTTCAAAATTTTCTCACAAAGTTCGAATGCCTGCCTGGCATTGCCGAAGGTGTTGGCGTCCACCATCCGGATAAAAGGAATATCGCCCAAGAGCGCGATATCGCGCACAACGGCATCAGCCCCCTGCGTCAGATATTTTCCACCCGTCATGCCCGGAATTGTGCAAAAAGAGCAGGTATGCGTGCAGCCGTAAGCCGTGATGACAAAACCCATCGCCAGTCCCAACTGTTCGAGGTAATACTGTTTTCTGTACTTGGCCACCAGATCGTAACGGGGCGCGATATCCTCCATCAAATCGGCCTTGCCAAACCGTCGCGGCTTAAAAGACAAAGATTTACCAGGCGACGTGCGGGCGATTCCGGGTATGCCCTCACCCTTCTCTCCCGCAGCCAGACGACCGATTAATTCCGAAAAACTCTTTTTGCCTAACCCGATGATAATGTAATCAAATTCAGAGCGGTTGAAATACTCCGGCTGATAAGTCGGACAATTGCCGCCGACAACGACCACCGCTTTGGATTGCTGCTGAATCTTCGCCGCATACCGGATCACAGTATTAGCTTCGCAAGTCAGTGACGTAAAACCGACCAGATCCGGCCGGAATTCATCCACGGTTCTCCAGAGAGCATCCTCCGTTTCACATTTCCCGTCAAAGATCAAAACATCATGTCCGGTCAGAGGCCCGGCCAGAACTTCCAGATTGAAGGGTTCGCCCTTGAATATCTGTTTGAGAGACGTAATGCCATATTCCTCTTCAGGAATACTGCGGCCGCAGTTGGGTGGGTTGACCAGAAGGATTCTCATTTTTAGCTTCTTCGGCATACCTGAAAATGCAATCCTGTTTTGAAGTTTCAAAAAAAAGCCCTCTTTTTAGGGAGGGCATGTCTAAATGGTGGGCCAGGGCAGAATTGAACTGCCGACACTCGGATTTTCAGTCCGATGCTCTACCGACTGAGCTACCGGCCCGCCTTGTTGATCCAATCGGTGAAAAGCACGAAACGTCTATAGAATTAGGTTTCTTTTGTCAAGGTATTTTTTGGCCGTCCGCCCCTGTTTTATCCTCCGTTGGCATGTCCGGATTTGCTGCTTGTGCTGGTAAAATATTGCCGGAAATATGATCCTGTGCCCTATTACTTTGCATCGCATCGGATTGAGACGTGGCGTCCGGAATGGAAATCCCGGCAGCGTTCTCCTGCTGCTGACGAATAATCACAACCGTACCGGCTATTTTGTCATGCCAGCCCTGCTTTTTTTTGTCAAAGGCGATCCAGATAAAACCAAGAGGCACTGTAAATAATAAACTGGAGACCAGATAACCCACTGATCTTAGAAAAGCGATGCCGAAAGAAAGCGGACTGCCGTCGGCCGTGACGACCTGCAGCCCCAGCAAACTTTTACCGGGTGTCCGGCCATTCAGACCATGAAAATATGTAAAATAAATCATATAGAGTAAAAGGTAGAAGGCAGAGATAGAGAGCCCCAAAGAACCCATACGTTCGGGATTGGTCCATTGGGCTATCCAGGATTGACTGTCACCGGACATCGCGCCTGCAAAATAGGCAACCCCGGCCATAATCGCCAGGATAACAAAAACAACCATGATGATAAATCCATCAATCATATAGGCGACAAAACGCCGCCAGAAACCTGCAAACTGGTAAGTCGTCATTTTCCTTCACCCTCCTGCCCGCTGACTGAATATGCCTTTTTCATACTGAATAATGGACAAAATCGCCGCTGCCGCTGTTTCCACTTTTAGAATCCGTTTGCCAAGGCTGGCTGAAATGAAGCCCGCCCCCCTGGCCTCGTCAACTTCATCACGGGACAACCCGCCTTCTGGACCCACAACAACAAAAAAATTCACGGCTCCATCAAACTGCTTATCATTCAATATATCCTTGATATTGTGCTGATCTTCTTCTTCCCAGAAAATCAGTTTCCGGGCATCGGGTGTCGCCCGCAAGAGCATATCGGAAAAAGATAAAACCGGCTCGATCTGTGTCAGTCGGGGACTGCGCGAACAGCGGGCTGCCTCCCGGACTATTTTTTGCCAGCGGGCAACTTTTGCTGAAGCTTTTTCTCCTGCGATCCGGCTGACCGAACGGGCAGCATCAAAAGGAATAATGACGTCCGTGCCCAGCTCAGCCGCCGTTTTGACGATCAAATCCATTTTCCCCGCTTTTGGAATCGCCTGAGCCAGTGTTGTGCTGATTTTTTTATCCGCCTGCGGAATTTGCTTTCCCAGGGAAACATGGACACCAGATGCGCTGAAACTTTCAATGCGCGATTCAAACTCATGCCCGAAGCCGTCGAAAACAACCATCCCATCACCGGGCTTGAGACGCAGAACCGTTTTCAGATACCGGAGATTATCCGGCCCTAGTTCGCAGGCTGTTGCATTTTGCAGTGTTTCGGAACTGTATATTCGGGGCAGCGTCAAGTCAGAACACTTTCCTTAAAATATTTTTATCGTCTGAAAACATTCAGGACTTCATATCTGCCGGATTTCTTTTCAGCACGTAGCAGACCCATTCTTTTTCAGTCAGGACACTGTGCTTGACGAGCGGTGGAACGATGAAATGCTCTTCAATTGCTGGAACATCGGATTCAATAATACCGGAAATAATCAGATAGCCGCCGGGCGCGAGCAACCTGACCAGATGCGAATGCAATTTCAACAGCAATTTAGCCGTTAAATTAGCAATGACCAGATTGCGAGGCTGGCTGATTTGCGCCGCGTCCTTATTTAATATTCGTAAACGGCCTTCCACTGCGTTGATGACGGCGTTCTGGGCCGCAATTTCGGTCGCTTTGGGATCATTGTCCACGCAAATCACATCCTCGGCACCCATCTTGGCGGCTGTAATGCCCAGAATTCCCGTGCCGCAACCGACATCAAGCACCGTCCATTCCGTGATGGAACGATCCTTCAAAATAACGTCCTCAATGGCTTCCATGCACATACGCGTGGACGCATGCTGACCGGTGCCAAAAGCCATGCCCGGATCAATTTCCACGACGATATCGCGGCTGTCGGGCGTATATCTTTCCCAGGTCGGTTTCACAACGATATTTTTGCAGACACGAATCGGTTTGAAATACTTTTTCCACTGCTCGCCCCAGTCCGGATCGGAAATGATCTCGGTCGCAAGGGTGGGCGCATCAACATCGGGAAAAATCTCCTCCAGACTTTTCAAGTATTTGCGCACGGCATAAATCCGTTTCTCACTACGGACATCCGCGGGGAAAAAGGCTTGAATCACTTCAACGTCTCCCTGCTGTGGCAAATCATTCGCGCCGGGCGGCAGCAGCGATTCCGAGAAAACACCCTGCGCGCCGGTTTCCTCCAGGAAATTACTCAGGGCATCGATCAGCTCCACAGCCGCCGTTATTTCGATTTTCAACCATTTTTCCGGTTCTTTTTGAGTCATGTTCATACCTTAATATTTCTGGGGGTTGTCAACAATTGTGCTTTTATATAGCCTGTTTCACTTAATATATCAAGCGACGTCAAATCCCCCTGTTTACAGTTTGACAAACCATCATCGATCAGGAAGGATAGCCGCATGTTGATGCCTTCCCCCAAGAAAGGTTCCTATGCAAAACACGTTAGAACGCGAATATGTCATTAAAGAGCCCTCCGGCTTATCCTGCCGCATCCAATGGCTGAGGGATTATTATTTCCGGGGAACCGAGCGGGCTTGAACGGGGGATGACGGTATCCGTTTTCGGTCTGACCATGCAGATGGAAGTTGTGCTGGTACGGGGCATCTTTAACGGCTAAAACCGTTATCGGGGCATCAAACTGGGCACGCTGGATATTGACTGGGTCTATAATTCCATGCCGCCCAATCATGGACAGATTTACCCGCCTGTGCCTCTGGAAGCGGTTGTTAATTTCTGATTCACCCGCCCAAGTCGAGGGCCGCCCCGGGCAAAACCTTTATCGCCCGCGACCGTCAAATCTTCCCTGGTATCTCTTGACATCATCGGTATCCAAGGGAGGATAAATCACCACTTTTTTCTCATCTTTCATTTGGATTCCAATAATCAGTCCAAGCATCGAGTACCATTCACCAATTTTATTGCCTTGATGATCCAGCATATCAAAGCCATGAGCGCTTTGCATGCAGCACTCTACCAGTCTCATCTGCATATTGGACACAAGTTCGGGGATGCTGACGTGCGGCTGCTCGATTTTCTTCCAAAGATCATCGTCGCTACCAATGATGTAATCTTTTTTTAGTCCGAAAATCGCCACGGGATAAACATCAGACCCGCTCAAAAAATAATTGTAATCGTTGTGGACAACAAATTTTTCAAAATTTGCGGTGGCGGCGGTGCTGGGCACAAAGCTTCCCATATTTTTCAACATGGCGCTGCAGCCGGCAAAACAACCGATCAAAACGACCATCAGGATTCTAGCCAAAATCGACCTATCTTTGCACATGCGGAAAATCCTCAACTTTTTTCACTAATCCTGAAAACACCTTCCAGTGCAATCTCGGAAAGAGTCTTTCTGGATGATGGAAACTCCCGCTCCTGAAGATAAGCGGGCAGATCTTCCTTTGGGCCGGGATGCCCCAGCGCAATCATCGCCTCCACCTGATAATCATCCGGCACCTGCAACTCATTTTTCGCCCGGTCATAATCAAAACCCTGCATCCCGTGAACAACAAGGTTTTGCAACGACCCCTGCAAGGCCAGGCTGACCCAGGCAGCGCCTGCGTCATAAGAATGCGTCCGGGCCGGCTTGCCGGAATCAAACGTGGTTTTAGAAACAACAACCATCAGGACAGCAGCGTTTTTGGCCCAGACCTGATTACCCTCGGCCAGCAAATTAAAGAATTTTTCCCAATGGGGCGTATTACGCCTTGCGTAAATAAAGCGCCAGGGCTGGTTGTTGTTGGCCGATGGGGCAAAGCGCGCCGCTTCCAGAAGCGTTTTCAGCGTCGTCTCCTCGATTTGCTCGCCGGACATCGCCCGGGGCGACCAGCGATTGATAAATAGCTCATGGACATTATTTTCCGGTTTTCTGAATTCATGAATGTTCATAAATCACCTCTTAGTTTTTAAAGGGTTTTTGGGGGTCAATTCCAGAAAAAAGGCAATATCTTCGCGAATACGGATGACTTTTTCTTTAGAAATCATGATTTTTCAAAAATAATCGAGCCTGTGCTTGACATTCTGGTTTGAAAAATATATAAGGCGCAACTTACTTAAACACTGGGCTTACGACGTCCCCATCGTCTAGAGGCCTAGGACACGGGCCTTTCACGCCTGTAACTGGGGTTCGACTCCCCATGGGGACGCCAAAATAATCAACCATATCGCAGCATACTATGGTGAATCAACGCTCGTCCCGCGGAAGCGG
>CAYVFA010000120.1:0-4553 GCA_964450075.1 uncultured Smithella sp.
CGATTACAGCCGTTCAGTGCGTTTATGTTCCCGCCGATGACTTGACCGATCCGGCCCCGGCAACCACCTTTGCGCATCTTGACGGAACCGTCGTTTTGTCCCGCCCGATTGCAGAACTTGGCATTTATCCCGCGGTGGATCCTCTGGATTCAACGTCGCGTATTCTTGACCCGAATGTCATCGGACAGGATCATTACCTGGTTGCCCGACAGGTGCAGGTAACACTTCAGAAATATAAAGATTTGCAGGATATTATCGCCATTCTGGGTATGGATGAACTTTCTGAAGCTGACAAATTGACCGTCAGCCGCGCCAGAAAGATTCAAAGATTCCTGTCCCAGCCTTTCTTTGTTGCCGCGCAGTTTACAGGAACGGAAGGAAAATTTGTTTCCGTGGCCGATACCGTGAGAGGCTTTAAGGAAATTCTGGAAGGCAAACACGATGACTTACCCGAGCAGGCTTTCTACATGGTCGGTGGCATCGAAGAGGCAGTAGAAAAAGCTCAAAAGCTTTCCTGATAAGCGAGGATTTCAATGTCGGATGAATTAATGCTTGAAGTTGTAACTCCGGAAAAGATCGTTTTCTCCGGAAAAGTGGATGAAGTAACCATCCCCGGAACCGAAGGTGAATTTGGTGTTTTGCGAGGCCATGAACCCTTCTTAACCTCGGTGGATATCGGATCGCTTTATTTCCTGGATGGCGGCAAAAAAGTGCTTTATGCCGTGAACACGGGTTATGCGGAAGTAACGGGCAGTAAAGTCACTGTTCTGATTGAAACGGCGGAGCGAGCGGATGCCATCGATAAGGACAGAGCACAAATAGCAAAGGATAAGGCTGAAGCCGATCTCTCAAAGTTGACGAAAGAACATGATGATTATGAGAAAACCCGCTTAGCTTTGCTTCGCGCAGTTACACGGATTAGTGTTGCGGAAAAAGGTTCGCTAAACTAATCGTTGAAAATATAGATTAAAAAAGGCAGCCCATGTTGAAATGAGCTGCCTTTTTTATTGAGCAAGATTAATATCCCGCCATTTCCGGAAGATGTTGTTTATTCCACCGAAATGTCGATAATCTGAAAATTGCGGGCGCCGCCTGGTGTTGTAACCTTAATTTCACTATCAATTTTCTTGCCGATCAATGCTTTGCCGATGGGTGAGGTTACGGATATTTTGTTTTGGTTGATATCCGATTCAAATGGGCCAACCAATTGATATTTGATTTCTTCGCCTTCGTCACTGTCAATATCAGCGATGGTTACAAAGCATCCAAAAACAACTTTATCGCTGGTGATTCCTTTTAAATCTATGATATTGCACGAGGCCAGGTTGTTTTCCAATTCCTGCGATTTACCGTACAGGTGGGACTGACGTTCTTTTGCGGCTGCATATTCCGCGTTTTCAGAAAGATCACCATGCGCTCGCGCAACTTCAATATCACGAACATTTTCAGGGATGGAAACGTTCTTGATCGTCTCCAGATCTTTCTTTAATTTTTCAAATCCCTCTTTAGTAATAGGTACCTTGTCCATAAACACTCCAGATTTCTTTACCTTGCTTTGACATGATGCTATTGTTCAATCCCGCCAAAACGGGACAACCCTAATTCTCCGCAACTTGCTGCGCTATGATAACGTTCATTTCATACCTCGATATTTTGCTTCGAGGTGTTTGATCAACAGGCAGGAAACTCGCTAAATTTTTGTTTAAACGAGAAAACGCGTCCTGTCAAGAAACATTTCACTTTTTGTTTCCGATATATATGCGTTAATCCGAAGCACACTGAGATTCATATTGAATCAGCCAAGTGGAAGTTGTTTTGTGCGATAGTTTGTGTTATTGAACGCCAGTCAGATCGATTAGAGGAGCCTATCAGTTGAAAACATGCTGGATAAATATGACCGAGATATAAATTATCTGCGAGTGTCAATCACAGATCGATGTAATTTGCATTGTACCTATTGCCGGCCCAAAGAAGGAATTTCGTTGAAAGGACATGATGATATTCTCCGTTATGAGGATATCCTCCGCATCGTATCGCAGGCCGTTAAAATTGGATTGATAAAAATTCGTTTGACGGGCGGCGAGCCGCTTGTACGCCGCGGATTTGTTGCGTTTGCCAGGGATTTAAAAAAAATACAGGGACTTCAGGATATCAGTTTAACAACCAACGGCATTCTGCTGGATCAGTATGCCGAAGATATTTACAAAGCCGGCATCACCCGAATTAATATCAGTCTGGATTCGCTGGATAAAGATAAATACTTCCAAATTACCAGAGGCGGCCACCTCGACGATGTGTTTCGGGGAATTGCCGCCGCGGAAAAAGCGGGTTTCTCTCCCATCAAAATTAACATGGTTGTCATGAACGGTTTTAATGATCATGAGGTGCTGGATTTTGCGGAGCTGGCGATGAAAAAACCTTTTCAAATCCGATTTATTGAAATTATGCCGATCAGTGATGTAAACGTACATCAATCGGAAGACTTTTTGCCGGCTAATGACTTGTTTGAAAGAATCAGCCGTCACTTCACGCTTGAATCTTTACCGGGTAAGAAAAACAAATCAGACGGGCCGGCCAGAATATTCAGGATGAAAGGGGGAGCGGGCGAAATCGGTTTTATTAATCCGGTGAGCGATCATTTTTGTTCGACCTGCAACCGACTGCGTCTGATGGCAGACGGCAAATTACGCGCTTGCCTGATTAAGGACGAAGAAATTGATCTTAAACCGGCTCTTATCCGTCATTGTGATGATGACGAACTGTCCGGACTTATCCGTCAGGCGATATTGCTGAAACCTGAAAAACATGACCTGGATTGCACAGACCGTCATTTGAAAAAATGCCATCGCGATATGTCCGACATTGGCGGCTGAAAATTGCATCGATGCAATCATCTGGCATTGATTATAATCAAAAGATGAATTATTGTTGGATTGACCCATATCGATGATCGAACAGGTCTGGCGGAATGATTCTGTGATAATGCAGCAATAGATGAGAGGGTGGCTTCATGTCGTTTGATCCACTTCAAGCCGCATCAGGAGATCAATGGCTGGAAACAGAACGGGGACGATATATTTTTTCCCGGCAGGAAAAATTAATTCTGGACTTGGTGTCTCCCGCCGACGGGGAATCCCTGCTGGATGTGGGATGCGGATCAGGGAACTACTTGAGCCTGTTTAAACAGAAAAAATGTGTCCTGACGGGAATTGATTCGTCGGCCAAGTCCTTGGAGCTGGCCCGAAAAAAGCTTGGCAACCCATGCGAATTGGTTCTGGGGAGTGCATCAGATCTCCCTTTTTCGGATAATGAATTTGATGTTGTCACCCTGATGAATGGGCCACAGACCGCGGGCGATCCGCAAAAAGTTATTGCCGAGGCTGTCCGGGTCAGTCGCAATCGCGTTTTTATCGGATTTTTCAACAAGTTTTCTCTCGTCGGTACAAAAAACTCCGTTCGGAATCTTTTTGGTTTACCCGTTGCGAAGGCGATGCGTTTTTTTACGATCGGTGAAATGCAATCCATGATCAAAGAAACCATGCCGGGGGCTTCTGTCAGGTGGGGTTCTGTTATTTATCTTCCCCGTCCGGTTTATGCGTTTTTCTCGGAATTGGAAGAACTTTTCCCGATGAAAAATAACCCACTGGGTGCATATGTCGGTATGGCAGTCCCTGTTCGATATACCTACCGAACCGCGCAAAATCCCATCATGAAATCATTTAAGCTAAAAGCTGATGCACAGGCTGGCGCTCCGGAGGCCGTACGGGAAATGTTGCGGGAGGGTGATCGATGATTAGGGAGGCGCTGCTTTATGAAAAGCTTGCCGATTTCCGGGTGCAATGCGCGTTATGCGCTCATCGGTGCAAAATCAACCCCAACCGACGCGGTTTGTGTGGTGTCCGCGAAAACAGGGATGGTATTTTGTATTCCCTTGTATTCGGCACGTTGATTGCCGAGCACGTTGATCCTATTGAAAAAAAGCCATTTTTTCATGTTTATCCCACGTCTCAATCCTATTCCATAGCAACCGTCGGCTGTAATTTGAGTTGTGAATATTGTCAAAATCACGAAATATCTCAGATGCCTCGCTCTACCCTCATGATTACGGGTGAAGATACGGCACCCGCCGCCATTGTGGAACGTGCCCGAAAAAACGCGTGTCAAACGATCGCTTATACCTATACGGAACCGACGGTTTATTTGGAAACCGCCCTGGAAACCGCAAAAATCGCTGTGCGGGATGGCCTGAAAAATGTATTCGTTACCAATGGTTTTATGACATCAGAAGCAATTGAAATGATTGCGCCTTATCTTGTTGCTGCCAATGTGGATTTAAAGTCTTTTCGGGATGAATTTTATCGTAAGCAGTGTGGCGGAAGACTCCAGCCGGTTCTGGAGAGTTTGACAAAAATGAAGCAGCAGGGAATCTGGTTGGAAATTACGACATTGCTGATTCCCGGGTTAAATGATTCTCCGGAAGAATTGAAGGATATTGCCGCATTTATCTTCAGCCTCGGTCCGGAAACCCCCTGGCATATCAGCAGGTTTCACCC
>CAYVFA010000120.1:4653-7344 GCA_964450075.1 uncultured Smithella sp.
CATTTATCTTCAGCCTCGGTCCGGAAACCCCCTGGCATATCAGCAGGTTTCACCCACAGTTCAAGATGCTGAAAACGTCTTCAACCCCCGTCTCCTCGCTGCATCGCGCCTGCGATATCGGGAGAAAAGCCGGTTTAAAGCATGTTTACAGCGGTAATGTGCCGGGTGATGAAGGTGAAAACACGTATTGCTCAAATTGCGGCAAGCGGTTAATGAATCGTTATGGTTATAGAATTATAGAGAATCATCTGTCCGGGGATTCTTGCCCCGGTTGCGGAAAGAAACTGGCAGGCATTTTTTAAGAATTTCTCGGCGTAGCGACAGGCTCCCTGTTTTCAGCCGAATTTGCATCTTATTTCGTCCAATTATTTGTCATCTTATCGCATTTTTCCTTCCATTAAATTTTTCGTGTCACGAGGGTTCAAGCACAATATGTTGTGGTATGATTTTTTCATGAATACATTTTGTTGTATTTTCACTTTACAAAGGAAATATCTTTTGTTAGGCTTTCTCAAAATTTAAACAATTCGACTAAAGATACGTTATGAAATTAAAACGTTTAGAAATATCAGGTTTCAAATCTTTCCGCGACAAGGTCGTCATTGATTTTTCTAATGGCGTCAATGCGGTGGTCGGTCCCAATGGTTGTGGAAAATCGAATGTCGTTGATGCGATCCGGTGGGTGATGGGCGAGCAGCGGGTTAAAGCGTTGCGCGGAAAGAAAATGGATGACGTGGTTTTTAACGGCAGTGAAGACGCTGCTCCCGTGAGCATGGCGGAAGTCGTCATGACGCTCGCCGGCAACGGATCGAGCTTTCCCGGTGTTTACGGTGAATTAACCGAAGTATCCATTTCACGCAAAGTGGTTCTGGATGGCGAAAGCGAATATTGCATCAATCGCGTGCCTTGCCGTCTGCTGGATATCAAAGAATTCTTCATGGGTACAGGTGTTGGCGCCCGGACTTATTCATTGGTCGAGCAGGGTTCCGTTGCAACTCTTGTGGAAGCCAAACCGGAGGATCGCCGCTTGTTTATCGAAGACGCGGCCGGGGTGTCCAAATATAAAAGCCGCAAAGATGCCGCCGTTCGTAAGATGGAGGCCACCAAGCAGAATATTTTGCGCCTCAATGATATCCATAAGGAAGTCAAATCCCAGCTAAACGCCATTACCAGACAAGCTAAAAAAGCCGAACAATACAAAGAAGTCAAGCTGCGCATTAAAGATACGGAGCTGGTTTTGTCCCAGCAGGGCTTTGCCAGACTGGCCGAAAAAAATGCCACGCTGCAGGATGCGCGTGGTCAATTCGCCGGGCAGGCGGAAGTCATCAACGCGCAACTGGAAGCAAAGGAATCCGCGCTTATCGAAATAAAGGCGAAACTGCTGGAAAATGATGAATTGATCAGCCGCCATCAAACCGAACTTTATGAAATTAAAAATTCTATTAATATCAAGGAAAAAAATATTGAGTTTTCGCGACGCCGGATAGCGGAGGCCGCAGAGCGCAAACAAAAAGATCAGGCTGAAATCGATGCCATGGAACAGAAGAAGTCGAGCCTGATGATCGAAATTGAAACGCTGCAAAAAAAAGCCGCGGATGCTTTTAACCAGATGACCCAGCTTCAAAATGAATTGGATGAAGGACAACGGGAGGTTCAAGGGTTGTTGGAAGGTGACCGGGAAATCAATGCTCGTCTGGAAGAACATAAAATCCGTTATATTGACGTGATGCAGGATCTGGCCAAGTTTAACAACGTCATTGCAAGCCTCAACAAAAACATGGAGGATTTCAGGAAGCGCGAGGAAAGGGAAATCCGTGAAATTGAACAGGACAAAACCAGACTGGCCGAGCTGACGGATAAACTGCAAACGCTCACATCCGGTTTGGCGGCGGAAGAAGAGGAAATAACGCGACTTACGGATCAGCGGGAAGCAACCGCCGACGAGTTGGAAAGAGCAAAATCGGATTTGCAGACGGTTGAAGAACGCATCACGCAAATTAAAGAAGAGGCGGGCGGTAAATCATCACGCCTGCAATCGCTTGTGGAATTTCAGGCTGCTTTCAAATGGTCCAACGAAGGCGTGAAGAAGGTTATTGAGAAGCAGGAAAGTCTGGATACGTTTTACGGTGTGGTGGCCGATCACATCAATGTGCCGCGCGAATATGAGTCCGCCGTGGAAGCCGTTCTGGGTGATAAGTTGCAATACGTTGTTGTGAAGAATCAGGAAGAAGGCGTGCGGGCCATTGACTATCTGAAAAGTTATCAATTGGGCCGCGGCAGTTTCGTGCCGGTGGAATTGCGGGGCAATTACGCTGAAACCTACAGTGCCGAACATCTTCTGGACGCGGAGCCTCTGCTGCGCAAAGTCGTTGTGCAAGACGAATTCAAACAAATTGCCGATTGTCTGCTAGGGGATGTCTTGTTAACGCCCACCATGGAAAGCGGCATTAATCTGTGGAAGAAAAATGGTTTCCGTGGAACCTTTGTGACACCAGAGGGTGACACCATCAGTCCGCACGGTGTCTTGACCGGAGGCAGCGGTTCGGCGGTGGAGAAAAGTCTGCTGGCGACCAAAAGAGAAATCGCAGAACTGGAAAAGGAAGTATCCAAACTTTCCGTCGAACTGGAAGATCAAGTTCAAGAAAAGAAGAAACTGGTTTCGTCCATTGCCCGCTGGGATGAAGAACTGAC
>CAYVFA010000121.1:0-7252 GCA_964450075.1 uncultured Smithella sp.
ACTTTCACGATGCAGGCACAACATCATCTAAACAATCTCCCGCCCGATAATCATGTTCTGCACTTCGCGGACGCCTTCATAAATATCAATGATGTGCGCGTCGCGCGCCAGTTTTGATATTTCATATTCCGTGGTGAAACCATACCCGCCATGCAGATGCAGGCCTTCGGTGGAACAAAAAACGGCCGCTTCCGCACAGGTGTTTTTCGCGAGCGACGCATAGATGCCTGCATCCTTGGCTTTTTCCTGAATTTTGCAGCAGGCTTTCGTAAGAGACAATTCCGCCAGTTCAACTTTTTTCCACATGGTGGTCAGCATATCCCGGGCCACCGGCAAATCACATAGGCGCTGGCCGAATTGCTTGCGCTCACGGGTATAGGCCAGCGTCACGTCCAGCGCTCTTTTGGCCAGTCCCAGACCAATGGCCGCAACCATCGGACGCGCGAAATCAAGGACATCCACAATATATTTAAAACCGAAACGCCGATCCCCGATAATCTGATCGGGCTGGATGATGACATCCTCAAAAGTCACACTGGCCGTGTTGGAAAGCCTTTGGCCCAGTTTGTCCTCCGGTTTGCCGATGATGATTTTTCCGCCGGAAGGCAGATCAATCTCCCGGGGGGCGTTTCCGACATCCGGCAGATCGGCGGATGTGATATGGGGCACCGGAATCACCACGCACGCCATGAAATTGCTGGTGGGCTTGCCGACTTTGCACAACACGGTAAATTGAGACGCATAAGACGCATTGGTGATAAAACACTTGGAGCCATTCAAAACATAAGAACCGTCATCACGCTTTGCCATGAAGCTGGTCATCATGGAGTTATCGGAACCGGCACCCGGTTCGGTCAAACAAAATGAAGCCAGAAGCGGCTTTTCAACAAAGGGACGCAAAAACTTTTCCTTCTGTTCATCCGTTCCGTTCTGGCTGATGACCACATTGGCCAGATCGTTGCACATGGCGGACGTTGAAATGCCCGTATCCCCATAGGATATTTCCCTGATGATCAGCGCCGAAGAAAACACATCAACATCAAATCCCTTCACCGATTCCGGAATGCATAAATTGATGACGCCCATTTTCCAGGCTGTCTCAATGATCGGCCAGGGAAACTTGTGCGCCTTTTCCAATTCCAGGATATGGGGCGTAATCGAATTTTTAACCAGCTTGCGCACGGTATCCAGATACATGATTTGATTTTCACTGTAACTTAAATCCATAATCTGCCTCTCGTCTCTGTCATTGGTTTAAGCAACCCCGTATTTCGCCTTTAGAAATTTTTCCATCGTGGCGGGGTATAGAATATAGGCCAGCACATCTTCATCGCTGCGGCCCAGATCACCCAGCTTCTTTTTCGCGTCTTCAATTTCCGGCCCGAGAAGATCAGCGGGCCTGCCGGTAATCGGCTCCTGCCCCAACTTGTAATTTTTCAGCAATTTTTTCGTTAATTCGGCGTCAATCGGCACAGGCGTTTTGCCGTACAAACCCAGCACCAGATCTTTCAACTGATTGGACACCCGGACGTAACGGCCAAAAAGAACATTTAAAACGGCCTGTGCGCCAATAATTTGCGATACCGGCGTGACAAGAGGCGGATAGCCCATATCTTGGCGCGTTTGCACGACTTCTTTCGTAATTTCCCCCATGCGATGCAGCGCCTTCATTTCTTTGAGCTGGCTGGCCAGATTGGAAATCATGCCACCGGGAATTTGATGGGCAAGCACGTCCGTATCGATGATGGAAAGTTTATGATCGGCCAGATGGCACTTATAGCCGGGAGCGATTTTCTCCAGGTGTTCGCCTAAGGTAATCAGTTTGTATAAGTCCAGACCGCTGGCTCGCGAGGTTCCCGTCAGGGCGGCAACCAGCGGCTCAATCGCCGGCATGGAGGTTCGAAGCGCAAAAGGCGCGAGACACGTATCGACAATATCCACACCGGCTTCAATGGCTTTTAAATAAGTCATGGAAGCCATGCCGCTGGTGTAATGGGTATGCAACTGCACCGGCACCTTAATTTCCTTTTTTAAAGCCGAAATTAAATCATAAGCATCATAAGGGGAAAGCAACCCGGCCATATCCTTAATGCAGACGGAATCCGCTCCCATTTTTTCCAGTTCTTTGGCTTTGGACACATAGAATTCAAGGTTATAGACGTCCCCGCCCAAACGGACATCGGTGAGCGAATAACAGAGCACACCCTGAAAGTGCTTGCCGTTGGCCTTAATGCTTTCTACGCAGGTTTCGATATTTCGGTAATCATTCAATGCGTCAAAACAGCGGAAAATATCGATGCCGATTTCACAGGCCTTATCGACAAACGCCCGGACCACATCATCGGCGTAATGCCGGTAGCCCACCAGATTCTGACCGCGCAGCAGCATGGTAAAAGGCGTTTTCTTAATATATTTTTTCAAAATTCTCGGCCGCATCCAGGGATCTTCCTGTAAAAAACGATGCATGGTGTCGAAAGTAGCGCCGCCCCAGACTTCCATTGCGTGAAAACCGCAATGGTCCATTGCTTCGGCAATCGGAATCATATCATCCGTTTTCATCCGGGTTGCATAAATCGATTGATGACCGTCGCGAAACGTATTGTCCTGAATTTTTATCGGATTGCTTTTTTCTTTAACTGAATTTTCCAAAACTAAAACCTCCATCGTGAAATACAATATTTTTTTAATTTGTTTTATTGAGACTTGGCCAGCGCCTTTTCTGCCGCGGCAAGACCGGTAATGGATTCACAAGCGACACCGACCGTTTTGAAGAAATCACGAAGCGGACGTCCCGGGCCGATTTCGTAAACCTTGGAGGCGCAATCGGCCAGGGCCTGCATGTTTTCGCGCCACCTGACAGCATGGGAAAGCTGATGGATCAGATTACCCATAACCGCGTCAACGGAATCTGCATGAAATGACCCCTGATAATTGGAAGTCACCCTGGGAGCATTTTGCGCATTAAAGGACGGACTGAATTTTTTCAAGGTCCCGGCAAAAGGCTCTTCAATCTTTTTCATAAAACGGCTGTGGAAAGGCGCGCTGACGTTGAGTTGCACAAACCGGCAGGTTTTCGGGGCGGCGAATAATGCCTTGCATCGATTTTCCGCCTCCGGCAAGGCACTCGCATCCCCGCTGATCACCACCTGATTGGCTGAATTGATATTTGCCACATCAATCGGCAGATCCGAAAGCATCTTCTTCAACGCCTCGACGTCTATGGCCTCGGATATGACAGCCGCCATCGAGCCAACCCCCACCGGAACGGCTTCCTGCATCAATTTTCCACGCTCGCGAACAATTTGCACGCAATCGGCAAAAGGCATGACACCCGCCGCAACCAGCGCGGTAAACTCACCCAGGGAATGGCCGCCGAAATAATCAGCCTTAAATCCGTATTTTTCAGCAAGTCCCCGGAGCATGGCCACTTCGGTGGTCACAATACAGGGCTGCGTATATTCCGTCAAATTAAGTCGGGCATCTTCATTAAAACAAATGGATGCGATATCCAGACCCAGGGCGTCTGACGCTTCTTCAAACGTTTTTCGGCACACGGAAATTTGATCGTGAAACTCTTTTCCCATCCCCTGCCTTTGCGATCCCTGCCCGGGGAAAACAACTACCGTGTTTTTCATTTCACTCATGTTTATTCCTCAAAACAACCCTTCAAAAGAATTAACCATTAACAACCAGCAACTGACCGCGTTTACGCACAAGCCATACCATTGCAATAATATTCTGAAAAACCATTCAGAAGAACGGCGTCATTTATTATTTATGGTAAGAACAGCTATGCATTCACCTCCCCATTCTTTGTTTAACGTGTAATTTATTTTGCACTGCGAACAGCAGTACGCACAAGAAAAGTTATGATATTACGCATACAGAAGTTGACTTTATAATACTTCATGGTGCAGAAGTATTAAAACGAAGATCAGCCTAAGTCAAGTTGAAATTGCGGCGCATTTTCAGAAGGATTTTCCAGATGCTGCTCCAACAAAAATTTTATCTTCGCCCGACCCTCACCGTCGCGCGCGACCTTCTGGGGAAAAGATTGATCCGGCAGATCGGCGGCACGGAGCTGTCCGGAATCATTGTCGAGACGGAAGCCTATATCGGAACAATGGACAGCGCCTGCCATGCGCACCGCGGGAAAACGCTCCGCAATGCCGTCATGTTCGGCAAGCCTGGCTATGCCTACGTATATTTTACCTATGGCCTGCATTATTTGCTCAACGTCGTGACGGAGAAGGAAGGCAAGCCCTGCGCGGTTTTGATCCGGGCAATTGAACCTTTTACGGGTTTGGATCAAATGAAGGCGGCCAGAAAGCGCCACGGGAAAGAACTGGCCAACGGACCGGCCAAACTCTGCCAGGCTCTGGGCATTAACAAAGATTTCAACGGCTGGGATATGACAAAAGGGGAACATTTATGGGTAGAAGACTTTCAAGCGGTTGAGGCCAGGTCTATTTTATCCACGCCCAGAATCGGCATTGATTATGCGCAAAAGCAAGACAGGGAAGCCCTTTGGCGTTTTTTAATAAAACCCTCTTAAGCACCCTCTGATGCCTGCCGATCTTCTTTTTCCCGCGAAAGCTCCAGAAACAATTTCCAGATGGCCAGGAAAAATGCAGCAACCACCGGCCCCAGAACAAATCCGGAAAATCCGAAAACCGCAATCCCTCCCAACGTGGAAAGAAAAATCAACAGCGAATGCATCTGAATATCTTTGCCCAGCAGAATCGGCCTGAGCAGATTATCCACGGAGCTGATGACAATCGATCCAAACACCAGAATGGCAATCCCCTGCCAAAGGTGCCCCATAAACAGCATGATGATCCCGGCCGGCGCCCAGATGATCGCGTTGCCGATGGCGGGTACGATGGACAGGCCGATCATCAGCACTCCCCAGACCAGCGCCCCTTCAATGCCCGTGATAAAGAAAACCAGGCCGCCCAGCAATCCCTGAATGCCGCCAATGATAAAGGTAAACTTCAGTGTGGCTTTCGACGTCACAAGGAACTCGTCAATGAAGGTATCCAGATGACGCCTGTCCACCGGCAGATAATGGGCGATCGTATCGACAAATTCATCTCCATCACGCAGAAAGTAAAACAGGCAGTAAAGCATCACGGCAAACTCGACAAAAAATACAATCGTATTGCCCGTGAAGGCGGACAGGTTGGAAACAAGAAAATTGGTGGCAACTTTTAAAAGTTCGATGGATTTATCCGTCATAAATTGCTGATCCAGATTGAACCGGGCCAGAATCGGGTGCTGACTCAAAGCGTTGAGCATGCCGGTAAGCGAATCCACCCAGGATCCCTTGCTGGAATTGATTGAATTGTATATTTCAAGCGATTGACCAACCAGCAAGGTGAGAATGAGCCCGACTGGCAAAATAAATGTAACGACGACAGCCCCCAGCGTCAGACCGGCGCACAGATTGGAACTTTTGAATTTTCCATGAAGCCAGCCGTTCAATGGCGCAAAAATCGCGGCCAGCAAAATCGCCCAGAAGATCGCAAAGAAAAAAGGTTTCAGGATATAACCCAATAAGAACGTAATGATCCCCAGCACAAGCAATAAGATCAACGTGGGAAAACCGGCAAATAATTTATCTAACATGGCATACCTCCCGGCATCAGACATTTTTTAAAAAAACGGCTTCAGCATATTTTTTCTGCGGTAAAAACGTAACTGCAACTGCCGCTGGATGAGAACGGATTTTACATGAATCACGCGGTAGCTGTAACGGATATTCTTTCCCAGGCGATCCGGGTAGGCCCCGGCATGAACATTCAGTTTAGCGGTGCTTGCCGCCACCTTACGAAACAGGTTGATTTCCTTGCCGACCACACAGACGTTGCCGTTTTTCACGGCAGCAAGCATCGCCGGGCCTGATTTTTCGCAGTCCGCATACGTCACGACCTTTCCCATATGATACAGGGAATGGCCGTCGCTGCCTCCGGTCATCGTTTTTCCCAGCTGCATTCCCAAAAGCGCGCACCGCAAATTCCAGCGATGAATATTTTCGGCATTAATGACTTCCACACCGTCTGCGGATTCCAGGAGACGATCCTGACGGGACTTTTCGAAGTTAATGTTGCAAATGCCGGTATAGGCCACGCAGTAAGGATGCGGAAAAATCGTCACGGAAGGAAAAAGCCTGGCGCAATGGATAATTTCTTCCATGCTCAGCCTTGTAGAACTCATAATATCCCGACCCAGGAAAGGTTTGATGTACTTGGCATAAAACTTCTTTAAATGCTGACGCGTGAAAAAATACACCAGAATGTGCGTCCCCTCGCGTGATGTAATCTCTATCCCGGGGATAAACGGCACGTCTTTGTATTCATCCATTTCCAGAGCGCCCCGGATATCATTATGGTCGGTAATGGCAATACCGATCCCCAGAGCACGCGCCCGCGCGGCAATCATTTGCACGGAATCGTGACCATCCGTATAACGGGTATGAAAATGCATGTCAAAGACAGCATGCCCCTTGCGCAAAAACGCAAGATCAGGTTTCTCAAACACTATTTTTTTACCAACCTCATCCATCATCATACCCTGTCCAGAAATCGCGGCCGTTGCAATATGCGCGAAATAGTTAACACATATCCATAATAATCTCAAACAGGCCGCAGACATTTGTTTGCGCAAAAAACCCTGCCTGTGATAGGATGAAACAACAAAAAAGGAGGCATCCTTGAAAAACGATTTGACTTTCTTTTTGACAGCGCTGAATTTTTCCGCGGGGAAACATCGCCACCAGAGAAGAAAAGACACAGCCGCCTCACCCTACATCAATCATCCGATCGAAGTCGCCCATATTTTATGGACGATCGGCGGGGTTTATGATGAGATGACCATCATTGCTGCGATTCTTCACGACACCATTGAAGATACGGACACCACCCCTGAAGAAATCCGGCAAAGCTTCGGCGACGATGTTCTGGGATTGGTGCTGGAAGTGAGCGACGATAAAAGCCTGCCCAAACCGGAAAGAAAACAAAAACAGATTGCCCACGCGCCTCATCTGTCATGGCGCGCCAAACAAATTAAACTGGCCGACAAAATATGTAATGTCCGTGACATTGCTTTCGCGCCGCCTTCTCACTGGCCGCGGCAAAGAAGGATCGACTATCTGCAATGGGCCGGGGATGTCATCGACGGTCTGCGAGGCGCCAACGAAAAGCTGGAAAAACACTTTGACGAAACGCTGGCCTCAGCCAGACAAAAGCTGACC
>CAYVFA010000122.1:0-7222 GCA_964450075.1 uncultured Smithella sp.
GCGGTTCATTATTTGTCAAGGGGCTTTTATCTTTCACCCAGTCAAAGTTGTGTAAATTGTTCTTGACAACAAGGTAAATTTATCATTTACTCACCGGCTTAGCGCGGTTGGCTGAATTATTTTGACAAGGTAATAAGGGTTCCATGTCCGATTCTTTGAAAATTAATCTGGCGATTCTTCCTGAGGAAGGGTTGCGTTTGACTTTTTCCGAGGGCGCCACGTGGTTTAAAGGATGTTTTTCTGAGGATGAACAGCCTGAGTTTTCAATGGACAAAGCAGATGTTAACTGTCTTGTCACCCGGGCAGGCGATACGGTTTATGTCCGTGGAGACTTGGCGGTCCTGATCAGTCAGGCATGCGACCGTTGTCTGGAGAAAACAACAATTTCCATTGGCGGAGATTTTGCTTATACGCTGGTTCCTGAAAAGGCAGAGAGTACGGAAGAACTGGAGCTGACCGCAGAGGAACTTGAAACGAGCTATTATCGCGGTGATTTTATTGACCTGGCGCCGATGATTTGCGAACAGATTGTCCTGCAGGTACCGATGAAGATTCTCTGTGCCGAGGATTGCAAGGGGTTGTGTCCGCATTGCGGAAACAATTTGAATACCGGTTCATGCAACTGCCGTTCGGATGCTGTTGATGATCGTCTGGCCGTGTTAAAAAAATTTAGAGTGAAAAATTAATTTATAAAAGAGGATAATTGACCATGCCAAATCCAGTAAAGAGACATTCCAAAACGAGACGTAATACCCGAAGGGCGCATGACTTCTTAAAACAGCCTTCCATGTCGGTTTGTCCGCAATGCAGCGAACCGAAACTGCCTCACCGTGTTTGCCCGAATTGCGGCACTTATAAAGGCAGAGAAGTCATCTCGGCGGAAAAGATTTCCTAAAACGGCATCGTTTTCTTGAGGCCAATGCAGCGTGTTCTTAACCGTTTGCTGTTTTCGTGACCGGCAGCTTGGAATAAACCGGCTCACTCCGTATCGGCGCAACTCTGTCGGCAAAGGGGCGAAGTATCCGGCCAAGCGACTGGGTTGAACCGTCAAGTATCGCACGACGGAAACCTCACCAGGAATAAAAAACGGATGTCTTCAAGGTTGAAATAAATAAGGAATAATTTTTAAAAAACAGGTAATAAGGGCAGCACTTGTCATAATTATTTAGTCTAATCTCGGACTGGGGGAGGGAATTCATGTCATTAGAAGAAAAAGTCATTAAACTTGTGATGGAACAGCTGGATGTGACTCAGGAGCAATGCAAGCTGGAGGCATCATTTATTGATGATCTGGGCGCTGATTCTCTGGATCTGGTTGAGTTGATCATGGAAATGGAAGAAGTTTTCGGCGTAGAAATTGCCGACGAAGAGCTGGAAAAAATTCGAACCATTCAAGACGTCATCGATTTTCTCCAGCAAAAAGGCATTAATTAATTTTAAAAACAGGATCATAGTCCATGAAAAGGCGTGTTGTTGTAACAGGCCTCGGCGCCCTGACTCCCCTTGGTAACTCCGTTTCGGAATCCTGGGCAGGCGCCGTTGCAGGAAAATCCGGCATCGCTCCCATCACCCGGTTTGATACCACTACTTTCGCTTCCAAAATCGCGGGCGAAATCAAAAATTTTGATCCTTCACAATATGTCGATAAAAAAGAAGTCCGGCGCCTGGATAACTTTGCCATTTACGCGCTGGCCGCGTCCCAGATGGCGATGGAAGATGCGGCGCTGACCATCGGGCCTTCGATTGCCGAAAGGGTCGGCGTGATTATCGGTTCCGCCATCGGCGGCGTTGCAACCTATGAAGAAGAAGTCAGGACACTCCATAGCGCAGGTCCCCGTAAAGTGTCGCCCTTTGCCGTTCCGGCCATTCTGGCCAACCTCGGGTGCGGCAACGTTTCCATACGCTTTGGCGCTAAAGGCCCCATTAATTGTGCCGTCACGGCCTGTGCCTCAGGCACGTCGGCCATTGGGGATTCCTACAAAACGATCGCTCACGGCGATGCGGACGCTATGATTGCAGGCGGCGTTGAAGCAGCCGTTACACCGCTGGGTGTCGCCGGCTTCTGTGCCATGCGAGCACTTTCGACCCGCAATGATGAACCTGAAAAAGCCAGCCGGCCTTTTGATAAAGGACGCAATGGCTTTGTCATTGCCGAAGGCTGCGGTATTTTGATCCTGGAAGAATTATCCTTCGCCCAAAAGCGAGGCGCAAAGATTTATGCGGAAATTATCGGCTACGGCTGCACATCCGATGCTTTTCACCTGGCTGCGCCGCCTCCCGGACACGAAGGCGCCGGTCGCAGCATGAGGGTGGCCATCCATGACGCGGGTCTGCAAACGACGGATATTGACTATATCAATGCTCACGGCACTTCCACACCGCTGAATGATCTTTATGAAACGCAGGCGATCAAGAATCTTTTCGGTGATCACGCGAAAAAACTGCTGATCAGTTCGACGAAGTCGATGACCGGCCATATGCTGGGAGGGACCGGTGCCGTGGAGGCAATTTTTACGGTCAAAGCGCTGCAGGAAGGTATTATTCCGCCCACCATCAATCTGGAAGATCCGGATGATGAATGTGATCTGGATTTCGTGCCGAATGTTGCCAGACATCAGGAAATCAATGCCGCCATCTCCAACAGTTTCGGTTTCGGCGGTGTCAACGCCGTACTCGTATTCAAAAAATATACAGAATAATTGATTTTGGAGGAATATTTATCAATGTCATTTTTAGATCAGGTTGATCCGGAAGTTGCAAAGGCCATTGAACTGGAAACAAGACGTCAGTCGGGAAAACTCGAACTTATTGCTTCGGAGAATTTTGTCAGTGAAGCCGTTTTAGAAGCTCAGGGTTCGGTTATGACCAATAAATACGCCGAAGGTTACCCGGCTAAACGCTATTATGGCGGTTGTGAATATGTTGATATTCCCGAAACTCTGGCAATTGAGCGCTGCAAGCAGCTTTTTGGCGCGGAAGCCGTCAATGTTCAGCCGCACTCCGGCACGCAGGCCAACATGGCCGTCTATTTCGCAGCCTGCTCTCCCGGCGATACGGTTTTGGGGATGAACCTTTCTCATGGCGGCCATTTATCGCACGGATCTCCCGCGAATTTTTCCGGCAAGTTTTATAAGATTGTGCCTTACGGTGTGAACCGGGACACGGAAACCATTGATTATGACGAGCTGGCGAAAATCGCGAGAGAGACGAAGCCCAAGATGATTGTCGTCGGCGCAAGCGCTTATCCGCGGACGATTGACTTTAACAAATTCCGCGCGGTGGCTGATGAAGTCGGCGCGGTCATCATGGCGGATATCGCGCACATTGCGGGACTCGTGGCCGTGGGGCTGCATCCCTCGCCGGTTCCCGTCTGCGAGTATGTGACCACCACCACGCACAAGACGCTGCGCGGCCCGCGCGGCGGGCTCATCATGTGCAAGGAACCCTATATTAAAATCCTCAACAGCCGTGTCTTTCCGGGGATGCAGGGCGGGCCTTTGATGCACGTCATTGCCGCCAAAGCCGTGGCCCTGAAAGAAGCGTTGCTGCCTGAATTCAAGGCATATCAGCAACAGATTGTCAAAAACGCTCAGGCGATGGCGGATGAATTAAAGAATTCCGGTTTCCGTCTGGTATCGGGCGGTACGGACAATCACCTGATGCTGGTTGATCTCACCCCTAAAGGCGTGACCGGCAAGGATGCGCAGGAAGCTCTGGATCGCGCGGCCATTACCGTTAATAAAAACGGCATCCCGTTTGATACGCAGGGGCCGATGGTCACCAGCGGTATCCGGATTGGAACGCCGGCGCTTACGACCCGCGGCATGAAAGAAAATGAAATGCGCGAGATCGCCTCGCTGATTGCCGATGTGATCGACCACATTAATGACGAGCAGAAAATCAAAGCCGTGGCTGAAAAAGTCAATACGCTTTGCGCCCGGTTCCCGCTGTACGCACAAAGGCTAAAAGGGTAAAAAAGGAAAAAGGCGGGACGCAGTTACAGCGGCTCATCAGAAAGCGGAAAGATATGACGGAAAAAAATGCGCCGTTGCATTCTGTTTCAGAGCATGACCGTTTGCGTCCCGATTGGGATACATATTTTCTGGACATTGTCAATCTGGTCTCCCGGCGCAGCACCTGCCTGAGACGGGCGGTCGGGGCCGGACTGGTTCGCGACAAGAGGATTCTGGCAACCGGTTACAATGGCGCCCCTTCCAAATTGCAGCATTGTCTGGATGTCGGCTGTCTGCGGGAGCAGCTCAAGGTGCCGTCCGGCGAACGCCATGAATTGTGTCGTGGACTGCACGCAGAGCAAAACGCAATTATTCAAGCCGCCCTGCATGGGGTCAGCGCAAAAGATTCCACTCTTTATTGCACCAATCATCCCTGCGTTATTTGCGCCAAGATGATTATCAATGCCGGCATTGCGCGCATTGTGATCCGTGATGGTTACAGCGACCAACTGGCGGCGGAAATGCTCCGCGAAGCGGGGATCAGCGTGGAACGGGTGGAAAAATGATCAAAGGATCGGTCAGGTAAAAATCATGAAATGTCCTTTTTGTGGTCATGCGGAAAACAAAGTGATTGATTCGCGGATCAGTAAAGACGGCAAAGCCATTCGCCGCCGCCGCGAATGCCTGGGTTGCGCCCGCCGTTTCACGACGTATGAATATGTAGAAGACATCCTGCCGATGGTCGTCAAAAAAGACGGGCGGCGCGAACCGTTCGACCGGGTAAAAATCCGCAACGGCGTGATGACGGCTTGCGAAAAACGGCCGATCAGTATGGAGGACATGGACAAAATCGTCGAAAACGTCGAAATTGCCTGTCAGGAGTTTCAGGGCGAAGAAATTCCTTCTTCGGCCATCGGCGAAAAAGTCATGAGTGAACTCAAAGTGCTCGACGGCGTGGCCTATGTGCGCTTTGCCTCGGTTTACCGGCAGTTTCGCGACGTCGGAGAATTCATGTCCGAATTGAAGGATTTGTTAAGCAAAGGCAAAAAATAATCATGTTTACCGGCATTATTGAAGGATTGGGAAAAGTCGTTCGCCTCACGATGAAAGGGGCGGATGCGGTTCTGGAAGTGGAAGCCGCGATCGATCTGCAGGAGGTTTCCCTGGGGGACAGTATCGCGGTAAACGGCGCCTGCCTGACCGTGACGTCCAAAACGGCCAGAACCTTTACGGTTGACGTTTCCGCCGAATCTTTAAGCAAGACGACGCTCAAAACCCTGCAGGCCGGGCATCAAGTGAATCTGGAAAAATCCCTGTGTGTCGGCAGTTTTTTAGGCGGCCACTTTGTGCTGGGCCACGTGGACGGGATTGGCCGGATCTTGAGCAAAACGCAGAAATCCGGATCGATTATCTTTGCTGTTGAAGCGGCGGAATCTTTTTCGCGCTATATTGTGGAAAAAGGTTCGGTCGCCATTGACGGGATCAGCCTGACGGTGAACAAGCTTGAAAAAGGCCGGTTTTATGTTAATATCATTCCACACACCGCCGACCATACGACGCTCATCGGGAAAAAAGAAGCGGACTTTGTGAACATTGAAACGGATATCCTGGGGAAGTATGTAGAAAAGTTATTGCAAACACCGCGGGGAATCGATAAGGATTTTCTCGCTGAACATGGGTTTATCAAGTAAATGAAGGATGAAAAAAATGGCAGTCAGTAAAATATCGGAAGCAATTGAAGATATTCGCAACGGGAAGATGGTGATTCTTGTTGATGATGAAGATCGGGAAAACGAAGGCGACCTTTGTATGGCGGCGCAGTTTGTCACGCCGGAGGCGATCAATTTCATGGCCAGGCTGGGACGCGGGCTGATTTGTCTGACCATTAATGAGGAAATCGCCAACCGGATGAAGCTTCATCCCATGGTGAAGGACAATCAGGCGCGTTTCGGGACAGCCTTTACCGTTTCCATTGAAGCGCGTCATGGCGTATCCACCGGTATTTCAGCAGCTGACCGAGCGACCACCATTTTAGCGGCGGTGAATCCCGCAGCCAAACCGGACGATATTGTCAGCCCAGGTCATGTGTTCCCGATTCTTGCGCGCAAGGGCGGTGTTCTGGTGCGTACGGGGCAGACCGAAGGCTCCGTGGATTTGTGCCGTCTGGCCGGACTCACCCAGTCGGGTGTGATCTGCGAAATCATGAAAGACGACGGCACGATGGCGCGGATGCCGGATCTGGAGATTTTTGCCCGTGAGCACAATCTCAAGATATGCACGATTGCCGATTTGATTGATTACCGGATGCAGAACGAATCGCTGATCCGGCGCGTGGCGGAAGCGTCTTTGCCGACGCTTTACGGCGGCGAGGGTAGAATTTTTATTTATGAAAATGATGTGGACGACATGCAGCACATCGCGCTGGTGAAAGGCGAAATCACCAAGAGCGACGAAGTGCTGGTGCGTGTTCATTCGGAATGCTGCACCGGCGATATTTTTGCCTCGGCCCGCTGTGATTGTGGCGATCAGCTTCATCGCGCCATGGAAATGATCGGCGAAGAAGGCAAGGGCGTGATTGTCTATATGCGGCAGGAAGGCCGGGGGATCGGCCTCGTCAACAAAATCAAAGCCTATGCCTTGCAGGATGAAGGCCATGACACGGTGGAAGCCAACATCGCGCTGGGTTTTAAAGCGGATCTGCGGGATTACGGCATCGGCGCGCAGATTCTGGCGGATCTGGGGGTACATAAAATGCGGTTGATGACGAACAACCCCAAAAAGATTGTCGGACTGGAAGGCTACGGGATTGAGGTTACCAAGCGCGTGGCGATTGAAATTCCGCCCAATGAAAACAACATTCGCTACATGACGACCAAAAAAAGCAAGATGGGTCATATTCTGGAACTTTAAAAATGAAGTGGCGCAAACAAGCGCAGAGCAATCAACATAAATAAGGATGGTGATGAAATCATGCCGAAAATAATTGAAGGAAAAATTGTTGCCAAGGGGATGAAATTCGCGATTGCCGTAAGCCGGTTTAACGATTTCATCAGCGGCCGGTTGACGGAAGGCGCGGTGGATACGCTGGTGAGGGCCGGTGCGGACGAAAAGGATATTGTCATCTGCAAAGTTCCCGGTGCCTTTGAGCTGCCGCTGGCGGCAAAGAAGCTTGCCAAAAGCAAACGCTTTGACGCGGTGATCTGTCTGGGCGCGGTGATTCGCGGCGCGACCCCGCATTTTGAATATGTCAGTGCGGAAGTGTCCAAGGG
>CAYVFA010000123.1:0-7126 GCA_964450075.1 uncultured Smithella sp.
GCGGAGAGTCGGGTGAGGAACTTTGGAAACGGGTGGGGCAAGTCCGTGCGGAGCTGGAGGCCGCAGGCTCGGCCGGGCACGTGGCGGTGGTGACGCATGCCGGGGTGATCCGCGCCTGGCGGGCTCAGGCGGAGGGCCGCGCGTGGGCGGAGCTATTGGCTGAACCGGTGGGGTTTGGGACGGTCATTTTGCGCGGATGAGCGAGTCGGGGCTTGTTGTTCATAAATTATGAAACGCATCTGAGGCGCGTCTTGGCGTCGATGCGCGAAGGAAACGAAGGCATTGTACGGGCATGAAAACGCTCTCACGTCTGGTCGTCGGCACGTTGTTGGGTTTGCTCACAGCTATGGGTGTCGCGCATGCGGCGGCTGGCACGTCGGCTCGGGTGGAAGTCTCGCTTGCGCAAACCGCCGCGGCCAATCCGGCGATTGGCGCCAACGAGTTTGGCGATCCGGGCGGGACGGCATTTTCCGCGGGCAACATCATCCCCGACTCGGGCTTCGAGCCGCTTTCGATGCGGTGCCGGGTGCGCGTGAGCCGGTGCGGCACGGAGAACGGATATCCATGGTTCGAATTCGACGAGAACGGTGGCATCGACAACTGGGAGCTGACGACCACGGGCCTGTATAACGGAGCCAGTGTGCGCATCTATCGTCTGGTGGACGCGCAGGGCCAGCCGTTGCCCGACAGTGCCAACGGAAACTACCTCGATCTGACCAATGCGACGGCCTACACGCAGGTCGGCACGGGCACCATCCCGGATGCGGGCGCCGCTGATCTGCCGGTGGGCGGCTGGGTCGACTCCGCGTACAAAATGCCGAGTGCGGTGTTTGGCACGCGTGCGAGCCTCAGCTACACCGATGCGCGATGGGTGGAAAACGGTAAGACCTATTACTACATCGTGACCGCCATCGGTTCGAACACCACGGACGATGGTGGCGCGGCCAACGAGAGCGATCCGGCGACCGCGGTCGAGCTGACGGCGACTCCGCAGGCCGGGCTGGCCAGTTCGCCCCATATTTACGCGGCTTCTGGGAATGGCCTCAACGAGATCGGCAGCGTGGGGGCGAACGGTTGGTTCTCGTTTCAGCCTTCGGTGGCCGGGGCGACCGGCACGGTGACATGGGCGCTGCTCAATGCAGACGGCTCCGTCTTTACGCTTCCGAGTGGCTGGTCGTTCAACGCGTCCACGGGCGAGTTGTCGGTGAACACCTCGACGACGGTGCCGGCGCCGACCACGTTGCGCTTCCGGGCCACGGCCTCCAATGGCACGGCCACGCGAGATTTCATCCTCAACAATCCGATGTGGACGGCGACGGGAGGCACCACCCGGCCCCAGCCTCCGACCAATGTCACGGCGGTGGCGGGCGACGGCTATGTGCACCTGAGCTGGTCCCCGAGCCCGACGGCGGGCGTGGTGGGGTATCGCGTCTATCGGGCGGAGTTGCCCCGCACGCAGCAGCGGCAGCGCGTGTATCTGAGCAAGGGGGCGCCGGCGCTTCACCATTACGACTACGTGCACATCGAAAAACGCATCATGCGTGGCGACCCGATCTGGGCGCATCCGCGTGTGCGCACTGGGACCATCGGTGAGACGTGGGATGCGGGAGCCGAAACCCACACCGACATCCGTCGCGTGGCGCACCCTGGCACACTGCCCGCCGAGTTCAAGTTCCCCGGCGACTCGTGCCTGCAGATCACGGCGACTGTCGCGCAGTCCCTCGAAATCGGCGGCCCGTACATTTTTTACCCGGACAATCCGGCCAGTGGGGAGTCCGAGTGGTACAGCCAGTTGGAGCCGGGCAAACGCTACCGCTACGAAGCCTGGATGCGGCAGAGCGGCCTGGGCAACGGCGGGCAGGTGGCACTTTCGTTCAACCAGTATTACGAAGCCATCGCGCACACCTTCACGGTCGATGGCGAGTGGCGGTTGTGCTCCTTCGAGTTTACCGCGCCGGCGCGACCGACCACCGGCATGCACTCGCGGCCGGTCTTTCGCATCACAGGTCCGGGAACGCTCTGGGTGGACAATATCCGGTTGTTCCGCGCCGATAACGACGCCGATTTGACGGCGACCATCGCGCCGCCCAGTCCGCTCGTTTTTGACGAGCAGATGGCGTCGCAGCCAGCCACCGGCGAGAAGGGCATGCTGCGCTCGATGAGTGTGCTGCTCAACAAGGCCAGCATGGCCAGCAACCTCAGTCTGCACCGCGATGCCAGCCTGACGATGAACTGGTACCAGTCGGCCAGTTCAGCTAGCAACATGACGCTCCCGGTGTTCCTGTCGTATGCGTTGCGCACGGGCACCTCTGCGGCCGACCGCATGAAGCCCTGGCTCAATGTGTCCTCCAACACCCGTGAGGACGAGTGGCTGGCCCTCATCGAATATCTGGGTGCCCCGATCAACCCGAACGATCCCGCGGATGTCGCCGCGAAGCCGTGGGCCTACCTGCGCTATCAGCAGCGCGGTGTCGCCACGCCGTGGACCGACGAGTTTGCCCGCATCTACATCGAGTTTGCCAACGAGACGTGGCACAACGGCGCCGTCTCCGACGAGTGGTTTGGCTGGAGCACCAGTGGCAACGTCCACGGCGGCGCCTTCGAATTCGGCCTCGCGGCGCACTACATCACCTCCTACGTCCGCGATCACTCCGCCTCTTACGGTGCGCTCAACACGGCAGGAAAGTTGAGATTCGTGATGGGCAGCAACTATACCGACTATGCCGAGACGGGCGCCGCCGGAGCTCCGTTGGCGCATGCCATCGGGCATACCTCCTATGTCGGCCCGAAATGGGAAGTGGGGGAGACGCCGCTGGCGAGCTACGACGACCATGGCATCCAGGCGACCTTGCTCGGCCACGCGGCCGACACCGCGCTCGGGTTTGCCAATTACCGCCGCCAGCGCGAAGAACTCGCGGCGGCCGGGCACACCATGGATTTGCTCGGCTACGAAGGCGGCCCCAGCGGCTACGCTCTGCCCGGAGAGGATGCGAGTGCCGACGCCCACGAGTACTCCGAACGCTATGGCAAATCGCTCGCCATGGGCGTCGCCGCCCTCGACGCCTGGCTCGCGGCATACGAGGCGGGGTTTTCGGACCAGGGTTACCTCAGCTTTGGCATCGGCGATTACTGGTCGTCGCACACGCAGATCACGCAGGGCTACCGGGCGCATGCCGGATTGCTCGCCCTGCGGTTGCGCAACCGTTACGCCTCGGGCCGCATGATCCGCAGCGAGGTCGTGCAGTCGCCCGACATCGTCTGGGATGGCGCGACCTATCCGCTGGTGTCCTCCTATGCCTTCCGGGATGGGAAGAAACTTTGCGTCTTCCTGCTCTCGCGCAAACTCGCCGGCGTGCACGACGGTGTGGACTATGGCGACGGCTCCACGCCGGTCACCCTGGCACTCCCCGCCAATCCGACCGGGCAGGCCAGGCTTTATGCGCTCACCGGCGATCCACGCGCCACGAATCGCACGGCGCAAAACGTCAGCATCCAGCAGTCGACGGTCACCTTGTCCCGCGAGACGACGGTGACGCTGCCGCAAGGCTCGATCTACCTCTACGTGGTCGAGACCGATTTGCCCGATCGCGACGATCCGCTGCCGCCGCCGGCGAGCGTGCCGACCCTTGCCTATGCGGCGACGGGCACGACGCTGAGCTGGCCTGCAGTCGCCGGAGCCACGGGCTACACCATTTATCGCAGCGCCAAGCCCTACTTCGACCGCGCCGACGTCACGGAGACGTTTACCTCAACCACCAACCGTTACCTCGATACCGGCGCCGTGGGCGGGTCCACCTACTATTATCGCGTTGCGGCGAACAACGGCTGGGGCGCCGGCTTCTGGACCTTGGTGGCCACTGGAGGCAAAAACCCGGCGGCTCCCGTGCTGCCGGCGCCCGCGCTTGCCGGCTTGATGGAAACGATCGGGGCCTTGGTGGCCAACTGGAGCGAGGTCGCCGGAGCGACGGGCTACTACGTCGGCATCGCGACCAAGGCGGGCGGCCCCTACACGTGGTCCGAGGCCGGCATTGCCACGAGCTGGACCTTTTCCGGCCTGACGGAAGGGCAGACCTACTACGTGCAGGTGTATGCCGAGGGCCCGGCGGGGCGTGGCCCGGCCTCGGTCGAGCGCAACGGCTCTCCGCTCGTCTCCGGGCAGAGTGCGATCCTCGCGGCGTGGGACGGCGTGGAGCTCAACTACTCTGCGGACCTCGACAATCCGCCGCTGCAACTTTCGTCGTCCCGCCACGTGCTCTCCACCGGCGCGAGTGCACTGACTCGCGGCAGTGGCTTCCGGTTGCGAACGACTTCGTACGGGTTTTCCGCCGGCACGAACGGTACCGGCCATTACGATGGGAAGTTTCCGTTCAGTCCTGCCGACGGAGATGATGCCAACTTCGGCGCCGCCGGCGGAGGTTCGCTGGTCAACGCGATCTCCCGCGACCTGTACGTCGGCGTCACTCTGAATCCCGCGCAGGGGCAGGTGCTGACGCTGACGCGGCTCGACACGGGTTTTCAGTATTCATACGGCAGCCAGCCGTTGCAGGTCGCATTGCGGTATCGCGTCGGGGCAGGAGCCTGGCACGAGGTGCCGGCGACCGGGTATAGCGTGACGCCAGGCTATTGGATCTACAACGATCTGGCGTTCTCGCTTTCGGCGGAGACGGCCCTGCAAAACGTGAGTGAGCCGGTGGAGCTTCGCCTCTACATTTACAGCCTCGGCACGAGTGGAGGCTGGCATCCGGCGTCGCTCATCCGCTCCTCGGGTGAAGATCTGATCGTCTATGGCACAACTCAGACGGTCGGAGTCCCCGGACAGCCTCAAGGGCTGCGTGCGGCCGCCGGGGTGCAGCAGGCGACGCTGGCCTGGACCCCTGCGGCCGGCGCGGAAAGCTATACGCTTCGATGGGGCACGACTGCCGGCGGCCCGTACACCGAGAGCATGACGGGGCTCACGCAGGCCTCGGCAAATGTGACGGCGCTGAGCGGTGGCGTGCCGTACTATTTTGTGGTCGAAGCGCTCAACGGCCTGGGGGCGAGCGTCGCCTCTGCGGAGGCGAGTGCGACGCCGGCGACTTCGCCGCTCGTGATCGGCACGCAGCCGGCGGCGCTCACGGTGACGGCGGGAGAGACGGCGACGTTTACCGTCGCGGCTTCCGGTTCCGGGCCGCTGAGCTATCGCTGGCAACGCTCCACGGATGGCGGCAACACGTGGGGCGACGTGGCCGCCGGCGGTGCTTACGCGGGCGTGGCGACGGCCAGACTCACGATCTCTCCGACCACGGGGGCGATGCGCGGCGATTTGTTCCGCTGCGTGCTCACCGATGGATTCAACCCGGCGGGCTACACGGTGGCGGTGGCGCTGACGGTGCGCTGGAGCCAGTTTGCTGCGCTTTCGGCGCGGGCTCCGGTGGGCTCGGGCGCTCAGACGTTGATTCTCGGGTACGTGTTTGCCGGCGGTGCGAAGCCGGCGCTCGTGCGTGGAGTCGGCCCCGGCATCGGTGACTCCGTGCCGGGCTATCTGCGCGATCCGGCGTTGCAGCTTTACCGGCTGGAAGACGGTGCATGGACCGACGCGGGCTCGAACAACGACTGGGGCGGCACGCCCGCGCTTTCGGCTGCGTTTGCCAAAACGGGCGCGGGCCCGCTCGCGGGCAGCTCGCTGGATGCCGCGCTGCTGAGCCCGGCATCCGGGCTGGTTTACACCGCGCACGTCGTGGCGCCGGCGTCGGCCAATGGCGTGGTGCTCGCGGAGGCGTACGACGCCGATTTCGCCGACAAGTCACGCCGGCTCACCGCGCTCTCGGTGCGCAACACCGTCGGTACCGACGATTCGATTCTGATCGCCGGGTTTGTCATCGCGGGCGATGCGCCCAAGCGCGTGATCGTGCGTGGTGTCGGGCCTGCGATGGCGGCTGATTTGCCGGGGCGCTACCTCGCAGATCCGCAGCTGCAAATCTGGCGTTACGACAGTGAATCGAAGACTTGGGCGCTCGTCGCGGAAAACGACAACTGGGGCGGCGGGGCGGCGCTGGCATCCGCGATGGCGGCGGCGGGCATGGGCACGCTGGCGAGCGGTTCCGCCGACGCGGCGGTGCTCGTCGAGCTGGAGCCGGGTATCTACACGGCGCAGGTCCGGGGCGCCGGTGGGACGACCGGTATCGGCCTGGCTGAAATCTACGAGGCGCCCTGACCGGGGTGCGGCCGTCGGCGCCCGTGCGGCGCCGGCGGTGCGGGAGGCTCAGCCTTGAGTGGCCGTGAGCAGACCGGTCTGGCGGAGGGCTTCGTAGGTGGCGATGCCGGCGGCGGTGCTCAGGTTGAGCGAGCGCAGGTCGGGGTTGGCGTGGGGGATTTTCACGCGGTGTTCGACGCCGATCTCGTCGTGCAGCCAGTCGGGCGAGCCGGAGCCTTCGTTGCCAAAGACGAGGCCGTCACCGTCGGCAAACTGGGCGGACCAGAAATTCTGCGTGGTTTTCGTCGTAAACAACCACAGGCGGCGCGGGGCGACGGGGCTGGCGCGAAACGCGGCCCAGTCGGCGTGTTCGTGCACATCGAGCGCATACCAGTAGTCCATGCCGGCGCGGCGCAGGTTGCGGTCGTTGATCGCAAATCCGAGCGGGTGGATGAGGTGCAGCCGAGAGCGCGTGAGCGCGCACATCCGGCCGATGTTGCCGGTATTTTGTGGGATTTCTGGAGAGAAAAGGACGACGTGCAGCACGTCGCGCAGTTTCACGAAACGCCATGGGGCCTCAAGTCAGCAGCTTGGGTTTTTTACTAACTCTTAAACCATTCGCCCTTTACCCGATTTGCCCCCCACCTAGGGTTTCCGAGCCCTTCGTGAATGCCGCACGCGTCAAGCCCCTGGTCATCGTCGATGATGAAACGCCCTATCTGGAGATGCTGGAGCAGATCCTGCCGGAGGCATTGGGGTGTCCGGTTTACACGTTTTCGCATCCGCTGGATGCACTCGCACGGCTACGCGAACTGGATGTGGGGTTTGTCGTGAGTGATTACGACATGCCGCAGCTCAACGGTCTCGATTTTCTCCAACGCGTGCATGAGATTTTGCCCGCGGTACCCTGCGTGATGGTGACGGGCCATCATGTGCAGTTGAAAAGGGAACACT
>CAYVFA010000124.1:0-6989 GCA_964450075.1 uncultured Smithella sp.
CCCATTTTCCTGGCCGGATCAAACTTCCACGCCCTGACCGCTTCGAGAGCCGATTGATCCAGAATGCCATATCCGGAGGAGGATTTGATTTTCGCGTTTCCGACTCGGCCTTCGGAAAGAATTTCAGCGGAAATCAAAACGACACCTTCATGCCCCCGCAGGCGCGAAGACACAGGATAAGGTGGCGGCGCGTTTTCCTGATAACGAGGTTTCGCGGTTGACGTATAAGCGGCCTGGTTATCGGCGCCGGAAGTTTTTAAGCTTTGTCCCAGTGCAACCACTTGTATTTTTTCATGGCCCGTCTCAGTCAATGCTGATGTCTGCTTGTTTATCACCGCCGTGGCGTGAGACGGATCAACAGGAACTGTAGCAGGGGACTTCATTACTGCTTCGGGAGTGGATAAATTTATCCGTTCTTCAGGAAGCGATTGCTCCTTTTTTGTTTCCCGCCTTTTCTGAACCGCAACAGCCGGAGATTGCACGATTGCACCATGACCCGCAAGGCTGTCTTTGCCCGACAAACGCGGGGCATCGACCCAGGTCACTTGAATAACCTGAGGTTCTTCACCACTTACAGGCAGCGTAGCAGGCGATGCAAGCATAAACAAAAACACAGCAGCAACAAGATGCAGGAGAACGGAAACGGTAACAGCCATGGTCTTGTCCGGCTTAAAAGCAAAAAATTCCTTGCCGGATGCGTCTTGCACGCAGTCGTTTCCTTGCATGGCCAAAGCCGTCATGTGTTTTTCCGTTTCCGGTTCAAAGATGAAGTTTTGATCGGGAAACGGTACTGATTGGTTTTCCATGTTTTATTTCTTTATTCTTTTTAAACCGTTTTGTTTTCCCAGTGCTTCCAGGACTGCCTCATGCACTGCCTTGCCCATCAGTTCGCCAATTTTGCTGTGGCCACCGGTATAGGTCACTTTCGGGCCTGCTATTCCCGATACCACCATGATACTGTCTGTACCCGTCCCGGTTGCCTGAAGACTTTTTGAATAGCTGCTGGGAACGTTTAAATCCTGAAAAGCCGCGGTCTTTGCCTCAGTGACTGTGATCAATGCTCGGGCCATGGCGCCGTCAGTGAGTTTCGCATTGGTGAGAATGAAAATAATAACCGTTCCTTTGGGTTCTTCTCCTTCGATATGAAGGCCTGCATCAACACCCGTGCGCAAAGCATTTGTTTTGGCGCCGGCTGTGACCAGCGCGGTCACGACAAAAGGTTTGTATTCTTTGGTAACGACGGCAAGATTATCCATATCCGCAGCCGTTCCCACTTCTGTAATGTTTTCACTTTTCGTATCCAGCTGATCTGCTATCTTTTGTTTTATCATCTGCAAATAAACTTTACCGCCAACTTCTTTCTCCGTCTTCATCTCCCGGCATACTTTTCCCCATAATTCCGGCTTGGCAGAATGATTGACGATGGCTGTCACATTCACAAAGCCGTCGCTTGTGGAAAGAACCCGTCTTGGATCAGAAAACTGAACGACCAGACTCTTTTCCCATAAACCATCCCTCTCCCCCTGCATGACAAACGCCTTTGCATGAAGGTTTTGTGTAAGCAAAATATCCGCCGACCATACCATCGATGGAGCAAGCAACAGGAGAAGCGCACTCATAAACCATTTTGTCATGATGTGTTTCCTTTCTTCTTTCATGGTAGAAAATTTTCTGTCAGGTTATTAAAATTCATAAGCCAATCCTGCAAAAACAGACCGACCTGCCCCCGGATACGTGGCCGTGGTTGTTTTTGATGAAGTCTGATTTGTAAAAGTCGCTAGATGCGTATCATACGCTTTATCAAACAGATTGGTCCCGGACAGTGAAATAATCCAGTGTTTGTATAGACGCTGCTGGATTTTCAGATCCGCCGTCCAGTAAGAATCAAGGCTATAAGCAGTTGTTTTTGTATCCGGATATCCTGTGGATTCCGTCCGGTACACGATTCGGTCACCCACGTAGCGCGCCGTTACCGTTACCGTCAGTCCAAAATTACTTTTGTATGTCAAATCACCCTTAAACTGATTTTCCGGTGCATAGGAAGCACGTCGTTCGACCATATGGTACTGAAAATCCGCCGGCAAGAATGGCGGCCATCCATAATCTTGTCTGGTGTATTCACGATTTTCTTCTTTAGCGTTGGTGTAGGTATAATTCAGGGCCAGCGTCAGATCATAAAATGGGCCTATTTTGGTTCCCACTTCAAGGCCGTTCGCTTTATAGCCAGCCAGATTGATGGGGGTGAAAACACCCTGTGAATCCGGTTCCCATTGGATCTTGTTATCCACATTCCAGTGAAAATAAGATACCGTCATAAACAGCTTGTCTTTAAAAAAAGACTGTTCAAGGGTGACATCCGTATGCCAGCCGATTTCCGGTTTCAGATCAGCGTTGCCCTTGGTATAGGGACCAGCCGGCCAGTAAAGATCGTTGGAGGTGGGCGCCAAAAAATGCTTGCCGTGGCTTAGTTTCAATGCCGTGGTTTCCAGCGGGTTGATAACCACCCCTAAAAGAGGTAAATTTTCCGAGCCGAATACCGAGTGACTTTCATGCCGGATACCGGCAAACGCTTTCCCGTATTTAAACGGTCTGTACTCCGCCTCCGCAAAAACGCCTTTGGTAAATATCTGCGCATCATGGGTTGTTTGGGTCGTTTGGCCGCCGCTGGTGCCCAAATCATATCCTTCGTTTTTCCAGTCAAAGTTCTTGTATTCACCTCCCACCAGGAGTTTGGCGCCTTCGAAGGGATAAACATCCACATGACCGTCCACACCCAACACCTGATTGGTTACCCAGTTTTCGTATCCCGAACCATCGAACGCATATCGTTCGTAATTGTGATTTTCCATGTTTGTGTAATGGCCTTTAAGCGCATAACCGATCCATTGGGCCGGTTTGCCTTTGACTTCCAGGACGATACGACCATCTTTGTGACCGCTGTGATCCAAGAGCGTTGCGGAATCGCCATTATAAAACTTTTCACCTCCGATATAATAATCCTGTGTGTCGGAGGGCGGCTTCACACCCGGCATGCCATGATTTCTGTCAATATAATCACCGTAAAGACTGATGTTCAGTGTTTCTTTCTTGTCCAGAAGCAGCTTCAGGGAAACATCATTTTGCCTAAGCCAGCTGTTATCCCGAAACCCGTTCGTTTCCGTTCTGCCGGCGGTCAGATAATATCCGAAATCCCCCGCAACAAACATCCCGTTTTCCGCAGCGATTCGATAGGTATTCTGTGAACCATAACCGGCGCCGACTTTCAGGTTCATTTTATCTTTCACGGGTGACTTGGTGATGATGTTGACTGTTCCTGCCATTGCCCCCGATCCATAGAGCAGCGAACCGGAACCTTTGACGATTTCGACCCGTTCGATGTTGTCGATGGAAATCTTTCCGACATCCGCCACACCTAATGACGGCGAAGCGACATTGACGCCATTGACCAGCACCTGCGTAGCATTGCCTTTCATGCCGCGGATGTGTATCTCCTGCGAGGCGCCTCCGTAATTGCCATAGGTCTGCCAGTCGATACCCGGCTCATTCGCCAGCAGTTCCCCGATACTTTTAGCACCGGACGCCTGAATATCTTTTTGATCGACGATGATAACAGCATTGGGAATGTCTTTTCGCTTCTCCGGGGTTTTCGTGGCGGTTACAACAACCTCATCCATCATAATTGGTTTTTCCGGGGACGCTTCCTGCGCAGCCGAAACTGAAAAAAAACCCAAACTGATAGCGAAAAGGGATAAAACAAAAACAACGACTGGTGGTAAAACTTTCTTCATGGAACCTCTCCTTATGTTTCTCCCCTGGACAAGTGTGAACCCAAAAGAGTGATACGCGGCCGACCGGTCACCGGGCTTTGATCAACAGCGACGTCTGTTTCGTAAACCTCCCTGATGTTCGTCTCAACGATCACCTCTTCCGGACTTCCCATGCAGTGAATGTGACCGTCCTTCATCAGGATCATCCGGTCGCAGTATAATGAGGCCAGATTGATGTCGTGTGTGACGGCAACAACGGTGAGCGCATTCTTTTCATTCAGCGACTTTACAAGATCAAAAAAATCAACCTGATGTTTGATATCCAGAAAAGCCGTCGGTTCATCCAGCAACAGGATTTGGGGTTGCTGCGCCAAAGCCCGCGCGATCAGAACTCTCTGCCGCTCACCGCCGCTCAAAGCCGCCATGCTGCGGCTCGCCAGCGCCAGGGTATCTGTCATCTCCATCGCCTCGCGGACAATATGAAAGTCTTCTTCTTGCTCAAATTTCCATTTACTGAGGTGCGGCGCTCTGCCCATTAAAACGATTTCGCAAACACTGAAAGGGAAAATCATTTGCGAATCCTGAGCAACCACTGCAACGATTCTGGCCAGATTGTCCCGGCTGATCTTCTTACCGGAAATGCCGTTGATCCAGACGTCTCCTTCCTGCGGTTTGAGAATGCCGTCGATGACTTTCAGCAGGGTCGTCTTGCCGGAACCATTGGGCCCGATGATTCCCAGAAACTCTCCTACCCTGATGTCACAGGAAACATTTTTCAAGACCCAGTTCGCGTTATAGCGGAATCCTATCTGTGCAAGTTTGATGATGGACATGGCTCAGGCCTTCCTGCGCAAAAGATAAATAAAATAAGGGGCGCCGCACAGAGCGGTAATGACGCCCACCGGCAGTTCGGCGGGAGCGACAATCGTCCGGGCAAAGGTATCCGTAACGATGAGAAAAGCGCTTCCAAAAAGAACGGATGCGGGCAAAAGCAGCCGGTGGTCGGAGCCCAGCAGCATCCGCATCATGTGGGGGACAATCAGGCCGACAAAACCGATAATGCCGCTGACCGATACGGCAATGCCTGTGATGAGAGAAGCGGCCAAAAGGAGAATAATCTTTGTGCGTTCAACATGCACGCCAAGCTGCAGTGCCGTTTCTTCGCTGATCGCGATCAGGTTCAAGTGCCTGGCGTAAATAAAAATGACGATGAACCCGAGGATCAGAAAAAAACCGGCCAGGGTAATTTCCGGCCACTGGGCAAGACTCAAATCTCCCATCAGCCAGAACATGGCATTATGGAGGCTTTTATCGCTGGCCGTGGCAATCAGAAACATAATAACAGCGGAAAAAAAAGCATTCACAATAACACCGGCCAAAAGCAAGGTGGTCGAATGCAATTCCGTTTTCGTTCTGGCAATACTATAAACCAAAACAATGGTGAACAAGGCTCCCAGAAAAGCCGACCCGGAAACGCCCAGAGAAAATCCTATTCCCAACAATAAAGCGCAAAGCGCGCCGACCGCGGCCCCGCTGGAAATTCCCAGGATGTAAGGATCGGCGAGAGGATTTCTGAGCAGGCCTTGAAAGACAACACCGGCTGCGGCCAGCGCGCCGCCGACGATACCGGCAAAAATAATCCGGGGCAGTCGGATGGAAAACAAAATGGTCTCGTCCGTTGAAGAAAGCGCCGCAGGGGTTTCATTCAAGCCGGACGTCAACCATTGAAAAACGGAAAAAACATCAATCGGGCTTGATCCGAAAAACAGAGAGGCGAGCGATATCAGGGACACAACCGCCAGCAAAAAGAAACTGACGCGGATAACCCGGCCGAGCGTAACCACCGGTTCACTCTGGTTTCTTTTACCGGACAGGACAACAACCGGCAAAAACAAAGCAAGAAGTATGAATAAGTATTTTAGCATTTTCCCTCAAGAGAAGATCAAATTTTGCTCAAGTGACTCGCTATCTCCTCAATTCCCAGAATTGTTCTCGGTGTCAATCGGTACAATAGCTCACTCGTATAATAAACGCGGCCCTTTTGAACAGCTTCTAAGGTGCTTAAACGCCGCAAAAGGGCCTTTGATAAATTTTGTGACATTGGGCCCTGTCCGATAAAAATTACATCGGGTGAACGTCTGACGACTTCTTCAATGGTATATTTCATATAAGGCACACCGGTATCGGCTGCGATATTTTGCGATCCCAAAAGCGACAAAGCGTCGTCAATGACGGTACCCCTTCCCGCAACCAGCAAGGGTTCCGGGTGAATGATAAAAAGCGTCTTTCGAGACGAACGGCGGGATGCCAGTGATTGAACTTTCCTGGCGTATTTGTTCAGTTGCGCTTCAATTTCGGCTGCCCGCCTAGTGGCACTTTTCTCTATTCCCAGCACGCTCCCCAAATCACGGATACCCTGCGGCAGCTCCCGCAAGCGTTTAGTGCGGAAAACGTAGGTGTTAATTCCCATTTTTTTCAACCTGTTGTAAACTTCCACTGGATTGCCTTCTTCGGTCATAATGACCAGATCAGGTCTGGCAGCAATGATGGCCTCCAGTGACGGATTGGCAAAGCCGCCTATTTTCGGCTTTTTTTTCGCCTCTTCGGGATAGTCGCAAAAAGCGGTAACGGCAACGATCCGGCCTCCAAGGCCAAGGTCATAGAGAATCTCGGTAATGGAAGGCGCAAGGGAGACGATTCTTGCCGGTGGCGCGGCGAATACAGCGCTGCAAAGCAGCATCGCACTAAACATGATGAGCAGACAACATTTAATAATTCTCAAAACCATCACTAAAATACTTTCCCTGCAAGCAGCCTGACCAGACAAAAGAAAACCGCGGCAACCATTGCCGTGGCAATCATCAGCACATTGGCGCGCCTGATATGATCCGACTTCAAGACGTCGCCTTTATCGCCAATATACGGCATTTCAACCGGAACGCCTTTACGCAGAAGGGGGCCGCCCAATTGTATTTCCAACGCTCCGGCAAAAGCTGCCTCAGGCCAGGCGGAATTGGGACTTGCGTGATTTCTGCCGTCACGCCTCGCTATACGATAAGCTTGGCCTGCCTTCATCCCGGTTACCCAAGCGGCCAGGGCAATCAGCAGAACGGCCAGCCTTGCCGGAATATAATTTGCAGCATCATCTATCTTCGCTGAAGCGGTTCCGAACCGGGCATATCGCTCATTTTTATAGCCAAAAGTCGAATCCAGCGTGCTTGC
>CAYVFA010000125.1:0-6903 GCA_964450075.1 uncultured Smithella sp.
TCAAGATCGAAATTGATCAAACGATTTCCGATAAGATTCACCGCTCGATTCTCAGCGGCTATCTTTCCAACATCGCCCGGAAAAAAGAAAAGAATTTTTACACGGCCGCCAAAAGCCGCGAAGTGATGCTTTATCCGGGCTCAGGCCTTTTCAATCGCGGCGGACAATGGATTGTCGCCTCGGAAATCAGCCTGACATCCAGAGTTTTTGCCCGCAATGCGGCCAATATCAACAACGAATGGCTGGAAGAACTGGGTAGGGATCATTGCCGTTATACCTGGTGGGCGGCACACTGGGAGAAAAATCGCGGACAGGTTGTGGCCCTGGAAAAAGTAAACCTGTTCGGCTTGACCATTGTTGAACAAAGAACGGTCGCCTATGAACGGATCAATCCTGAGGAAGCCAAAAAGATATTCATCCGCGAAGCGCTGGTCACGGGTGAAGTCGGACGTAAACTTCCATTTCTCACACACAATCTGTCTTTATGGGAAAAAACCAAGACCATGGAAGACAAGCTGAGAAAGCGCGGCATTGCAGCCGATGAAGAAACGATTGCGAAGCTCTATGAAAAAAGACTGCCATTGATTTCCGATATCCGGTCATTACAGAAGCTGATCAGAGATAATGGAAGTGATGATTTTCTGCGATTCCGGGAAGAAGACTTTATTGCAGAAGATCCTGATCCCCTGGAGCTGAATCAATATCCCGATCATATTAAAATCGGCAACGCTGCACTGGCCTGCCATTATCGCTTTGAGCCGGGCCTTGCGCAAGACGGCGTGACCGTCTCAGTGCCCCTGGGGCTGGTTGCCAAAGCCGCTTCGGAAAATATTGAAAGACATCTGCCGTCTCTCTTACAGGAAAAAGTCTTTTATATGCTGAAAACTCTGCCTAAAAGCGTCAGACAAAAGCTACCGCCACTGGTTCACATCGCTGAAACATTCAGCCGGCGGGAAGACATCGCGGAGAATTCGCTGCCGACGGCACTCAGCATGTATTTACTTCAAGAATATAAATTAACGGTGCCGGTTGATTCATGGGCTCTGGAAACATTGCCACCGCATTTAAACATCCGCTACAGTGTGATTGATGACCAAGGCAACGAAGTCACCAACAGCCGGGATATCGGGAAACTGCAAAAAGAACTGATCGAACAGGTCCACCGGGACTCGCTTACTGCCTACCGGGATCAATGGGAAAAAGATAACGTCACTGGCTGGAATTTCGGTCCGTTACCCGAAAACATTGAACTGATGGGAAAACACGGTTTGGCAGGCTACGCCTATCCGGCGCTGCAGGTAACGGACGGTGTCATCCATCTTCGTCTGTTTTCCAATCCGCAGGAATCAGCCCTAAGTCACCTTCAAGGCGTTGCCGCACTTTACGGCATTCATTTTGCCGATAAGCTCAAAGAACTTAAAAAAAATATCGTTCTGAGCGGTGAACTGAAAAATCAAGTCGCGAACATCGGCAATCCCAAGCAACTGGAACAGTCCATCATGGATCGCGTTAAAAAAGATTTTTTTTATCACCCCTGGCGCAATCCCGAAGCGTTTATCAACCACGCCAACGCCGTCGATGCCAAAATCCTGTCCTACGGGCAGCAGGTTGTAACTGCCATAACACCGGTCATCAAGAGCTTCACGGATACTTATGATTTACTGCAAAAGCTGAGGCAAAAAAACAGGACAAACAATCCCGTGTTGAAATTTCTGAAGGCTACGCTTTCGGAACTACAGGACCTTATTCCCGTAAATTTCCCCACGCTCTATTCTTTCGATCGACTGCGCGACTTGCCACGTTATTGTAAAGCGCTGTCGATAAGGGCCGAGCGCGGCAGTCTGAATCTGGCAGCAACTGAAAGCAAACTGCAGGATGTGGCCGTTTATACAAAACACTATCAGGAAATCACGGACAACACGACGCCCATGGCTTCAGTAGAAAAAAAGAATAAAACGGATGAGCTTTACTGGATGATCGAAGAATATAAAGTTTCACTTTTTGCACAGGAACTCAAAACCCCCTACCCTGTCTCCCCTAAAAGGCTTCAACAACTGATCGAAGAAATTGGAAATATCATTTATTAACTGATCTCAGATTATTCTTGACATCAAAATATAGATCACTTAAACTGGTCGTCATCTGGTCTAAAGTAAGGAGCATAGCATGCAAACCATTGGGGCTTATGAAGCAAAAACATCTCTTTCCAAGCTTCTGGAACGAGTAAATAAGGGCGAAGAGATCTGCATAACAAAACACGGAGTTACCGTAGCTGTCCTGCAGCCTCCCGCTACTGCAAAAAAATCAAATCCAAGACAAGCGGTTGCAGCACTGCGCATGTTTCGTGACAAACACAACATCAAGGGCCTTCCCTTGAGGAAAATGATCGATGAAGGCAGGCGTTAAGTCATGCAGGATTTTGTTATTGATAATTCAGTGGTCATGTCCTGGTGTTTTCAAGACGAAACAAGTAAATATACCGATGCCGTTCTGGGACACTTGGAAGAAGCTACCGCCTACGTGCCGGCTATCTGGCCATTGGAAGTCAGCAATGTGTTACTGGTTGCGGAACGTAGAAAACGGCTCAGTCAGGCTGATAGTTCCCGCTTTATTTCCTTGCTTTTTGATCTGCCGATTATTGTGGAACAGGAATTACCGGAAAGAATGTTGAGTGAAATATTATCTCTTGCCCGTGAATATAAACTATCCAGCTATGACGCCTCTTACTTAGATCTTGCCATGCGCAAAGGATTACCTATCGCATCAACCGATAAGAATATTTTGGCAGCAGCAAAAAGAAGTAACGTTCCGATAGTTAGCGGGAAATACGTTCAAAACAACAATGGGTAAATGCCGATTTTGCATTTATTTGCATTCTCTGATTGCGGCGGCAAAGCCATCCATTGAATTAATGATGGTCGCATCTTCAACGCAGAAGGCAATGCGGAAGTAACCGGGAGAACCAAAACCGCTTCCGGGAACGACCAGAATGTTATGCATCAAAAGCATTTGGACAAATTCCACGTCATCCTGAATAGGACTTTTTACAAATAAATAAAAAGCACCCTGCGGTTTTATAAATTGATACCCGGCTTTTGCCAGTCCCCCGCACAGCAAATCACGCTTTTTCTGATAGATATCAACATCAACCGTTACATGTTGAAGTTTCGCCACGATTCGCTGCATCAGAGCCGGCGCGTTCACAAACCCCATAATCCGCGTGCATAAAATCAGCGCATTGACCAAATCATCTGCATCATGAATTTTGGGATGAACGGCGATGTAGCCGATTCGCTCGCCCGGCAAAGACAATGTTTTGGAATAAGAATAAGCAATAATGCTGTTTTGATAAGCTTTAAGAATACTGGGCACCTTCAAACCATCAAAAACAATTTCCGCATAAGGTTCATCAGCCAGCAGATAAACAGGCTTTTTGTGTACGCGGCTTTTTTCTCTTAACAACCGGGCTAGCTCGTCTATGTTTTTTTTACTGTAAACCTTGCCGGTCGGGTTGTTGGGCGAGTTGATGATAATGGCTTTTGTCTTCCGGGTGATGGCCTTGGAAATGACAGCAATATCCAGAGAAAAATCAGATTTTGTCGCTACATATTTCACAACACCGCCGTAATTTTCAATGTAAAAAGGATACTCAACAAAGAAAGGCTTGAGAATAATAACTTCATCGCCCGGATCAAGAAGTGACTTCAATATAACATTAAGCGCGCCGCCCGCCCCGCAAGACATGACGACATGATTGGCCGTTATTTTCAATCCAGTCGTTTTACTTATTTTTTGGGCTACAGCCTGCCGTGTTGCCAGATAACCCGCGTTTGGCGTATAGCCGTGTTTCAGTGCAATTTCCTCATCGGCGACAGCGATAAGCTCTTTTTTAAATTCCTCGGGATGATCGACATTGGGATTTCCCAGGCTGAAATCATAGACGTTATCCTCACCATGTTTCCTTTTCAGGATGATTCCCTGATCAAACATTTTCCGGATCATGGATGATTGTGAAATAGAGGCTTTAATTTTTTTTGATATGGACATTTTATAATGGCTCCGACCTTATCTCGAGTGCTTCAATAATTTTTTCTCAGATATTTATTAATCGTACTGAAATCCTCAAAGGGAACACAGGGGATATTCTCCTCGCGATATTTTTCCAAAAGAACTCCCTTGGCAAATACCAAATCTGCCGAGCGTGCCGGACATATATCCGAATGTCCGTCGCCGATGTAAATGATTTGTTCATACATCAGCCGAAAGGAATGCAATACCGAGCTCTTGCAGTTTCCGCAGCGCCCGCACAAGGCATTCATCCCGGGAAATTTGATTGCCATTGAATCGTCGGCGCCATATTCCAACACATTGGAAAAGAATTCAATATCCGGAAAACCGTGTTGCTCCAGAATGCTCCGGATATAAAAATCCAAACCGTCGGAAACAATTTTTAAGTCCAGGTTTTTCTTTCCACACAATTGATAGAACGGCGAAAACCCCCTGGCCAGTTTTCCACGCGCCAGAACAAAATCTTTCATTTTTTCGCGATTGCCGGAAATGTGCGGAACAATTCTTTCATACGCAGCTCGCGAGCCTGTAGTGCCTTTGATGTATTCCCGATCAAGTTCATCCCAGCTTTTTCTTGAAAATTCACTGAGTACTGCATTACCGATATCCGTCTTACAGATCGTGCCGTCAAAATCACAGAGGATGAGCGCCCGTTTTTGCTTAATAACCATGATATTTTTTTGCCGATGCGCTTGCCATTAATGTTTGCGGCGTTTCATGATAACAAAGATACCCAGCACAACCAGAATAAATGGCAATATGTATTGAGAATACTTGTAAAGATCAAAGCCATAGAACTCAATGATCAGAAAGATGACGCCAACCGTTGCCACAAACCAGCCCTCAATAGCCCGAATCCTGTATATCAGCGTGCTGACGCCGATGACGATCAGCAAAATCGGCCAAGTCTGACTAAAACTGTAAGGGGTGCTCTTGCTGATAAAGATTAAAACACCCAGAGTAATTAAGATAAGTCCGCCGGTAAGAATGTTCTTCTTTTCATTTGGCATAAGTTTCTCCTTGATAATTTTTTTTGACAGCAGAGGACGGAGCCGCCACTGTGTAACTTTTTTCATTCTTTTTCAGCCATTTTCAAAAATGGTTTAAACAAATCAATGGGTATGGGAAACACGACTGTTGAATTATTTTCTGCTGCAATCTGGTTTAAAGTCTGCAAATAACGCAGTTGAAGCGACATGGGCTGTGTTTCCATTACGGCGGCGGCATCAATCAATTTCTGGGCGGCCTGAAATTCTCCCTCCGCATTGATGACCTTTGCTCTTCTTTCTCTTTCCGCTTCCGCCTGTTTGGCAATGGCCCGTTTCATTTCCTCAGGCAGGTCAATCTGTTTGACTTCAACATGAGAGACTTTAATCCCCCATGGTTCCGTGCTTCGGTCCAGGATCTCCTGGAGCCTCAGATTGATTTTCTCCCGTTCTGAGAGAATTTCGTCCAATTCCATCTGACCGCAGACACTCCGCAGCGTCGTCTGAGAAAGCTGCGAGGTAGCAAAAAGGTAATTCTCGACGTTAATAACTGCTGCATTGGCATCCACTACTCTGAAATACACAACCGCGTTGACTTTAATCGATACGTTGTCTTTGGTAATAACATCCTGAGGGGGCACATCCATGGTGATCGTGCGCATGTCGATCCGGACAATTTTATCAATACCGGGAATAATAATAATTAAGCCGGGCCCTTTGATGTCGCGAATTCTGCCCAGACGAAAGAGAACCGCCCGTTCATATTCATTGAGTACCTTAATCGCCGAAGCGAGAAACATGACGACCAGTGCCACAACAACCAGCAGGGGTAAAGGCAAAGTTCCCACCATAATTCGTCCTCCTTAGATGCTATTTTATTTTTTTTCTTTCTTAATTTCTTCAACAATCAGTTTGAGGCCGTCCACTGCTTTAATCCTGACTTTTGCACCCTGAGGAATGAACTGATCACTGACGCCCGTCCAGTATTCACCCTGGAAAAACACCTTCCCTTCGCCGTCAATGGCCGTTTGGGCTGCACCCTGTCCTTCGATCATCGACTCCTTGCCCGAATAGTGTTTCCTCAGTTGCGCTTTAACAGCCAGCCAGATGACAACAATAAAAAACGCGGACGTCATCAGCAGAGCCGGTATCAAAACCTGCAAAGAAATTCTCAATGCCGGGTCCGGCGTGTCAAAAAGGAGAAATGATCCCAGCGCCAAGGATACGATTCCGCCGACGGCCAGCATACCATGACTCATAATTTTGATCTCGGCAATAAATAAAATAATACTGAACAAAATCAGCAAGACGCCTGTGTAGCTAACTGGAAGTGCCGACATGCCGACAAAAGCCAGAAGCAGAGATATCCCACCGATCACGCCGGGCAAAATCGCGCCGGGCGTTGAAAATTCGAAATACAGGCCAGCCAGACCGATTAACAAAAGCAGGTAAGCAATGTTGGGATTGGATATCGCCGAAAGAATGCCCTGCCGTGTGCCGATCTTTTTGTTGCTCAGAACGGCGTTTGCCGTCGATAGCATCTTTTTTTGTCCTGCGACCGTAATTTCTTTTTTATCAACCGCCGTTAAAAGGGTTTGAATATCCGGCGCCACAACATCGATGACTTTCAATTTCAGAGCTTCATCCGCAGTGATCGATTCACTTTTGCGCACCGCTTTTTCCACCCATTCCTCGCTTCGGCCGCGGGTTTTGGCAATGCTGCGGGCATAGGCTGCCGCGTCATTTTCCACTTTTCTGGACATGGTTTTATCCATCTCGGCAGGCCCCCCGATCCCGATGGCCACCGGATGGGCGGCGCCGATATTGGTGCCGGGCGCCATGGCGGCAA
>CAYVFA010000126.1:0-6858 GCA_964450075.1 uncultured Smithella sp.
AATGTTAAACCATAATTCTTCACGGTAGGATTTCACGGGTTAAACCTCCTGGCAAATATCTAATTAACTTTACAAGCTTATCGCCTTATGCTATGAGGCAAAAAAATATGCAAGATTATCTTTTTTCAGGAGTTGGAAAATATGTCCGGCCATTCTAAATGGAGCACCATCAAAAGGAAAAAAGGGGCGATTGACGCCAAACGCGGTAAAATATTTACAAAAATTATTAAAGAAATCACTCTGGCGGCACGTTTAGGCGGCGGCGACCTGGAAGGAAATTCCCGTTTGCGGCAGGCGGTCATGGCGGCCAAAGAAGAAAACATGCCCAAGGATAATATCGATCGCGCCATCAAAAAAGGTACCGGCGGCGGCGAGGGTGCGGCGGCTTATGAAGAAATTACTTATGAAGGCTACGGGCCGGGCGGCGCGGCGGTTATTGTCGACGTCATGACGGATAACAAAAATCGAACGGTTGCGGAAATTCGGCACATCTTTTCCAAACATGGCGGCAATCTGGGTGAAAACGGCTGCGTGGCCTGGATATTCTCGAAAAAAGGGAGCATCGTCATCGATAAAAAGCTCATCGGTGAAGACGAACTGATGGAACTGGCGCTGGAGGCCGGAGCGGAAGATGTCAAGGTGGAAGACAGTGAATATGAAGTGATCACGGAGCCGGCGGCTTTTGAATCTGTCAAAAAGGCGATAGATGACAAAGACATCAAACATCTGGCAGCCTCCATCAGCAAGATTCCTTCCAATACCGTAAAACTGGAAGTGGGCAAGGCGGAGTCCATGCTGAAATTAATGGAAAAACTGGAAGACAACGATGACGTCCAGAATGTTTATTCCAATTTTGACATTGATGAAGATGTCATGGAAAAGTTGAGTTAAAAAACCGATTTTTCACGAAAGTAGATATTTTGCGAATTTTAGGCATCGATCCCGGAAGCATTGTAACCGGTTATGGCGTGATTGATAAAAGCGGCAATTATCTGCATCATGTTATTCATGGTGAAATTAAACCCCCCAAAGATTCGCTCCTGTCTGAAGTATTAATGGATATTTCCCGCAAGCTCAGGGCGGTTATTATTGAGACAAGCCCGCAGGCGGTTTGTCTGGAAAATATTTTCTATGGTAAAAATGTCCGCAGTTTAATCCGGCAGGGCCATGTTCGAGGCGTGGTGATTTTTACCTGCGCCGATTGCAATATTCCCGTTTTTGAATTTTCTCCGCTGGAAATAAAAAAGGCAGTCGTCGGTTACGGCCGGGCCGAAAAGCGCCAGGTTCAAATGATGGTAAAGGCCATTTTAAAACTGGATGCCCTACCGCCAGCGGACGCTGCAGACGCTCTGGCCGCAGCCATCTGCCAGGCCAACTTCTTAAAGGAGCAACCCATTTGATATGATCGCACTGTTGTCCGGTAAAATTGCTTACAAAGGGATTTCCCATATTGTCGTCGATACACAAGGCGTCGGTTATCGCGTTTTTATACCGCTTACGACTTTCTATGAGCTTCCCGAAGCGGGCGAGACGGTTACCTTGCATATTCATACGTCCGTCAAAGAGGATGCGATTAATCTGTTTGGATTTTACACGCGTGAGGAGCGCGAACTTTTCCAACTGATGATTTCCGTCAGCGGTATCGGACCGAAAGTCGCAATGGGCATTCTATCGCGTATTGCGGCGCGTGAACTGCTTGAAGCTATTTCCGGCGGTAATCTGGCCAAACTGATTACGGTTCCCGGCGTCGGCAAAAAAATGGCCGAACGATTAATTCTGGAACTCAAAGAAAAAGCCGTTAAAAAGATGGCGGCGGATCAGCTTCCGGTTACGGATGTCCGGCAAAAACAAAATGATATGATTCGCGAAGATGTGCTTTCCGCACTGGTTAATTTAGGTTATAAAGCCAATGCCGCAAGAGACGCCATCGACAAAGTCGTGCGCGATGCGGAAGGGGAGCCGGCGATGGATCAGATTTTGAAAAAAGCATTAAACATTCTTGCCAGTTGAGACCGGCGGGATAAGGTAGAAACCTATGGATGCCCATTTGAAAAATCCCCTGATTGATCCGGCTTGCGCCGAAGACGAAGGTGGTCTGGAAAACTCCCTGCGTCCGCCCAAGCTTGTCGATTATATCGGGCAGGACAAGGTGAAAAGCAATCTCTCGATTTTTATTGAAGCGGCCCGAAAGCGGCGTGAGTCGCTGGATCATGTGCTTTTATACGGCCCGCCGGGCCTTGGCAAAACCACGCTGGCCTATATTATTGCCAGAGAATTGGATGTGGATATCAAAGTAACTTCCGGTCCAGTCATCGAACGTCCGGGAGATCTGGCGGCGATTTTAACGAACATGCACGAGCATGAGGTTCTCTTTATCGATGAAATTCACCGGCTCTCTCATGTGGTGGAAGAAATCCTGTATCCGGCCATGGAAGATTTTCACATCGATATTTTAATCGGACAGGGACCGTCGGCCCGGTCGATGAAACTCGATATTCCCAAATTCACCCTGGTGGGCGCGACGACGCGCGCGGGGTCTCTGACCTCGCCGCTGCGCGATCGTTTTGGTATGCACTTTCGCCTTGAATTCTATACGCCGCAGGAACTATCCGTGATTATTCAAAGGTCTGCTAAAATCCTGGGGGTCAAGCTGATCGACACAGGGGCAGACGAACTGGCCAGGCGCGCGCGGGGAACGCCGCGTATTGCCAACCGGCTGCTCAAGCGTGTCCGCGATTACGCGGAAGTGAAGAGTGACGGTACGATTGACGGGAAAATCGCAAGGGAAGCGCTGGAGGCCTTTGAAGTCGATCAAAAAGGCTTTGACCAAATGGATCGCAAACTGCTCCTGGCGCTGATTGAAAAATTCAATGGAGGACCGGTTGGTGTGGAGAGCCTTGCGGCGGCAATCGGTGAAGAGCGGGTGACGATTGAAGATGTTTACGAACCCTACTTGATTCAGGAAGGTTATCTGCAAAGGACGGCGCGAGGCCGGATGGCCTGTTCCAAAGCCTACGAACATTTTGGCCTGAAAGCGTCGGGCGCTCAAAAGGAGCTGTTTTAATCCCGCTTGGGCCAGACGAGCGCTGATTTGCCGCAGTATGCGGCAAGGTGTGGTTGATTTTCGGAGAGCTATTTTATGAAACTGCTCATGCATATTTGCTGTGGACCCTGCACGATCTATCCGCTTAAGGAATTAAGAACGCACGGTCATGATGTAACCGGCCTGTTTTACAATCCCAATATCCATCCCTATCAGGAGTATGAACGACGTCAGCAAACCCTCCAAGACTATACGGAGAAAATTCTTTTAAATGTCATCTGGCCGGAAGGTTATCTTCTGGAAGAATTCTTAAGGCAGGTGGCCTCCCAGCCGGAGGACCGATGTGTTTATTGCCTGACGGACCGTTTGAAGTTTACAGCCGAACAGGCCAAAAAAGAAAACTATGACGCTTTTACTTCCACGCTGCTCTACAGTCGCTATCAAAAACATGATTTGATCAGGCAGATTGGTGAAACGCTGGAGCAAAAATTGGGAATCCATTTTCACTATCAGGATTTTCGTGCCGGCTGGAATGAAGGCGTTAAGATTTCCAAGGAGTTAGGCATGTATCGCCAGCCTTATTGCGGTTGTATTTATAGTGAAAAAGAAAGATTCTGCAAATAAATCCATATCTTTTACTTCGTGGTCTTGGTCAAAATGGAGTGTGTCATTTTTGCCACAAAAGTACTGAAAAACGAATATCCCGCGGATGCAAACAATCTAAAATAATAGTGTATCCATCGTGTTGCCATATTAATTTCCTGCTAATAGATTTGGTACGGTTATTGCTGCCTTTGAATTCAATATTTAAAAAGGCTTAATATGCATTTACAGCGTACGCTTAAAAAAGAAATCCTGTGTTCCAGTATTGGTTTACATACCGGCCGCAAGGTTAACATGAAGATTAAACCGGCCCCGGTTGATACCGGTATTGTTTTTGTCCGAAAGGATCTGCCGGATTCAAGGCCGATTCTGGCTGACTTTGAGATGGTTTGTGATACCACTTTTGCCACGACTCTGGGTGCTGATGGTGTTACAGTTTCTACCGTTGAGCATCTTCTGTCGGCATTCAGCGGGATGGGGCTTGATAATGCCTTGATTGAAATTGATTCTTTTGAAGTGCCCATCATGGATGGCAGTTCCCGTCCTTTTGTCAATATGCTCAAGACAGTGGGTACGCGGTCGCAGGGAAAATCAAAAAAAATGCTGCTCATTAAAAAACCTGTTTCCGTTAAAGAAGGAGATATCAGCGCAATGCTCCTGCCTTCTGAAGAGTTTAAAATAACCTATGAAATTGATTTTGCTCATCCGGCGATCGGCATACAGTCTTACAGCTTCGCGTTTACCGATAAAAATTATGAAGACAAAATTTGTCATGCCAGAACGTTCGGCTTTTTAAAAGACGTTGAGTTTTTTCAGGCCAAAGGTCTGGCGTTGGGAGCATCTCTCGATAATGCAATTGTTCTCGATGATCAAAAAATCATCAATAAAAGCGGTTTGCGAATGCCGGATGAATTTGTCAAACATAAAATCCTGGATGCCATTGGCGATTTGTTTTTGCTGGGCATGCCGATCATCGGTCACTTTGTGGCGCACAAATCGGGGCACCGGCTGAATAATCTTTTATTGCGCGAACTCATGCAAAACGAAAGCAGCTGGGAAATTATCGAGGAATACGATCAAAAACAATCAACGAAGTTTACAGCTTGCAGAATTCCATCTTTTACCATCCTGGATGCCGCACAAATCTAATCGTTTTTTTACGCATCATGAACCTATCGTCATCCTAAATTAACCTTGATTTTTATCGTCAGGTTACCTAGTATGTCCCATTAAAAAATTCATCTTTTTTATCGAACGAAAATGGTTGGTATGAAAAATAATAAAGCTTCTTTTTGGAAGACCATGGGCATCAGTTTATTGATGATGGTAATGGCAGTTGTTGAGCCGGTATCGGTTCGGGCGGACATGGAACCCCGGATGACCGATATTTTAATCACCAATAGTTCTGGGAATGTGCTTTTATATGGGCGTTTAGTGGATTGTTTTAAAAAAGAAATGGAAACAGCCATTATGGCCGGTGTACCCGCTGTTTTTACGATTCATCTGGATGTCTATCAGGAACGGTCCTATCTGTGGAATAAACATATTGTCGGCAAAGAGATTCGCCGGATTATCAAGTATGACAATTTGAAAAAAATATTTTCGATTACGACCAACGGTGTCAGTCAACCGGTGATGTTTCCGGACTTTGAAAGCGCGCAAAAAGCCATGGCGGATTTGAATGGAATCCCCGTCGTTCCCCTTTCTTATTTGTCCAAAGACAATAACTATCATGCCCGGATCAAAGTTAAAATGGATAAGGTGCGACTGCCGTTCAGCATGGAATATGTTTTATTCTTTGTCTCCTTGTGGGATTTTGAAACGCCTCTGTATAAGGTAAGGTTTTCCTATTAATGGTCCATCTCCGTTTTGGCGGGAAAGTTGACCCAATCAGCTCATGAAGATTAAAAAAAATTCCAGTGAAACTTATCTTGATGAAAGAGAATTGAGAAAACGGCGGCGTGAACGCATTCTCATGCTGGTGGTCGGTTGCCTGGCGATTGTTTTTACGATCCTGGCCAGTCAGTTATCAGCCAGAAAAGAGCTGCCCATATCTGCCAATATTCTGGTTTATGGCCTGACCAGTATTAATATTATCCTGATCCTGCTTTTGGTTTTTCTGATTCTTCGCAATATTTTTAAATTATTTTCCGAACGCCGCAAAGGACTGATCGGTTCCAAGCTGCGCACCAAACTGGTTGCCGCTTTTGTTGGTTTGTCTCTCGTTCCGACCATTTTACTATTTTTGTTTGCCATCAATTTTCTTTCCAACAGCATTGAGTTCTGGTTCAATATTAAAATCGGCGATGCCTTGAACCGATCGCTGGAAGTCGCGCAGATTTATTACTCGCAGGCGGAGGAGATGGCCAAGTTTAATGCCCGTCAAATCAGCGCGGACATTACCAAAAACCGTCTCTATGAAACAGGAAGAGCCGATTATCTCAATAGTTTGCTCTCGCAGCGCCAGAAGAATTACAAAGTGGGCAGGGTGGAAGCCTATTTTGATTTTAAAGGCGAAAGTATTGTTTTTGCTGATACGGAAAATCCTTCATCGATGTCCGTTTATCTGTCGCCAAAAATGCTGGAAGATATTTACTCCGGGAAGGAAATAGCAACGGTAGCGCCGACCAGCGCAGGGGAGGCCATTGTCGGGGTCGCGCCGGTATTCTCTTACGCCGTTCCGACGGAAGTTATCGGGCGCATTTCCGTTACGTACAGTGTCCCACAGGGATTTGTCGATAAACTACGGAGTATTGCCAATGCTTCCGAACAATACGGACAAATCAAACTGTTGAAAAATCCGATCAAATTTAATTATCTTGTAACCCTGTCGATTGTAACGCTGGTCATCATTTTTCTGGCGACATGGTTTGGCCTGTCGCTTGCCAAAACCATTACGAATCCTATCCAGGATCTTGTATCAGCGACCAATAGAATTACCCAGGGAGATCTGACGAGCCGTATCGATATTGAGGCGGATGATGAAATCGGATTGCTGGTTAAATCATTCAACTCCATGACGGACGATTTGCAGAAAAGCAAAGCAGGTCTGATCGAGGCCAATATTTCTCTGGAGGAGCGGCGTAAATATATTACCGCCGTTTTACGCAATGTTTCGGCCGGTATTATCTCGGTTGATAAAAACGGGATGATTACCACCATTAACCGCGCCGCAGAAGCCATGTTTGAAATCGATGCCTCGCAGTTTCTTC
>CAYVFA010000127.1:0-6825 GCA_964450075.1 uncultured Smithella sp.
TTGGTATAATCCCCAGAGAATGTGTGACAGTTTATGCAATGTTTGCACAAGTGGCTGGAGTTTGAAACAAAGCGGCGGGTCTTCTATGTTTTAAAGGTTTTTGTGCTGAGCGAATCCGTCCGTCTTCCCCGTAATGCGTTGCAGGGAAGACGGACAATTGAGATGCAATGATCCTCCGGCGTTAACGGTTTTCCTTGAATGCGTCGGGGTTTGCTTTTTCCAGCCAGGGTTTGGTGTTGATGTTTTCCCCCCAGAATATTTTGGGGTCGGGAGGTGAACCGCCCCACCAGTTATTCCGGGCATCAATGTAGATCGTCGAAAAGCTCTGAATGGCCACCGCGTTGCCAATAAAATTATTTTGGAAAATTTTGGGATTGGCCGCGCCGACACAGGTAATTGCGCCTTCACCCTGATTATCCGCAAAGGTATTATAAGAGATCACCGGGGTGACGTTTTTCCGGCAGTAAACGGCATTCTGCGAAGAATAAGCAATGTAGCTGTGGGATATTTCCGGCGACCCTTCATAGATGTCAAAAGCCGTGACCGCATACTTTACGATGCAATAGGCAAATGAACTGTTCACTTTGGTCGCCTGAGAAAACCGGACGGCGCTGGTGTAAAAACCCGGTGTCGGAGATGAGGAAGCGGCCGTAAAGGTAATGGGTCGGTCTTTTGTACCTCGTGCAATAATGCCGCCGTTTAAAGTCACAAGAGACGCTTTCTGGTCAAATTCTAAAACGACACCCGGCTCGATGGTAAGCGTCGCTCCCTCGTCGATCATCACATCATTGGTGATCCGGTAGGGGCTGTTCGATAAGATCAGATAAGAATCCGTCTTGATAACGCCGCCCAGTTTTTTGTCCATAATGGATACCGGCTGCGTTTTTCCCTGCGGATAAGGGGCATCAAGGACCGAATGAACATCGACGCGTCCCTTGATTCCGGCGAGGACATCCGCCATCTTCGCGCTGCCCCACCAGTTATCCAGTGCCTTCGCGGAGGTGCCGGTCATTTCGCCGACCATGTTATAGGGTTGGTTATCAACCAGATTGTTTTGCCGGATGACGGCCTCTGAGCCCTTGACGGCAAGGCCGTTATTCTTGTTCCGCGTGATCGTGTTTTGCGCAATTTCTGGTGTGGCTGCCTGCACCATCAAACCGGTATTGTCGTTGTCATAAATGGCGTTTTCCAGAATTCGCGGCGCGGCGCCGTCCTTGACCGATATGGCAATTTCCTTGTTTTTATAGAAGCTGTTTTTGCTGATCGTCGGTTTGGAAAACGCTCCCTGAATTTTAATGCCTGCGCGATTTTGCGTAAACTCGGACCTTTCTATAACCGGTGAAGACGCCTGACAAGTGACGGCCGTTTGCGCATTTCGCACGCGGATGAACGCCAGTTTGTTTTCCCGGTCTTTGACGTTGGCGAAGGTGATTCCCGGCCAGAGTTTATCGTCCTTGTCCGAGTCAAAACGAATAATACGATCGTTGTCGCCCTGCGCTGAAATCCGGCCTTCAATAATCAGTGCGCCGCCTTTGGATTTGATTTCCGTTCCCGGCTCGATGGTCAAAAGCGCTTTGTCTTTGACCGTCACGTCCGATTCCAGAATGTAGGGGCTGGCGCCTGCGTACCAGGTGGTATCCGAATCAATTAAACCGGAAACCGCCGTGGGGCCGGGCGCGACCGGCATGCCCTGCGCTTGCGCCATCTGACTTTCATTGCCGGCAAAATCGATTGCCGTTACCCGGTAATAATACGTTTTTGAGTTGACCAGATTTTTATCGGCATCGGTAAACGTGTTTAATTCCGTTTTGCCGATCTGGATGTAGCCGGTCAGCGGTGTTTCGGAACGGTAAATGATGTAACCGGCCAAATCCGCTTCGGGAGATTTATCCCAGCGCAGTTCGACCAGCTGATTGCGGCCGAGGCCTGAGACGCGCGCAGGTTTTGCAGGCGGCGTGGTATCAAGCGTGACGGACCCTATTGCATCCACCCATTGGGAGGTGTTTCCGGAATCATCCGTCAGATAACCCGTTACGACCGCTTTTTCGATATTGTCTCCCGGCAACACTTTATAAACGCCGTAATAGCCGCCCGGTTCGACTTCCTGCATTTCAATACGCTTCCGGTATTGGCCGATGTCAAACCAGGCCCGCATTTTCGGCGCGCCCTGAATGACCACCTTGATTTCTTTGCCCGCGTTTTTCGGCAGTCCTTTAGAATCCTGTGTTAAAAGAGTAATGACCGGCGGACGCAATGCCTCGGACAGAGACGGGGTGGGAATGGTTTTGACCATTTCGCGGAACAGGTCATCATTGGCGCGCAACAGCTGAATGTCGCGGACGTTCATCGCCGTTGCAATGACCGTGGCGATGATGCCCACCGGATTGGTGGATACGCCGCCTTCATGCTTGCGTACCTTGTGCTTGCCGCTCCACAGAAAGTGGCCGGTTTTCGCGTCAAACATTTTAACCTCTGCGCCGACGGCAACTTGTGAATACAGAATGGCAAAATACTTGTCAAAATCGGATATTTCTCCGAAAACAACCGCGTCCACTCCCAGAATTTCGCCCAGCTTCTGCGGCGGTGTTTTCCGGATGACCTCCGGATCGGTCAGGCCCGCTTTGGCCAGCAGGTCGTCCACTTTATAGAGTTCCATGTCTTTGAAGGGAAGCGAGCTGAAATGGTTATAGAAGCCCATTCGCATGGCCTTTCCCCCTTCCTTGCTGTCGGATGAGTCCGTAAAAGGCAAGACGGCGACATACAGGGGAACATGGTCTTTCATGGCGTCATCAATTTTATACTCGCCTTCATACAAAGACCGGATTTCCGGTGTGATGAGGGTGGTTGGTGTGGAGACCAGACAGCTCTGAAGCATGAAGACTGCCGGTATGATCAATACAGTCAATAGTTGTTTCATCTTTTTACTCATGATTTGCCCTCCATGATTTATACCCGGAAGCAATTTAGCATAAAAATGATCAGGTCTGAATACTTTTTTTGGGGGGTGGATAACCTTAAATACTGCAGCAAGTCCGGCTGGTCATCTGCTGATAATAGTCCGAAAACGCCAGCTGCCACGGCTGCATGGTTTTGCCGGTCGTGGTTATGAACTTTTGCATGCCCAGAACACTGTAGGCGGGCCTCAGAGCCGCCCTTTGTAATTCGGCGGTTTTGATCGGCGTGATTTCAACCGTGTCCAAACGGGCCTCTTTTAATATTTTTTTGGCAAATTCATACCAGCTGCAAGTCCCCCGGTTGGTGACATGGAAGACGCCCCGGGCGTTTTTATCCACCAGCAGTTCGGTCGCCGCCGCCAGATCCCGCGAGCAGGTGGGCGATCCTATCTGGTCGTCCACAACCGTCAGTTTGCCCGTCGTTTTCGCCTTCTCCAGAATGGCCTGCACAAAGTTTTTTCCCTTTGCGCCATACAGCCAGGCCGTGCGGATCAGAATATAATTGTCGGTGATCGATTGCAGATAGTTCTCGCCGGCCAGTTTGGATGCGCCATACACATTGATCGGATTGGCGGCGTCTTCTTCCACGTAAGGGCGGCTGGCGGTTCCGTCAAATATATAGTCCGTGCTGAAATGAATGATGGTAATATTTTTACCGCGGCAAGCCTCTGCTATGTTCTTCACCGCTTCGGCGTTTGCGGCAAAACATAATTCTTTGGCCGTTTCGCAGCCGTCCACGTTGGTATAGGCTGCGGCATTGATGACCAGTTGCGGCTGGGTTTCCTGAACCGCTCTTTGGCATTCATCCGCGCGGGTGATATCGATATCCCCCAGATCCATGCCGATCACCTCGTGCCGGTAACGAAACTGCAAGGCGAGATCGCTTCCCAGCATCCCTTTATGTCCCAGTAATAATACTTTCAATGTTAGTATTTCACCTCTTTCAAAAAAAGACCGCAGGCGGGAGCGGTCACCCCCGCGATGTTGCGGTTACGGGAGTCAATAATTTCATGCATCTCTTCCGGTTGTCGTTTGCCACGGGCGACTTCTGTCAGTGTTCCAACGATATTACGGACCATATACTTTAAAAATCCCTTTGCTTCCACTGTAATTTCAATCAAACCATCAGGGCCGGTTTCAATGGTGATAGCGGTGAGCGTCCGCACACGATCTTTAACATCCGTGCCGGTGGCGCAAAAACATGAAAAATCGTGGGTGCCCGGCAGGTAATCAGCCGCTTTCCGCATTTTTGCCAGATCCAGCGGATAACGGATGTGCCAGCAGTATTCGCGTCCCAGCACCGGCCTCAAATTCTGATTGCAGATCCGGTAAACATAGACCTTACTCTGGACATCGCGCTGGGCGTGAAAATCAATAGGAACCTCTTCAAGATTTTTAACCACAACATCCGGCGGCAGTACACTGTTGACGCCCCGGAATATCTTTTCAGCAGGGAGCGCTGTCGGGCTTTTAAAGTTGGCTACCTGATTAATGGCATGCACACCGGCATCTGTGCGCCCTGAGCCGATCAGGGTGACCTTGTCAGATGTGATCCTGCCCACGGCTTCTTCCAGAATCTGCTGAATCGAAGTCCCGTTGGGCTGTCTTTGCCAGCCGCAGTAGGCGGCGCCGTCATATTCCACAATCATCTTGAAATTACGCATGTTTCATAATCGTACTTGCCAGTTTTTTCCAAAAAGGATAAGCAAAAACCGGCGCCTTTCATCCGGGGCCATGTCCAAACTGTGTTTTAACCGTTGCGATAGTAACTTACACAAAAAAGCGGGTCAAGACAAAAACAAATAAAAATATGAAATATAAAGGAGACGCGTGATGAGTGACGAAGCCAAGCAGACGACAACTCAGGGAAAAATCCAGAACTTTGAAGCCAGAGTTCAGACCCTGATGCAGATGGGGGGAGAAAAACAAGTTAAAAAACAGCATGACGGCGGCAAGATGACGGCCCGCGAACGTCTGGACTATTTATTTGACCAGGGAACCTTTCAGGAAGTTCAACTTTTTGTGAAGCACCATGCAACCCTTTTCGGTATGGATAAAAAAGAAATTCCAGCTGACGGCGTTATCACGGGTTTTGGCAAAGTGGGTGGCCGCACGGTTTTTGCCGCATCTCAGGATTTCACCAGCGCGGGCGGCACCCTGGGCGAAATGCACGCAAAAAAGATCTGGAAGGTCATGGACATGGCCATTGCCGCGCAGAAACCCTTTATTGCCATCAACGATTCCGGCGGCGCAAGAATTCAGGAAGGCGTCCCCTCTCTGGAAGGCTACGGCGGCATCTTTTACCGCAACACGATTGCCTCCGGCTATATTCCCCAGATTACCGCCATCATGGGACCCACGGCGGGCGGCGCTGTTTATTCGCCGGCACTGACTGACTGGATCTTCATGGTGAAAAACACATCCTACATGTATATCACCGGCCCGGAAGTCATCAAAGCTGTCATCGGCGAAGACGTGAGCCAGGAAGACTTGGGTGGCGCTGTGGCTCATGCCTCAAAAAGCGGCGTCTGCCATGTCGTGACGGAAAACGATGCGGATTGCCTCGATAAGATCAAGATCCTCCTGTCTTATCTGCCTGACAGCTGTAATATTCCTCTGCCTGCCGCAGTATCCACCGACAGCCCGGACAGGGAATGTCCCGAGCTGGATAAAATTATTCCGGATAAGGCAAACCGCGCCTACAACATGAAAAACGTTATCAAATCGGTGGCCGACAACGGTGAAATGTTTGAACTGCACGCCCAATGGGCGCCCAACATCATTGTTTCCCTGATTCGCATCATGGGCCAGCCAGTCGGCGTTATCGCCAATAATCCGATGGCTTTTGCAGGCGTCCTCAATGTGAATGCGTCGGACAAGGCTTCGCGTTTCATCCGTTTTTGCGACGCCTTCAATATTCCGCTTTTGACCTTTGCCGACGTTCCCGGCTATATGCCCGGCACCGATCAGGAATGGGCGGGGATTATCCGTCACGGCGCGAAGCTGTTGCATGCTTATTCGGAAGCGACCGTCCCGAAAATCACGGTCGTGACCCGCAAAGACTACGGCGGATCTTATATCGGCATGTGCTGCAAGCAGCTGGGGGCGGATTACGTCATGGCGTGGCCGACGGCGGAAATCGCGGTGATGGGAGCCGAAGGCGCCTGTAACATCATTTACCGCAACGAGATTAAAGCGGCGGATGATCCCGCAGCCAAGCGCGCCGAACTGATCGCTGGCTATGAAGAAAAATTCAACAATCCGTATTTTGCGGCGTCTCTGGGCGCGATAGAAGAGATCATTCTCCCCCGGGAAACACGCAAACGCATTATTGCCGTCCTGGATGCCATGAAGGATAAAAAAGAGGCGCGTCTGGAGAAAAAGCATAATAATATACCGTTGTAGAAAAAGGTTCAGGGTTCAGCGGTTCACGGTTGCCCCTTTGCGGGGCACACAGGGTTTAGGGGTTCAATGGTTCACGGTTGCCCCCTTGCGGGGCACACACGGTTCAGGGGTCATAGTTGATGAAGTCGTAAAAAGTCGTAAAGATCGTCATTGCGAGCAGACCCTCGGTCTGCTTGGCAATCTAAGTCATTGATTATATGAGATTGCTTCGTCACTACATTCCTTGCAAAGACCGTTGTTTTGTAAAGGGTTTTTCTATTGTGTAATCTTGGTTAATATCAATTAAAGCAAATTATTACTTATTATTACAAAAAACTTCAAAATATTGTTTACAAAAACACTTCTGAATGCTATTAAAACGCCGCTATCAATAGCAAAATAACAGATCCGAGGCTTGGATTTAATTAAATGTGATTCAGGAGGAGAAAATGAAGAGATTTTGGTTAGTATTGATGTCGCTGGGGCT
>CAYVFA010000128.1:0-6820 GCA_964450075.1 uncultured Smithella sp.
GAAGACCGAAGGCAAAAAGCCTCCAAACCTTGTCAGATCTAGCTCTGTTCCTTTGTTTTACAAATCTGTGCCTCTATCACTCGCCCCACCTCACGTACTCGTTAGGGTATCCGGTGTTTTTCCTTCAGCCCTCAGCCTTCAGCCTATATTTTACCATGTCCTGAAGCCCCGCTTCCTGGAAGCCTTTCAGCCTAAGCAGGCAAGAGTCACACTGCCCGCAGGCAGCGCCGTCCGCTCCCGGATCGTAGCAGCTATGCGTCAGGGAATAATCAACGCCCAATTCCACTCCCTTGAGAACAATCTGCGCTTTGCTGAGATGGATAAGCGGCGCATGAATCTTTAATTTCTGCCTGCCTTCCACACCCGCTTTGGTCGCCAGATTGGCCATTCGCTCATAAGCCTTTATATATTCGGGACGGCAGTCGGGATAGCCGCTGTAGTCCAGGGCGTTCACGCCAATGAAAATATCGGACGACCCGATGACCTCCGCCCAGGCCAAGGCATAAGAGAGAAAGATGGTATTGCGCGCCGGAACATAAGTTATCGGAATGTCCTTCCCCATCTCCTCCACAGAGCGGCTTTTGGGAACGGCCAGATGGCTGGTTAAGGCTGATCCCCCGATGCGCCGCAAATCAATATCCACGGTCAGGTGCTCGCCCACCGAGTTGTAGCGGGCAACACGCGCGGCGGCCTCCAGTTCAACCCAATGGCGTTGACCGTAACGGAAGCTCAAAGCATATATCTCAAACGCCATACTCCGGGCAACAGCCAGAGTCGTGGCGGAATCAACGCCGCCGGAAAGCAATACAACGGCCTTTCTCATGGGTTTATCAACTTTATTTTTCATGCTGAGATTATCTATCAGATTTTAAAAAAAATCGCCCGCGCTATTTAGCGGTCGGGGTTTCGATTCGGAAGAGCTTCCGGGTGTTGACGGCTGCCGCCCCCGCGATGTCTTGCCAATCCATCCCTTTTATTTCGGCCACTTTTTTTGCTGTATGGATAATAAAAGACGGCTCGTTTCTTTTGCCGCGATGCGGAACAGGGGTAAGATAGGGACAATCGGTTTCCAAAAGAAGCGAATCAAGCGGCGCCTGCCTGACAACGTCCTGCAGCACTTTGGACTTGTCAAAAGTCACAACACCGGGCACCGAAAGATAAAAGCCCAGATCGATGCACTGCCTGGCCATGGCCCAGTCGCCGGAAAAACAATGAAAAACACCCAGCCGGACACCGGAAGCCTTCACCATGCGCAGCGTCTGTTCATGAGCGTCGCGATCATGAATAATCACCGGCAGTTTAAGCTCTAAAGCCAATTCCAGTTGTCTGGCAAACATTGCTATTTGTTTTTCACGCGGAGAGATATTGCGGAAAAAATCCAGTCCGATTTCACCGTAGGCGACAACTTTCGGGTCCTGGGCCAGCACCTTCAGTTCATCGAGTGATTTGTCGGTTGCCGCGTCTGCATCATGGGGATGAATCCCGACGGTCGCATAAATGTTTTCGTATTGACGGGCGATCGATACCGCCTTGCGGCTCAAGCCCGGATTGGTTCCCACCGTGACGATGCAATCAACGCCCGCAAGCCTGGCGCGTTCAATCACATCGGGGCGGTCGGAATCGAATTCCCTCATCTCCAGGTGGGCATGGGAGTCGATCAGCATCACTACTTTTCGGTGGCCTGAAACGGAATTTCTTCTGCGTTGTCCGACACATCGGGAAGCTTCTTTAAAAGACTGGCTAAATCTTTCTCCGATAATTCACCAATCAGCAACTTACGGGCGATGATTCTGCGGTCAGTTTTCAGCAATTCCGCATTAACTCTTCTGGACATTTGGATCCTCCTGAGAATTTTCACAATTTGATTTTATGATAAGGTTTTAACCGTGGCGGAGTATTATTACATTTTAAGAACATAATCAAGCCCCAAGACTTATCTTTTCAGACGGGGATCGGACGCATCCCGTATCCCCTCCCCCAGCAAATTGTAACCGACCACCGTGATCAAAATAGCCAGACCCGGATAAAGCGACAGCCACCAGGCAATATCGATATTATCCTTGCCCGCCGTCAGAATATTTCCCCAGCTCGGCGTCGGCGGCTGCACCCCGATGCCTAAAAAGCTCAATGCCGATTCCGTCAGAATCGCACCGGCAATTCCCAGAGTGGCCGCAACCAGAATGGAAGCCAGCGCGTTGGGAAGAATGTGCATAAAAATAATCCGCGCATCGTTTGCCCCGATCGCCCGGGCCGCCCGCACAAAATCGCGCTCGCGGAGCGATATAAAATCCGCCCGTACCAGACGCGTCACCCCCATCCAGCCCGTTAATCCGATCACGATCATAATATTCCAGATGGACGGCTCCAGAAAGGCGATCACCGCAAGGATCAGAAAGAAAGTCGGGAAACAAAGCATGACATCCACAAAACGCATGATCGTCGCGTCAATCCATCCCCCGTAATAACCGGCCACAGCGCCCAGAATCATTCCGATCAGAATCGCCAGCCCCGTGGCGACAAACCCGACTTTCAGAGAAATGCGCGCGCCCCAGATCATCCGGGAAAGAACATCGCGCCCAAGCTGATCCGTGCCGAACCAGTGATCGCCTGACGGCGGCGCCAGAACATTTTTCAGATCAATCGCGCCGGGATCATAGGGCGCAATCACGGGGGCCAGAAGCGAGACAGCAAATAACAACAGAACAATGCCGCATCCCGTCAGCGCCAGTTTATTTTTATAAAACATTTCCCAGAAATTCATTATGAAATCCTAATGCGCGGGTCTGCCAGGGCGTACGATACATCCGCTATCAAATTCCCCACCAGCGTTAAAATCGCTCCGATGAGCAGGATGCCCATAACCGTCGGATAATCGCGGGCCATGACCGACATGTAAAATAACTGCCCCATGCCCGGAATCGCGAAAATGGTTTCAAAGATAACACTGCCCCCGATGAGGCCGGGGATGGACAACCCCAAAATCGTAATCGCCGGCAGGAGCGCGTTGCGCAGGGCATGCTTGTAAATCACCTGGTTTTCGCTCAATCCCTTGGCGCGCGCCGTCAGAATATAATCCTGACGGATAACCTCCAGCATATTGGCGCGCATGTAGCGGGACAATCCGGCCAGTCCACCGAAAGCGGATATGAAAACCGGCAGAATCAGATGTTTGGCTAGATCCACGAACTGCCCCCAGGTGCTTAAATATTCATAATTGAGGGACCGCAAGCCCGAAATCGGCAGCCACCCCAGGTTGATGCCGAAAAAAATCATCAGAAGCAGAGCCAGCCAGAAGGTCGGCACGGCAAAACCGATAAATACAATCACCGTGGTCACTTTATCGAAAAGCGAATCCTGATGCACGGCCGATAGCACGCCTATCGGCACAGCGACCGCAATAATAATGATCAGTGATAGAAAATTAATGATAATCGTGATCGGCAGCCGCTCTAGAATTTTGTCAACCACAGGGCGATGATCGGAGGAAAAAGAAGTGCCCAGATCGCCCCGTCCCAGCTTCTTAAGCCACGACCCGTATTGAACATGAATGGGTTTGTCCAGTTCATACAGACTCATCAGCCGCTCTTTCATCTCGGCGGACGCTTTCGGATTCATCTGCGTCTGCAAATCCGTAGGAGATCCGGGCGCCAGCCGCATGACAAAAAAACAAATGACTGTAATGCCCAGCAACAACGGAATCATAAAGAGGACTCTCTTGATCAGATATTTGGACATCCCTTTCTCCACATCAAAAATTCAATTGGCTAATCCAAACTATCCAAAAGCTTCATCTTTTGCAAATTGGCCAGAGACTGCCACAAATTTTCCTGCGAATGGGCCTCCAGCGTGATGGTCGGTTTAATCTTCAATGGCAGCAGAGCGGCAGCAAACTGATCAAACGGAAACGTCGCCGCGCCCACCGGCAAATGCTCATCGAATTTGCCGAAATTATCATGCAGATGCAGATGACCGATATAGCCACCCATCTGGTCCATCCAGGTTTGTAAAGGCGAACGGGCAAAAACGTTAAAGTGCCCCGTGTCAAAGCAAAAGCAGACTTGGTCCGAGGCGAGCATTTCCATCAGGCGGCGTAAAATGCCCGGTTCTTTTTCATAAACATTTTCCAGCGCGATGATGGTCCCTCCGTCCTTTGCCACAGGAATTAACTGACGCCAGAAATTCGCGCTGTTTTCCAGCCACAAATCATCGCAGTTCACATAATAGCGCTCGTCAAAGGATGGATGGCAGACAATTTTCAACGGCTGAAAATACGGGATCAGATCAAATGCCTGTCTGATCCGGTCCAGACTGGTCTTGCGGATGGTATCATCGAGCGCGCCGGGACGCAAATCCATAAAAGGTGCATGAAAAGTCACTTTTAAACCGGCATCCTTGATTTTTGCGGCGCTTTTGCGGCATTCGTTTTTATCCAGCGCCTGCAATGCATAATGGCTGAAATAAATTTCGCAGTTGAGCTTCTTCTCCAGAATCGTTGGCAGGTACCGGGACAAAAGCGGATAAGGCATATGGGCGTGAACTCTTTTTACAATATCGATCATATCTCATTTCCTTTAAGGCATATAAGGATGGTTGATTTACCATAGTCATTTTTTTTTCACAACCGCTTTGAATCGGCACATTGTAAAAACGCTCGAGGTTTCGCAGGGTGCGGTTCCCGACAGGCTGAATCAGTCTCCCTTCTTATTCAACCGGCTGCGCATCCTGGCGGCGATCTGCCGGGCCCACAGAGCATAGGCGGGGGCTCCGGGATGGAAACCGTCTGACGCCATATTAGCCTCCGCAAGCGGAAAATCGATAAAGACAAACACGCATGTTTCAGAACCGTCAGCGAAATCCTTTAATGCCCTGTTAAGTTGTCCGGCTCTTGCGCCGAGATACCATCTCAGCGGCTGTGGAAGGGCGGGAAACAAGTGCATGGGTGGAATACTCGACAGCATGATGTGCCGGGATTGAAATTTTGACTGGAGCAGTTCGACAATCCTCCCCTGCTGATTGATCCATTTTCGGAAACCGGTCCCGTGCGTGACGTCATTCACGCCAATGGATGTGACAACAACGTCATACGGTTCAGGGGCAAGCGTTTCCAATGTTTCCAGCACATCATTTGTCTTGTACCCCGTTTGCGCAACCAATTTCCATGACACCCGGAAACCGGCGGAAAGCGCAGAAACCAGCTGACCGGACAGGGCCTGACTCTGCGTGGACACGCCCACACCGGCTGCCGCGGAATCGCCCAGGATCAGCAGCCGGAGGGGAAAACCGTCCCCATGGATGCCAGACCGCTCACCCTGCGCTTCGGGCAACCTGGGAGTTACATGGCGCACATAGAGAGCCTGCAGAATTAAAAGCGGCGTAAGGCCGATGGCCGCAAGTTGATGTTTCATGCCTGAATATCTCCCCTTTCTCCGCACCAGTTACGTTTTCTTATTCAGCATGGAGCTTATCCTTCAACTGTCCTTCCAAAATTCGAAATCCATTTTCCTGGTAATATTTTCGTGAGGGGGCATCAAGCAAAGATCCCAGCTTGACAGAAAAGTCTTTCTTGCCCAGTTTCTTCAGACCGGCCTCTAATTTCTTCAAAACGTCTTTTTCTCCATACAGGGGGATACCTCTTTTTAAAAGAAATTCAATATCATATGCATCGCGAACCTCATCTCGGTTTAAGAAAGCTTCAATTTTCGACTTCATCATGGCTTCCAGCGCGACGGTCTTCATCAGAACCTGAACCGTCGAATTGGGGCTGTACGCAATCGAGGATACTGTTTTTATTTTTTTTACCTCTTTGCGGATTTCAATTTTCAGAACTCTTGGATACAGCGGAGCCTTCAATTCAAACAGAATCGTAAACCGCTTATTAACAGAATCGGACAGTGTGTAATACTGAAGAAGGTATTTTTCCAATCGACCGTGAAAGTTTGACCAGTCGATATCCTTTGTCACCCAGAAATCCAGATCGACCGAATAACGGGCAAGCCCATGGCACAAACGCAGCATGGTACCGCCGCCGAATATCAAATCAGTCAGAAATCTTCCACTGTTGAGCCTGTCTAAAACTTCCAGCTCAAATTGCTCGTGTTTAATTAAATCCCGCACAGTCTTTTCACCATATCCTTTGTTTTTTGAGGATAATTCTTCACCATGGTTTTGAGTTTATTGAAATCGAGTTTTTTTAAATCCAACGAATCGATATCAAACCGGTACTTGCCAAAGGAATAAAGATAGGTCGCGTCCATAAATGCTTTTTCTTTCGTGGCAATAAAAAAGCCGGGGGTTTTGACAAAACCGCTGTAGTAAGACCGCTGCATTTTGACATAACTGAAAACGGCTTGACGGACGTTGTACGCGATGGTTCGTTTCAGGCAGATGCTTTCCTGGTAATCCTGCTGCGCCTGAGTGGTCACATCGTAATAAGCCAGGGCGGTCATCAGAGAAATATAAGAGGGCACCTGCAGGATATTGGCAATGGCAAAATAATCATTGCGTGCGAGGTTCTCCCACTTTGACGCGGTCGTGTACAGATTATTTCTCAGCCGAACCAACAGGCCTTGTTTAGCATAGCGGCTGCAAAACACGCGGGCGGAGCCTCGCTGAAGGCCAAAGCTCTGCGCCACATCATCGATCGTAAAGAAATCATTCCTGCCCAAGTCCTGCAATTTTTCAATATTTCTACTAAGCATATATAATTACCATTATTGATAATTATATATACTCTGCATTATTTTGCAAGCCTGATCCTTCAACGAAAATTAGGTAGGAGGCGGGGTCACCCCCGCCGTCCTCCCACACCACCGGACGTGCG
>CAYVFA010000129.1:0-5621 GCA_964450075.1 uncultured Smithella sp.
CGTTGACGAAGCAGGTCGGGGGCCGCTGGCCGGACCTGTTGTCGCCGCGGCAGTCGTCTTTCCTCCCGAATATCAAAATTCAGAAATTAATGATTCCAAAAAACTGACTGCCCGCAAAAGGGATGAACTCTACAAAGTCATCTCGGATAAAGCCCTCGCCGTCGGCGTGGGGGTTGCTGAAGCCGATGTGATTGACCGGATCAATATTCTCCAGGCGTCGCTTCATGCGATGTGTGAAGCCGTTCTGGATCTATCCACTCCTGCTGATTTTCTCCTGATTGACGGACTGTATACCATATCTGTCAACGCGCCGCAAAAGGCGCTGGTGAAGGGTGATTCGCTGAGCATGTCGATTGCCGCCGCGTCAATCATTGCGAAGGTTTCCAGGGACAGAATTATGGAAATGTACCACCGCCAGTTTCCTCAATACAATTTCCTGCAAAACAAAGGCTACGGAACCGCCGAACATCGAAAAATTCTTTCAGAGATCGGCATGTGTAAAATCCATCGCCGTTCATTTCATTTAAAAAATAAAGATATTAATCAAACTCTTCTGGAATGGTCATGAAGGTTATAGAAAAAGACACCCGTAAAATTGCCCTGGGGAAAGCGGGAGAAGAGATTGCTGCCGATTTTTTGAAAAAAAGCGGCTATAAGATCGTTGAGGTCAATTATCGTTGTCCGATCGGTGAAATCGATATTGTGGCCCGGGATAAAAATGAGCTGGTTTTTGTGGAAGTCAAAGCCAGAAAATCCAGTGCGCTGGGTTATCCCGAGGAGGCGGTGGGGATCAAGAAACAGAAAAAAATGTCGCAACTGGCGAGCTGGTATCTTCAGGAAAAAAAATTAAACGATGCCCGCGCCCGTTTTGATGTTGTGGCAGTTCTGATGCTGCCTTCCGGAAATGACATTCGTCTGATCAGAAACGCTTTCGATTTTATCGCTTATTAGAAGCGGCATTAAAGGCGGGTTAACGCCGGCTTCCCGATGGGAAACACATTAAAACCGATTGCAAAACATTTTTGCCGATCGATGATGTTTCGTCCGTCAAAAATAAACGCGGGCTTAACCATCGATTTGTAAATTTTGCGATAGTCTAACTTCCTGTATAAATCCCAGTCCGTCATAATGGCCAGCGCATGGCAACCGGTGGCTGCCTGATACGGATCTTCAATGAAGCTGATTTTGCCCTCATCATGGGCGAGGTCGATGGCGGCGTTGCCCAGCGCTTTGGGGTCGGAGATGATCACTTCGGCATGTTCCGCAAGCAGCATGCGGGTAATATTGATGGCCGGGCTTTCGCGTGTGTCGGCCGTGTCCGCCTTGAACGAAAAACCCAATAAGCATATTTTTTTCCCGGCCAGGGTATTGAACATGGATTGGAGAATATTGGCGATGAAGCGCTCCTGCTGATATTCATTGATTTTCACAACGCTTTCCCAATAGTCGGCCACTTGCGGCAGTCCGTAAAAATGACACAGGTAAACAAGATTTAAAATATCTTTTTTAAAGCACGATCCGCCAAAGCCGATGCCGGCCTTAAGAAATTTCGAGCCGATGCGGCTGTCTGTGCCCACGGCGCGGGCGACCTCGGATATGTCGGCATCTGCCTTTTCGCAAAGAGCTGATATGGAATTAATAGACGATACCCTTTGCGCCAGAAAAGCATTGGCCACCAGTTTAGAGAGCTCGGCACTCCAGATATTGGAGGTGATGATTTTTTCGGGTGATACCCAGCGCGAATAAATTTCCACCAACTGGGCACAGGCGGCCAGCCCGTTTGTGGTTTCGCGCGAGCCGATCAGGATCCGGTCGGGATTTTCCAGATCATTCATAGCCGTTCCTTCCGCCATGAATTCCGGATTGGAAAGGACGTCAAACGTAATATCTCCTTTTCCCGAAGCCAGAATTCGCTCCATGGCCAGAGCGGTTTTGATGGGCAGCGTGCTTTTTTCAATGACAATTTTTGATGATTGAGAATTCTCTAAAATTTGTCTGGCTGTTTTCTCCCAGTATTGGAGGTCGGCGGCCATGCCGGCGCCCGCGCCGAAGGTTTTGGTCGGTGTGTTAACGCAGACAAAAATGATGTCATTTTCAGCAATCTGCTTTTCAATATCCGTAGAAAAAAACAAATTTTTACCGCGTGTCTTGAAAACGAGTTCATCAAGGCCCGGTTCATAAACGGGAAGGTGGTCGGAGTTCCAGGCATCAATCCGAGCAGGATTAATATCGACCACTGTTACCTTATAATCCGGACACTTATGAGCGATCATCACATTTGACGGAGCGCCGACGTAGCCTGCCCCGATGCAAAGAATTTTCTTTTTGAATTTCATGTTTTTAAATTATCCCTTCACTTTTTTTAAGACGATTTTAAGGTATCGCGAAAATATTGAATGGTCGTGATTAAGCCCTGTTCCAGCGCTATTTTCGGCTGCCAGCCCAGTTTATTTTCAGCAAGTGTTATATCCGGTTTGCGCTGCGTCGGATCATCCGCGGGAAGCGGTTGAAAATCGATTTTTGATTTGCTGCCGGTCAGATCAATAACCAGCCGGGCCAGTTGCAGAATGGTGAATTCTCCGGGATTGCCGATGTTCACCGGTCCGAAAAAGTCGTCGGCGCCGTTCATCATTCTAATCAACCCGTCAATCAGATCATCGCAATAGCAGAAAGAACGGGTATGGCTTCCGTCTCCGTAAATCGTGATATTTTTGCCCTGAAGCGCCTGAATAATAAAATTGCTGACAACCCGTCCGTCATTAACCGCCATGCGTGGCCCGTAGGTATTGAAGATGCGGACGATTTTAGTGTTGACGGCATTTTGCCGGCGATAATCCATCATCAGGCATTCAGCGGCTCTTTTGCCTTCATCGTAACAGCTGCGGATGCCGATGGGATTGACGCGCCCCCAGTATGATTCCGGTTGCGGGTGGATGTCGGGGTCGCCATAGACTTCAGAAGTAGAAGCCTGAAGGATTTTGGCTTTGGTTCTTTTCGCGATGCCCAGGACATTGATTGCCCCCATGACGTTGGTCTTGATGGTCTTAATGGGGTTGAACTGATAATGCACAGGCGATGCCGGGCACGCCAGATTGTAGATTTCGTCCACTTCCAGGTAAATGGGATTGATGATGTCGTGGCGAATCACCTCGAAGTGTGGATGACCCATCAAGGGGATGATATTATTCTTGCTGCCGGTAAAAAAATTATCCAGACAGACAATATCATTGCCTTCATTTAAAAGCCGTTCACAAAGGTGAGAACCCAAAAATCCCGCGCCACCGGTAATTAATATTCGTTTCATTATTTCCAACTGTCATTCATGGTCGTCATTATTTTTTCTTTGCTATTCATGCCGAAACAAGACATAGTTGTCAACAACAAAAACTTTTTGATGAAGATGGTATGAATAAAAGCGCAGGTGAAAAGCAAGGAACCCTTTATATGGTGGCCACGCCCATTGGCAACCTGGAGGACATGACCCTGCGAGCGCTTCGCATATTAAAAGAAGTCGATTTAATTGCCGCGGAAGATACGCGCCATTCCAGAATTCTGCTTTCTGCCTTCAATATCAAGACGCCTCTGATCAGCCTGCATGAGCACAATGAGAAAGAGAGAAGCGCGCTCATTATTTCCCGAATAGAACAGGGGATGAGTGTCGCTTATATTTCTGATGCCGGAACGCCCTGTATTTCCGATCCGGGTTACCACTTGGTCAACTTTGCGCGGGAAAATAAAATCAATGTAGTTCCCGTTCCCGGCCCCTCCGCTTTAATTGCGGCCTTGTCCGTCTGCGGTTTTCCAGCCGATCAGTTTTTATTTTGCGGATTTTTACCGCCTAAAGAAAATAAGCGCCGCCGGTTTCTGGAGTCCATCCGGGCTGAAGAAAAAACCGTTGTTTTATATGAATCCCCATCCAGAATCATGGATACGCTAAAAGATGTTAATGATGTCTTGGGCGACAGGCAGATTGTTGTGGCACGCGAATTGACCAAAGTATTTGAAGAGATCAGACGGGGCCGGATTTCAGATATTTTGTCACAAGTACCCGTCGGTAAAGCGAAAGGAGAATTCACGATCATTCTTCAGGGAGCTTCCCTTGAGCCCGTTTCGCTTACGGATGATCAAATTCAGGAAAAACTCCTATCCCTCTGGGAGGACAGCCCCATTTCATTGCGTGATTCGGTCGCAGAGGTTGTTCGGCAAACAGGATTATCCCGGAAAAAAATATATGATATGGCTGTTAAAATTCGCCCGGTTCCCCATCGGGATTGAAATTCAATGCGCTGCATATATTGCTTGAAGAGTTGCGTACACTATGGTAACGCCATGGAAAAATCAATAGATAACCAATCATTTGATCAGTGAGGCGTAAATCGGGGAGAGCAAAAAATGGTTGAAGATGCCGGGGCGGTTCAAGGTAAAAAAATATACGAACTGACCGAAATAGTTGATGACCTCAATGGACAAAGTCATCATGTGACGGATGGAAAAAAATCCCAGCCGGTTATTGTGGTTGATGGTCGGGGGTATGAACGTGTTAAAGTACATGGCCATCGTATCCATGATCTGACAGAGGTTGTTGAGGAAGTGCTTTCGCCCGATCAGATAAACGATAGGATTATGAAACGGGTAGATGAAATGGTTGAAAAAATCGCACGGGAAGTTGTCCCGGATATCGCCGAGCGCATCATTAAAAAAGAAATAGAAAAAATTCAAGGAATGGGCAAAGATCATTCAATGAAACAGGATTAGCTGATGAAAAAAAATCTTTTGCTGATGTTTCTTTTGCTGACGGGACTTTTCTGCCCTCGGGCTTATGCCGGTCAAGGATTAACCGATTGGGCCCTTCAAGTTGAAGGGGTCGCTTCGCTCATAAAAAATGATGTGGCCGTTGCACGTGAAGAAGCCATTAAACATTCCCTGGAAAAAGCAATTATGCAGGCAGCAGCAAAAATCCTGTCGAATCAAGTTGAAAATGAGAAATTTCAGGCCGTGAAAAGCATTCTGATTGATAAGACGGATCGATATGTAAAAAATTATCGAATGATTTCGGAAAACAGGCAACGCGATGATTATACTGTCAAAGTTAATGTTGTCGTGGCGTTGGCGCTGGTCAGAGAGGACCTGCTGCAAATGGGTGTTCTTCAGGGATCAAGAGACCAGGAAAGTGTCCCGGCTACTTTATCATTGAAGGGTGTAAAAAAATATTCAGATTTTGCCCGCATAAAAACGTTTTTACAAAATCGCCCGAAAATAGTAAAAAGTATCTATCCTTGTCGATTGGAAGGGGAACAGGTTCATTTTGATCTTGTTGTTGTATCGGTCAAAAATCTGGCGGCTGAGCTTGAAAAAACGGAAAGATATTCAGTCTTGACGCCGGGGAAAAATCAAGATGGCGTTGAGATCTATTTACAGGTCAAAGAGGAGTCACCATGAGAGGCCACCGTATTTTATTGAACATGTTGATCATTTTTAGCTTATGTCTGTCGGCCTGTTCGTCGCAGACATCGGCTGTATCGAAAAACGATCAAAATCAGAAAACTTTTAATATCATTGCCTTAATGCCTTTGGCGTCCCATGATGCCGACACAAGGGTTTCGAAAATGCTTCGAGAAAAA
>CAYVFA010000129.1:5721-6784 GCA_964450075.1 uncultured Smithella sp.
GATAAATTTGAAATTTCCTGCCAAAATGCCGTTGCCGGTGTTCGCGGTACGATTTACCGTATGGATGTTGAAGTGGATCAGTCGGCACTGGTAAAAGTGTATGATGGTGAGGTCAGTGTGGCCGGCGCTTCCCAGAAGCAGTTGTCACCTGTTTCCGTTGTCGGACCCCCCAAGCCTGTGGCCGGTCCGACTGTCATTGAGGGGCCCAAACCGGTATCCATGGAGCAGTGGGTTTATATTGTTAAATCGATGCAGCAGATTCGCGTTACTGCCGATGGCAAACCCCAGAAGCCTGAAGATTTTACAGAAGCATCTGAGCAGATGGACAGTTGGGTCAACTGGAATAAGAGCAGAGATAAAAAAGCCGAAGATATACAACAACGTTAAACGATAGATGAATATACCCAATTTTTTATCACTGCTGCGGATTATCCTGGTTCCGGTATTTGTCATTTTTCTGATTCAGTCGGAATATGATAAGGCGTTGATCACTTTTACAGTAGCAGGCGTGACGGATGCCCTTGACGGAACTCTGGCGCGCCTGCTGAACTGCCAGACTACTTTGGGTGCTTACCTTGATCCTATTGCAGACAAATTGCTTCTGGTAACCAGTTTTGTGTCCCTGGCGGTTTTTGGTATCATTCCGGGCTGGCTGGCCGTCATTGTCATCAGCCGGGACTTTATTATTCTCCTGGGTATTGCGGTTCTGTCTTTGATGTCGGTTGCTTACGAGATCAAGCCGGCTATTGTCGGTAAAATTACAACGGCCTTACAGGTGGGTACCATTTTCTTTGCCTTGCTTTACAAAGCCGTTACAAATGATTTCGAGTATTATTGGATTATCGGCCTTTGCTGGGCCACCGCTTTATTTACGGTTATTTCCGGTCTGGTTTACATGATACGAGGGGTTCGAATATTAAATAACTCCGCAATCGAAGCGGTTAAAAAGTAAGATATTTGCTTGACACAGCTGAGTTTTACTGCTAGTTGACCAAACTCTAAAAGTTGAATATAGGCAAGTAGCTCAGGGGGAGAGCGCCATCCTGACGCGGTGGATGTCCAG
>CAYVFA010000130.1:0-5446 GCA_964450075.1 uncultured Smithella sp.
CCTTCAGTCTTCAGTCTTCAGTCTTCAGCCTTCAGCCTAATCCCCTTTATATGTTACCGCTGCGCTTTCCGACTCCCACACTTTTACGCGCAGGACTTCGACTTCTGCCTCTTTTACTTTGGGTTGCATCTCCTGATAAACGAAGTGAGCAATATTTTCAGAGGAGGGATTTTTACCCGCGAATGAGGAAAGATCATTCAAATGCTGATGATCCATCTTGTCGAGGATCTCTTTGAGCCATTTTTTAACCAGACGGAAATCAATCAAAATGCCTTCCGAATTCAACTCCTGCGCGCCGACAGTGACTTCCACCTTGAAATTATGCCCATGTAATTCCTCGCACTTGCCGCCAATTTCCGCAAGCAGATGCGCCGCTGAAAATGATTTAATAATTGTAACTTCGTACATTGTTTTCTCCAAAAACTTACATGATTCTTATGTGTCATGCTTTCAAGTCATGTGGTGAAGCCTCAACCCAACTATCTTATTGAAGTGTTGATCAACAGTAAAAATCTCGTGATTTCCAGAAAGAGCCATGGCCGCTATGATCAAATCGGAAAGGGGTATAGTGTACCCGGTATTCCGGAGGGATGCCGACATTTTACCGGCAGTTATCCAAATATCTCGTGCTATTTCCAAATAGGGCAGTTTTCCCAGATTTTGTTCTACAAGATTTGCTTCTTTTGAAGTTTTCACGCCTTGTAATAATTCGGCCATAACCATACCGACCATGATGACTTTGCGCTCCCGAAGAAGACTTTTGAGATGAAGGGTTAATGCAGATTCCGGTTCCCTGAAGAACTCGATCCAGACACAAGTATCAACGATAATCCCGGTATTCATTCAGCTCATCCTCTTCCATTTTTTGCCAATCGGAATCTATATTAATTTTACCACTAAGGGCAACGATATTTTCAATTGATTTTTTTTCTAGATACTCCCTAATGGATAATTCAATGGCTTTTGTTTTCGTTTTTGCCTTTGTCTGGGCCAAGAGTGCATCCATAAGATCATCTTGTATGTTAATTGTCGTCCTCATAATATTCTCCTGCCTGCATACATTTTCGCTTAAATCATACATCATTGCTGATCAGTGTCAAGATGTCGTTTTCTTCGTCGCTCATCTTTCTACCAAACCGTTTTAACATGCGGGTAGCTTCTTATTTTTTCATCTTTTGTCACCAGAAGCGCTCCTAGTGAAACAGCCGTAGCAATGATGATTCGATCCGCAGGGTCATTATGCAGGATACCCGGCAATTGGACTGATTTCAGGGCGATACTGTTGCTAACAGGTACAAAGTCAAAAAACGGGAGGGCCTCAGATGCAGCAACCCAATCTTCAGGGCTCATCGTCAGTTTCAGTCTGCCTCGCGAGACAAGCATCGCAATTTCCCATGCGCTGATAGAGGAAATAAAGATATTCCTTCCCGTCGCTGCCTCATCAATGGCCTGTTTCGCTGTTTCTGAAAGAAATTCCGGACTGCTTACCCACCATATCCAGGCATGCGTGTCTAAAACGATCATTTCAGCGCCTTCCAATCTTCCACGGCAACGGGTTGGGTGGGATCATCATATTGCAAAACAGAATTTCGTAAAACTTTTAATCGTTCCTCAGAATTATCAGTATAAGGCATAACTTTCAATACGGGTTTCCCGCGATCTGTGATGATCATCGTTTCTCCGCTCTCTTCAATCAGACGAAAATATTCCAGTGATCGTGGCTTAAATTGAGATTTTGAAACAATACGTTCCATGTTCTCATTCTCCTTAATTGTTGATTAGTGGTCATGTGACCATAGTCACATCGGATTGTCAACCAAAAAAACCCATATTTACAACACTCGCGTCGAGTTTCTATCGGCGCTGAAAGATTTATTTCGTTGAAGGAAAGGATACTCATTGTTCCCGCACATCATGTGGGCATGCAGTTCCGGCTCGCTGCGACAAGGCGCGAGATCATCCGATATAAGCTGAAAACCTCCCGTGCAAGCCAGAATAATTTTCTGGACATTTAAAATCATTCAATATTATTCTTGATTTTCCCAAAATATTGTGTTTTCTTGATTAAGAAAATTAATTATTTAGGAAAACATATTGTGATTACGGAAAATGAAATTTCTGAACGCCTGTCGCTGGGTCAAATTAACCTGCCGCCTCTGTCTATGCAGTTGGCTGTTCAGGAATCCAAAAGCAAAGCGTATCGGGCGGATGCCGTTGCCTGGGGCAGTTGGCCCGGCGGACGTGAAAAGTTTGCCGTCGAGTTCAAGGCTATTTCCACCCCCAAGATAATCCGCGCCGCCATGGATCGCGTGAAGGCGACCGCCCGTGAGATGGGTTTGAACCCATTGATTGTCGTGCCGTATTTGAATGATGAAGCGCTGCAAAAATTGGAAAAGGAAGCAATAAGCGGTATTGATCTGTGCGGGAACGGCGTGGTCACTTTGCCGGACAGGCTTTTGATCTGCCGCACTGGCAGCCCGAACCTGTTTCTTCGTTCCGGGGCGATTAAAAATATCTATCGGCGCAACAGTGCCCTGACTGCCCGCATGCTCCTTGTTCAGCAACGGTTTGAAAGGGTGTCGGATATTCTTGATCAGATTAGCAGGCGTAACATCCTGGCTGGCTGGTTGCGGCAGCCCATGAGTTTATCCACAGTGTCGAAAGCACTGAAAAGCTTGGAAGACGATATGATCATAGGGCGGGAGAATGCCTCTGTGATCCTGCTCCAGCCGGAGAAACTTCTGACAAAACTTGCAGAAAACTATACCGTACCCGAGCGTGATGTTGTCGTCAGGTGGCATTTACCTGACTCGTCCCAGGGAGAAATCAATAGCGATACCCTGATTAAGGCGTTCGGCAATCCAATACCCGCCGTGATGTCCGGCGTTTCCTCTGTTTCACGCTATGCGGTGATGCAGGCCGGAGACACCCTTGCGGTATATTGCCCCGATCCGGAAGGATGGCTCAAAGAAATTCAGGGGGAGCAGGATGACCGTTTTCCGAACCTCCTGGTGATTAAAACAAGAGAGGCGTCCGTCTTTTTCGATGCGCGCTTATTTAAAGGCATTGCCTGGGCATCTCCGCTGCAGACCTATCTGGAGCTTATGACGGGCGATAAACGGGATCAAGAAACGGCATCTCAGGTTAAAGAGGTTATTCTTAGTGAACTCAAGGCGCCGAAGATATGAATAAAATGTCCTCCTTGACGACTGCATTGCTGGATTTAGTCCATGAGACAGCCAACGACAATTTGAAGTTGATCGTTGGCGGCGGCTTCGGTATTTATCTGAAGTATCGTGAGGCGTTGACAGCCAGGCAGCAAACCCTTCTCAGTAAATGGCCGGAGCCTCGTTCAACCAATGATCTTGATCTTTTTTTGAGAACTGAACTGCTGATCGATTCCCGGCGTTTACTGCCGCTGGTGCATGCACTGGAGCGTCTGGGTTATAAACCAGTGGAAACCGCAAAGTATTATCAGTTCTATAAACCGGGGCCTGCCTTGGGAGTAAGCGGAAGTCTGAAAGTGGATATACTGGCAGGTTCAGAGTTGTCGCTCAAAAATGCCGGTGTGGTCGCAAAAAATAGGCGGGCATATCCCAAACCAAAAATTCCGCTTCATGCACGAACGTTAAATGAGGCGCTCACACTGGAAGAAAATCTTCAAGCAGTTTCTGTTGAAGGTGTTCTATCCAGCGGCGAAAAAGCAAGATCGGATCTTTATCTTCCGCATGCGTTTACATATTTGATGATGAAGCTCTTTGCGCTGCGCGACCGGATTCACGATGATGAGAAAGACTATGGCCGCCACCATGCATTGGATCTTTACGTAATTGTTGCCATGATGACCAAATCTGACTGGGAAGAATGCGTGACCATGCATGCAAAACATCAATCAGACGAAATACTTACCGAGGCGGATAAATTGGTTAAGCATCTCTTTGCCAATGTTAATGCTCTCGGAGTTCTACGATTGAAGGAAAATATGTATTATCGCGCCGATTTTCAACTGGCCGATTTTCTGTCGGCGCTTGAAGATTTATTTCAATAAATCAATAATTTAGCAGTTATCCCTTTACATTGTTTCATTATATCCTTGACAAAATAATTATTAACCTTTACATTCTGACAAACCAACATTTACATTTTATGGGGGGATTTAGTCATGTCTAAGTTAAGAAAAAGGGGTGAAGAAATAAGAAGTTTTATTTTAGACATTGTTGAAAACAATACAACAAAGCTGATCCCCAAGACGATGGATAAATTTAACATTACGCGTCAAGCAGTTTTTCAGCATATCCAGCATTTAATTAAACAGGATATGTTGATACATACAAATCATGGAGTGTACGAATTACGCCCGCAAGAAGAATGGTCTGAAACATTTACGATCAGCAGTAATTCTGCTGAAGATGTTGTATGGCGAGAAGTAGCAGGCCCCAAAATAGGTAAGTTACCTGATAATGCGTTAGACATTTGGTATTATGGTTTTACGGAAATATTTAATAATGTTCTAGACCATTCTGATAGTAAAGATGTGTTGATCAAAATAAAAAAAACCGCTCAAACAATTCAAATGGATATTGCTGATAGTGGCGTTGGAATATTTAATAAGATTAAGAATGCGATGGGGCTTCTTGATGAGCGTCATGCAGTAATAGAATTAACAAAGGGTAAATTAACCACCGACCCGAAAAGCCATTCAGGTGAAGGAATATTTTTTACTTCTCGCATGTTTGACACATTTCATATTCTTTCAGGCGAAGTTTTTTTATCACATACATATGGTGAGGATGAAGACTGGATTTTGCAAAATAACGCTAATCAAAACGGAACCTGGGTATCTATGAAATTAAAAAATAACACTGCCCGGACCAAAAGGGAAATATATGACAAATTTTCTGACGTTGATTATGGTTTTACAAAAACAGTTGTCCCAGTCCGGTTAGCTCAATATGCGAATGAAAAGTTAATTTCTCGTTCTCAAGCCAAACGCTTATTGGAGAGGGTGGACAGGTTTAAGACGGTATTGTTTGATTTCGGCGAAGTTGAAACAATTGGTCAGGCATTCGCCGATGAGGTATTCAGGGTTTTTGTCAACGCACATCCGCATATTGAGATAATACCAATACGTGCCAATGCCGATGTGACTCAGATGATCCAGCGGGCAAAATCCCTTTCCACACAAGGGCAATGAGAACTATTTAAAAAATTATTCTCCTCCAACCGACCCAACATTGGATATCGTTCCGACGCAATTCGCCAGGCTCACGATCGTCTGATATAAACCGGAAACCTCCCTTTGAATCTTCTTGACACAAAAGATGTGCAATTACCGGATACACTGAAAATGCCCAAGAGCCTGCAGCAGCGGCGTGTGGAAGTAATACTTTTGCCACTTGATGCCGAAAAAGGGAGCGTACTTATTCAAATCCGGCCATCTCGCCGC
>CAYVFA010000130.1:5546-6638 GCA_964450075.1 uncultured Smithella sp.
CCCCCGCCATCCACCATCCATTATCCCCCATCAACCATATGTTACCGCTGCGTTTTCCGACTCCCACACTTTGACCCGAAGGACCGAAACGCCGGATGTCTTAGTCTTTGCTTGCATTTCCGCATAAACATAAAAAGCAATATTTTCGGAAGAAGGATTTTTGCCCGCGAAGAAGGGAAGGTCGTTCACATGCTGATGATCCATTTTGTCCAGGATTTTTTTGGGCCATTTTTTAACCAGACGAAAATCAATTCCATGGCTCTTCTTCCATGCTGAAATGTATCGACATAGCGTACTAAACGGTATATAGTGCTGACACAAAAAAAGATGTATATTTGTGTCAGGTGAAGAATGATGAAAACAGTAAAAACGACTGATAATCAAATAATTGGCAGGATCAATGGTCATGGAAGGGGTTGGGTATTCACGCCGGACCATTTCAAGGATCTTGGCAGCCGTAATGCCATCTCGTCAGCCCTGAAACGGTACAAGCAGTCAGGAATGATACGCCAGTTGGCCCGCGGTCTTTATGACTACCCGAAAGTTGATCCTCAGTTGGGACTATTGCATCCCTCAATCGATAACATCGCAAAAGCTCTGACGGGTCGGGATGCCACGCGAATACAGCCGACAGGCGCTTATGCCGCAAACCTGCTCAGACTCTCCACGCAGGTGCCGATGAAGGTCGTCTATTTGACGGACGGTCTTTCCCGAACGGTAAAGGTCGGCAACATGGAGATTACGCTGAAGCGGACAACGCCACGAAACATGGCCACTGCGGGCAAGACCAGCGGGCTTTTGATCCAGGCCCTCCGCCATCTGGGTCAGAGGCACGTGGACGACCAGATCATTGCCATACTTGATCGCAACCTTGATGCAAATGCCAAAGTCCAACTGATGAAAGACATTCGTCATGCCCCCGCCTGGATCGCGGACATATTTCGCAAACTGGCAGGCCGGGAGGCCTCTGCGTGAAAGAATTCATAGAGATGGGGGAAGAACGCCGCCGCCTGGTATGCAGTCAAACGGGGATTCAATTAAACATGGCGGAAGTGACGGTGGAAAAGGACTTCTGGGTCTGCTGGATTATTG
>CAYVFA010000131.1:0-6627 GCA_964450075.1 uncultured Smithella sp.
AAATTAATGGGGCGGGAAAAACCATTCTGCTTGTCGAACAAAACGCCAACATGTCCCTGCACATCGCGCACCAGGGCTACGTTTTGGAAACCGGCCGCATCGTCCTTTCCGGCACAGGCCGGGAACTGACGGGAAATCCGAGAGTAAAAGAAGCGTATTTGGGTGGCTAAAACAGGTTCGCGGTTCACGGTTCACGGTTATCGGTTCACCATTCATGGCGCATAGTAAAAAACAGAGCACTTTGCATACAGACCGGCGGAAACAGGATGACAGCTTAAAACATTAACCGGAAAGGCAAGGCTGAAGGCCATTATATTCTTTGACATTTACTGAAGCCTGCGTTAATTAACCAACCAGTCACAAGTACCAACTCACAAAAAAAGATGTCTGCGGCAAAGAAATCTCCAGCGGGGCTAAGGTTCATGATTGAACACGGCATGCAGAGACAGACGGATTCAAACTTTACGGAACTTTTTTTAAGTAAGAGGAGAGCGATGCTTATCACTCTCCTCTTTTTATTTTAGTCCAGCAATCATGGACCCCCTGTGTTTTCAGCGGATTTATGGGCTATTTTTAGTTTGCGAACGGGAGAGGAAAAAGGGTGCAATGGAATGCGGAATTGGTTTATTTTCCATATTTTGTGCCTTAATATTATGATTAGTGGAGAATCGGGCCATCTATATGGTCTGATATTAGGGGAATTTCCCATTTATTACATCTGTTACGCGCACAACATAACAGAGTGAACAAGGCATGAACTGGTATAGTCAAAAAGTGGCACCTATTTTTTTATTATAGAAAATAATTATCAAAAAGATAACCATTTGTATGACAGCACTCTGATATAGAATTATGTATAATATGTTAATTGCCTTAGCGAGAAATTGAGAGTAAATAATTCCATTAAAATCACGTAAAGAAAGGTTATTCATGAAACGATGTCATTTGTTAGTTCTTAGTCTGCTGGCTTTTACTATTGTCCTGTATTTTCCCGATCATTCTTATTCGCAAAATCTTCCAGAATACAAAGTTCTTTGGCATAAGAACATCGCAGTAAACGTGATGGTTCCAAAGAATACAACAAACGAGGAACTAAAAATTTTGGTTCTGGCCTTTCAGAAAGCAAGACAAACAAAGACTCTTGCAAAGATGGGAATACCTAAAACATCCATACCCATTGATCCCCCTCAAGATCCGAACGCCAACATCTTCATAATGATATTTAGTGAACCTAGATGGGCTTCTTTAAGTGAAGCCAAAAAATATGAGAACATGCCATCGCAAAGAGAATCGCAAGCCTATCTAAATCATGTCAGAGCGTCTTATGTTTATTTTAGTGGTCAAAACCTCAGTGAATGGGAAGTTGGAGCATTAGGATACTCGGAACCTAATGACTTAAAATCGAAGCATTATAAAGAATTTTTTCACAGTGCGCCGCAAAAACGAATCAAATAGTAGGTACCATTATTTAAAAAGGGAAAAACATGAAAATACTATTTTTAGTTTTGTTAAGTGCCTTCACAATTAACGGAATAGCTTATGCCGACTCATTGAAGGGAGGTTATGGTGCCTGTGTCTCAGAAGATTTATTTGACCAATTCATGGGTGCATCAGTAAAGAGCGATAAAATAGCAATGAAATATTTACTGAAACACGGGTGCATAATAACCAAACCTGGTATTCATGTATCGCTTTTGGACGTGACATGGACAGGAACAGCAAAAGTAAGAGCTTATGCCGGTAATGATGCCATTGTGCTATGGACAAATATCGAAAACATCAACAGAAAATAAAAACGTTTAACCCGTCGCTACAGCCGATCGCGACCCAGAGGGTCGCTCCGACTGAGCTTTTCATTAGCGCACGAACAAGTAAATCTCAGGAGGCACCGTGGAAATCATATCGAATGCATGGGTGATGATCAAGGTAGTTGGGGGAGCCGTCGGCCTTATCTCCGCCCTCATTGCGGCTTTGTACGGTGTGAACTCGTATATCGACAATAGAATAAAAAAGAAAATAACTGAGCCAGAGTTCATTCGGGAGGTAGTATCAGTGTTCAGGCCAGCTCTCATTTTTGACAACCACGAACGAATACTTGCTGACCAAGGCGCTCTCAAGTTCATTCAAACCGTGAAGGTTGTAAGTCAGGGTGAAGACGCGGTTCCGTCCGAAATCATTGTAACCCCCAAAGAATTTCTAGCTGTCGCACCTTTGCTTGAGTCACTCGATATTGACGAAACGGACATAGAAGCAGAGAGAGGGGAAGGCCTCAACTGGATTTTCAAGCTGAATGTTCAGAAGGTTATCATGGGAAACGTTCAGACCGTAAGGTTCCGGCTTGAAGTTCTACGGTAAAGGCGTGAAAGGCGCTAACGTATAAAGCGATGAATTCGAGCGACGCAGTCTGTTGCTGGTTCAATCTTACAGAGTGAACCAGAGTGTTTTTCCAATTCTTGATTTGACTTACAGGTTTTTGCTTTATAGCAAGATCAATATAAGGTTCAATCAGAATGATTGAACCAGCAGGCAAAGGATTTATTGTGCTCGCTTTGAGTTATAAAAATGTAAAATCAGGCAGGATTATGCTATGGACTGTAACAGTCTATGGAAGGAATCCCTGATCCGGAAACAAGATGGCTCAAAAACGCAAACCCGCAAACCTGATTTATGGATTGGATGACCGCATCCCGCTTCCCATCTGCCTGCTTCTGGGCCTGCAACACAGTTTTCATGTCACGACGGCTTTGATCTTTGCCATTATCGTGCTTCAGGGCATGGGGGCCTCGATTGCGCAGGCCGGGTTCTTTATCAGCATGTCGCTTTTATCCGGCGGGATTGCCGTCATCCTTCAGGCCCTGAACAAAAAAGGGATCGGATCGGGGTATTTTGCGCCTTCCGTCTGCGAACCCGCCTACATCTCCGCCTCCGTCATGGCGGCCAAAATCGGCGGGCTGCCGCTGGTGCTGGGAATGACCGCCTTAAGCGGCCTCTTTGAAATCGTGCTTTCCCGCGTCGTTCACCGCCTGCGCAGAATATTTACGCCCGAAGTGATGGGACTGGTCGTCACGATGGTCGGAATATCGGTGATCCCGGTGGCAACACGAAACTTTCTGGGGATTGTCGGAGACAGCACCCGCATCAATCCGGACGTCCTGATCGTTTCCATGATCACGCTCGGCACGATGGTCACCATCACCGTATGGAGCAAGGGCAAACTTCGCCTGTTTTCCGTCATCATCGGCATGATTACGGGGTACATTGTCTCATACCTGACCGGTTTGATGCCTGCGGCGCATCTTCGGCAAATCCTGGATAAACCCCTGCTGGCGCTCCCCGACCTGACAATGCTCAGTTGGTCTTTTGACCCCTCGCTGATCATCCCTTTTCTGATCGCGAGCCTTTGCACATCGGTTAAGACGATCGGAAACCTGACCACTTGCCAGAAGATCAACGACGCAGACTGGAAACGCCCCGACATGCCCAATCTCAAAAAGGGACTGCTGGCGGACGGCATGAGTGTGAGTATCAGCGGCCTGCTGGGGGGCATGGGACAGTCCACGGCCTCCAGCAACATCGGGTTATCTGTGGGAACTGGCGCAACGAGCCGTCAGATTGCCTTTGCCACGGGCGGCATCCTGATTGGCCTGGCCTTTCTCCCGCGCTTTGCCGAGATCTTCGTGGTCATGCCGCAACCCGTCATGGGAGCAACGCCGCTTTTTGCGGTTTGCTTTATTATCTTCACCGGTCTTCAGATCATGATGTCGAGGATGATGGATCCCCGGAAAATATTCATCCTGGGAATTTCGATGATCTTCGGTTTGAGCGTCACGGCCCTGCTTAACGTTTACAGCCAGGTGCAAATTCCATGGCTTCGCCCGATTTTCGCCTCATCGCTTTACCTCTCCACCCTGCTGGCCATCGGTCTGACGGTTATTTTTCAGATCGGCTTGAAGAAAAAAGTCAGCCATGTCCTTACACCTGACAAGACAACTTATGAGTACCTTGCGAATTTGATGGAGAAACAGGGCGCCCTCTGGGGAGCACGTCAGGGCGTCATTACTCAGGCCACACACGCCTTGAATGAATTGCTGGAACTGATCGTTGTCCTCGACCTGACAAAAAAGCACATTGGGTTGGAAATGATGTTTGATGAATTCAACCTGGATCTGACCCTTCAATACGACGGGAAACCGCTTGCTCTCACCAACGATTACGTTGAACCCCTTTCCGTGGATGCGGACATATCGATCACCCAGCTTGCGCTGCGCCTGATCCGGAAGGACGCCGACGAAATCACCGTTTCAGAAAAAGACGGTCAGCCACGCATTGTCCTGCACTTCGAACATTGAATCGTTGGTCAAAATCTCCTGTTAGCCTCCTCTTGCAAAACGGTGAGACGAAGATTATCTTATTGATAAGGAATAAAATCAGCACCGGAACAAATTAATATTCAGACATGATTATTCCGATCATAAAGATCAGCAGACGAAAGGAGGAAATAAATCATGCTGGTGACCCCGCACAAAATGCACGATGCTCCCCCCACTTCGTTTCACATCATCATTATGTTATCGGCGTGGGGATTTGTGCTGGTGGTTGTTTCCTTCCTGTTCCTTTGGCTCGGTCATCTTCTGGATGAACTGCTGGGAACCAAACCGATATTCATGCTGGGTTTGTTTCTTCTGGGTATTGTCGGCTGCTTTATTGAACTATTTGAAGAAGCCTGGCAAGTCCTGAAGGGAAAATAATCAACAGGAACAAAAACGGCAACACCCGCCAGTCCCTGAATCGATATCAACCTCAAGAAATTCTCATCCGGGAAAAAAGTGTGGAATTTGACCCGATATTTTGTTACACGCGTTGATCGGGGCGCCTGCTTTTCGGATTTATATTCGCTTATTCCGATGACACTTTTACCCGAATCTGCACACCCTTTTCAATTGCTGAAATCAATTTTGGATCGATTGCGGAAAGCAATGTCTGAAATAATAAAATTTTGAGAGGTTCAGATGACGCTATTCAAAAAAGTACTGTTCCTTTCCATGGCCATGGTCTTATGTTTATCATCTATGGTCATGGCGGCTCAAAAAGAACAACGGCATGATGTGATCGTAGTCGGGGCGGGCATCGCCGGGCTTTCAGCAGCCTGGGAGTTATCGCAAAAAAACTTTGACGTTGCCGTTATTGAGATGTCACCCACCTATGGCGGGACCGGACTGATGAGCGAAGGCGCCCTCTGTATTGTCGGCACGCCCGAACAGGATCAGGCCGGCGAGCCGGATAACCCCCGCGTGGCCTATGCGGATTTCATGAATGCCGGGCATGATGAGCAGGGTCCCGGTCCCGAGACCGCATGGGTAAATTATTACGTCAATGAATCCCGCCGTGAAATTTACGACTGGCTGACCGGATTCGGCGTCCGTTTCGAAAAGAAAGTCATCCTGATGCCCGACAATACCGTGCCGCGCTGGCACAAGGTTGCCGGCAAGGGCCGGGGTCTTCTTACGCCGATCTACCGGGAGTGCAGCAAAAAGGGCAATGTGAAATTTTATTACCGGTTCAAGGCGGTTTCCCTCCTCAGGGACGGAAGCGGCCGCATCGAAGGCATTCGCACGCAAAGGCTTAAAGACGGCGCGCAGACCGATTTCACAGCACCGGTCGTGATCCTGGCCACGGGAGGCTTCCAGAGCAATCTGGACATGGTCCGCAAAAACTGGCCGAAGGATCTGTCGTTTCCCGATCAGATCCTGATTGGAGGAGGCCAGAATGCCGATGGTTCCGGCCACGAAATGGCGCAGGCTGCCGGCGCCCGCCTGACAAACATGCACTATCAGTTGAATTATCCGACCGGTTTGAAACGTCCATCCGACCCGTCCGGTAATCGCGGTTTGAATGCCTACTGCGATATGTCCATCTGGGTCAACAAAACAGGAAAACGTTTTATGAAAGAATCCCGCGACACGCGGAAGACTTTTCCGGAAGTTGTGAGGCAACCCAGCGGCTCGTACTGGGCAATTTTTGACAATGCCGCACGCAAGGATTTCCACGTGTCCGGCTGGACCCGTGAAGCCATAGAAAGCCAGTTGTTCAACAATCCGCAGAGCCTTGATTTCGTCAAGTCTGCGGCAACAATCCGTGAGTTGGCCACGGCTGCGGGACTTCCTCCCGAGACCTTGGAGGAGACCGTGCGTCACTGGAACGAGATGGTGACGGCAGGCCGCGACGCAGATTTCGGGCGTATCGGCACTTCACGATCCACCTGGGCGCATCCTCCCAAAATCGAAAAACCGCCGTTTTATGCCCTGCACTTTATGCCGCTGACGCGCAAGAGTATGGGCGGCGTCGCCATTGATCAGTCCTGCCGTGTCATCAATATCTCGGGTCAAACCATGCCGGGATTGTACGCTGTAGGTGAATTGACGGGTCTTGCCGGTGTCAATGGAAAATGCACGCTGGAAGGAACTTTCCTGGGGGCGTCCATTCTGACCGGCCGCGTTGCGGGACGCGCGGCGGCGGCGGAACTGGCGAAGCGGAAGGAAACAATGCATTGATGCCCGGATCATCTTTAAGATATTCTCCTTTTTACCGGCGCCTGTCTTATGGTATAGGGGATCTGGACCGCTCATG
>CAYVFA010000132.1:0-6427 GCA_964450075.1 uncultured Smithella sp.
CCGAACATGCCGGTTACCCTGGGGGAAACGTTCCTGCACATCAGCAGTTTCGATTATGTGGTCGAAAGCGATTTGCCGCTCATTGAGCGGGAAACCAAACCCTATGACGCGATCGTGGACCGGATCGGCTGGAATATTTCCAACTTGATCGAAGACGGCGCAACCGTGGCGCTGCATGTGGGAAAAATTTTTACCGCCGTGGCCGATCATTTGAAAAACAAGAAAAACCTCGGTATTGTGACGCACGTGATTTCCGACTGGGTGATGGACCTGATTAACTCCGGTGCCATCTCGCTGGACCGCAGCCGTTATAACGGGGGACTTGTTACCGCCAGTTACTGTTACGGCAGCCGCGCCTTGTATGAGTATGTCGATCGCAATCCCGTTTTTGAATTTTACCCGATTACCCGGTTGAGTAACCCCTTTGTCGTCAGGCGGATCAAAAGTCTCATCAGCATCATGAATGTTAAAAAAATCGATATTTCCGGGGAGTCGGTTATCTTCCATTCCGGTGACAATCTTCTGACCGGGTATGAAAGCAAGCTGGGCTTTGCGGTCGCCGCGACGATTTCCAAAAAGGGCAAGGCGATTGTGGCGCTCAATTCCGTGGACAAGCAGGGTCAAAGCAACATTGTGATCAAGCATGACGGCAACACGGACAATCCGCACAGCACGCTGGGGGTCGTGAAATATATCGCTACCGAATACGGTGTCGCCAATCTTTTCGGAAAATCTATCCGGGAGCGTGTGATTGCGATGATCGACATCGCCCACCCGGATCACCGAGAAGATTTGCTGGCACAGGCCAAGGCGCTCAATTATGTTTACGCGGATCAGATTTATGTTGCCCGCCATGCCGCCAACTACCCGGCGGGCCTGGAAACGCGCAAGTCCCTGCGCGACGGCCTGGAAATCAAGCTCCGTCCCATCAAATCGTCTGATGAGGACATGATGCGAACGCTTTTTTATAATTTTTCCGACGAGTCGAAATATTTCCGTTATTTTGCCCCCAAGCCGGTGATGCCCCACAAGGAAATGCAAAGTTACGTCAATATTGATTACGAGAACATTTTGTCGGTCGTGGCGATTGTGGAAAAGGGACGAAATGAAAGGATTATTGCGGAAGCACGCTATGCCTACGATAAAAACACCCAGGCTTATGAAGTGGCCTTTATTGTTGATGAGGAATTTCAGGGGAAAGGCGTTGCCACTTTCATGTTTAACTATCTGGTAAAAATTGCGCGCGACCGGGGCATCCGCTGTTTTATGGCGTATGTGCTGCCACGCAATGAGGCCATGTTGAAAGTGTTTGAAAAATCCAAAATTGAAATCATCCGGTCTTACGATTTGGATGCGCTTGCTTTGCGTTTTAATCTGGCCGCGCCGAATAACGTCAATAGCGAAGCGGCAGGACAGGATATGAAAAGCGTGGTTCCGGGTCGCATGTGATCTCGCGTCACCTGCGGGTGATGAGATGAGCAGACCCGTCAGATTTTTTAGAATTGAAAACCATTGAGGAGACAAAGCTATGTCACCGCAAAAAAAGCCGGCAGCAAAACCCGTGGCCAGGAAGGTTGCCAAAAAAGTTTCCCAAAAAACTTCCGGAAAAACAACCGCGAAGGCAGCCCCCAAGCCCCTGAAAAAGGCAGCCTCAAAACCGGTGAAAAGGTTGCCCGAAAAACTTTCCCCGCAGAAGGATTCAGGCGGGCCGATTGAAGAAGTCATCAATTCTATCGGCGCAGGCATTTATATGACCCAAAAAGGCAAGTTTGTTTCGGTCAGTTCCACCTATGAGCAACTGACTGGTTATGCGGCAGCCGATCTGATTGGCAAAAACTTCCTCGATTACGTCCATTGGGAAGATCGGGCAGGGGTCAGGAAGAATGCCGCAATCAGCGTGAAAAAGAAAAATGCCGCACCTTATGAATACCGCTTCGTTAGAAATAAAGGCGAAATCATGTGGGTTTTAGAAACGGTCAGCGCGGGCGTTCATCGGGGCGCGCAAGCCACGCTCGGGAGTATCATGGATATCACCCGGTATAAGCAGACCGAGGACGCAAGCGATCTGAAAGAAAAAAGATACCGCACGATTCTTGAAGAGATGGATGAAGGGTATTTTGAAGTGGATTTGAAAGGCAATTTTACCTTTGTTAACGATGCGCAATGCCGGGATCTGGGATATTCAAGAGAAGAACTGGTCGGGATGAATTACCGCCAGTATTGCAGTGATGAAGAAGCCGTCAAAGGACTATTCAATCAATTTAACACGATTTACAAGACAGGACAGCCGTCTCGGGGAATTCCGTGGGAATTTGTATCCAAAGACGGAAAACGCCATTTCAACGAAGTGTCGGCGTCGCTGATTCGCGATGCAGAGGGGAAGCCGGCTGGTTTTCGGGGTATTTCGCGGGACATCACGCAGCGCAAACAGGTGGAAGATGAACTGCGCACAAGCGAGGAACGATACCGGACGATTCTGGAGGAAATCAACGAAGGTTGCTCGGAGTTCGATCTGTCCGGAACCTGGACATTTTCGAATGAGGCGGCGGCGAAGATTCTCGGCTACACACCGGCGGAATTAATCGGTAAAAATTATAAGGATGTCACCGATGAAGACGCCGGGCGAAAAATGTTCCAGGCCTTCAGCGGCCTTTATCAAACCGGAAAACCCTTTAAGGGCGTGGAGGCTGAATTTATCACCAGGCAGGGGATCCGGCGGGTGAATGAAATTTCCGGCGCCCTGCTCCGGGATGCAAAAGGGCAGCCGGTTGGATTCCGGGCGCTTGGCCACGACATCACCGAGCGCAAGTGGGCGGAAAACGCGCTGCTCCAAAGCGAGGCCAGATATTTCAGCATTATTGAAAGCATCGGCGATGCCTACTTTGAAACAGATCTGACGGGTGTCTTTATCTTTATCAACGATAAAGTTTGTCAAGACCTTGGTTATTCCCGTGAAGAACTGCTGCATATGTCGAATCGGGACATACAGGACGATGCCTCGGCGCAGGAAACGTATGCAATCTTTAATGAAGTTTATGAAACAGGTCATCCGGTTAAAGAATTTCAATACAAAGCGAGCCGTAAAAACGGTACGAAAGCCATTTTTGAAATGTCGGTGTCCCTGATGCGGGATGCTGATGGCAACCCCATCGGCTTTCGGGGTCTTGCACGGGACATTACCGAACGAAAGAAAATGGAAGACGCACTTAAAGCCAGCGAAGCACGCGCCCGGACGCTGATCGCCACCATTCCGGACCCCTATATTGAAAGGGATCTGCAGGGTAATGTTGTTTACATCAACGATGCTTATGTCAAGTTATCAGGCTATCGCAGCGAAGAGCTGCAGAAGATGCCGCATTTCGATGCTAAAAATGCTGAAATCGTCAACAATACCTATCAGGCTGTTTTGCAAACCGGTTTGATGATGAAAAATGTTGAGGTTGACCTCATCACCAAGGCGAGAGAAACGCGGCGGGTAAATTTGTCGGCCAGCCTCATCCTGGATTCTCAGGGCAATCCTTCAGGATTTCAAGCCATCGTTCGCGATATAACGGACGTCAAGAAAGCTCAGGAGCTCATTAAACAGTCCGAGCAGTCTCTGCGGGAATATTCTGAAACATTGGAATTGCGTGTCCAGGAACGCACGGCTGAACTGGAAAAGGCAAAAATCGCAGCGGAAGCGGCCAGCCGGGCCAAATCGGATTTCATGGCCAATATCAGCCATGAATTTCAGACGCCGCTCAATGCCGTCATCGGCTTTTCCAAAGTGCTGCAGGATCGGATGTTTGGCGAACTGAGCGAAAAGCAGGAAGAATTTGTCCGCTTCATTGCCGAAGCGGGTGCAAGTTTAAGCCGGATCATTACGGAAATACTGGAGGCCTCCCATGCGTCTTCAGGTCGAATCAAACTGCAATTCTCACGGGTTTCCGTTATGAATGCCCTGTCGCAAACGACCCGGCTCCTGACCTCGCAGATTGAAGAAAAGAAACAGATCCTGACGGTGGATGTGGATATGAATGCTGATGTTGCCATCGAAGCCGATGAGCTGAAAATTCAGCAAGCCCTTTTTCACCTGATGAGTAACGCCGTAAAATATACCGATTATGGCGGTAAAATTAATGTCAAAGCATCGAGAACCAGGCATCCTGTTTCACATCAAGAAGCAATCAGCATTGCGATTACGGATACGGGGATCGGCATTAAGGCCGAAGATATGCCCAAGCTCTTCCAGACGTTTGGCACGCTGGAATCCCCCTACTCCAAGACAGGAATGGGCATCGGAATCGGCCTGTCTCTGACCAAGCAGCTCGTGGAACTCCACGGCGGAACCGTTAGCGTCGAAAGTGAATTTGGACACGGCAGTTGCTTTACCGTCTTTCTGCCGCTGAAACAAAAACAGGCAGGGTCACCGGAGTAACCATGCTGGCTATGAGCTCAACTGATGCTTATGCAATGAATATGAGGCAGCCACAGATCCTGTGCGTTGACAGCGACGTGGCCGGACTGGTCTTGCTTGACGCAATTCTTGCGCCGCGCGGTTACGATGTGATTCGCGTCAATACCGGTCCGCAGGCGATGGAAGTTCTCGAACGGCAATCGGTCGATCTCATCTTGCTGGGCGTTATTTTGACCGGAACGGGCGGGTTTCCCGTCTGCGAGCAAATTCGGGCTGATGAACGCTTTCAGGATATCCCCATTTTGATGATGTCCGCTCTGAAGTCGCGTGAAGATCTCATCCGCGGCATTGAAGCCGGCGCCGATGATTATTTGTTTAAACCGCTGGATCATGAAGAAATGCTTGCCCGCATCAAAATGCGCCTGAAGCGGAAAAATACCCGCGACGGCTTCAACGATGCATACAGTGAAATGAATAAGCTTGTGGCCCTGAGCAGGGAAATGATCGAACCCTTCCATGCCTCGCGCTTTGATTTTCAGACCAATATCGACAAAATGGTTAAACTACTGGTCGGCACGACAACCAACATGGCCAACAAGCCGCGGTCGGTGGTTGTAGGCATGATGACGGAGAATCAAGTCTGGCAGTGGTTTCATTATGAATATGCTTTTCAGGAACTCAACCGGGTCAAACTGGATTTCAGCCCGCTTGCCGGTATTACGCTACCGGACAAGGGTAAGTCGAAGATGATGTTGCTGACAGGGAAAGAGCCTGCGCTGGAGGCAACGCAGCTGGTTAATAATTTCCAGGCCAGAAATATGTCCATTGAAAACGGCATGGGTTACCTAAACCATGAACTGTGCATTCTGGCTGTTAACTACGGACAGGAGATCGGCGACTATAATATTCATTTTTTCCAGCAGCTTGTTGTCCTGGGCTACTTTTTCCATTCCCTTTCGGGGCAGCATCAGGAAGTTGTGAAAGCTTTTGACTATATGGTTTATGCGCTGGCTCGCGCGGCAGAAGCCCATGATGACGATATGGGCAGTCATAACTATCGTGTCGGCGAATACTGCGGTATCCTTGCCGAACGTCTGGGCATGAAGGATGATTTTGTTCATGCCATCCGCATACAGGCGACGCTCCATGATGTAGGCAAAATTTATGTTCCCCTGTCTATTCTTAAAAAAACGGAACCCCGGAGCGCGGAGGAATGGCTTGAATTCAGAAAGCATACGCTCTGGGGCGCAAAAATTATCGGCGGCAATCCGCATTTGCTGATCGGACAATCCATTGCCCTGAATCACCATGAAAAATGGGACGGCACCGGTTACCCCCGGGGGCTCAAAGGCGATGCCATTCCCATCGAAGCGAGAATCGCCGCCTTTGCCGATCAGTATGATGCGCTGCGCACCGGAAGGAATCAAAAAAAGGCGGTTGATCATGCCACGGCCACCAAAATTCTCAATCACGGAGATGCGCGCATTAAGCCGCAGCATTTTGATCCCCAGATCCTCAAAGCCTACCGCGAGACAGCCTTTCTTTTTGAAGACGTGTATGAAAGACGCAAAGGTTAGTGCCCTGCCCGGGCAACGGGTCAAAACACTCTTGCCTTAACGTCCCAAATATGAAATACTCCGCACAATTTAAACACGTTAGTCAATGATCACGGACGTTTAAATTTTTAAATGCAATGGAAAAAAAATAAACAGCATCAATATATTGAGAGCAAGGAGGTAGCAGGATTATGTCAAATGCAGTCATTGTCAGCGGGGTGCGCACCGCGGTCGGGGCCTTCGGCGGCTCCCTGAAAGACGTTCCCGCCAAAGATCTGGGAGCGCTTGTCATTCGTGAAACTTTAATTAAAGCGGGTTTTAAACCGTCGTTGCCGGCTTACGCTAAAGAAGACGCGCCGGATACCGCAAAGAACGAAGGTCTTTCTCCCATCGAACAGCAGTATGGCAAGTGGGCCGATGATCTCAAGGAAATTGCCGTTGACGAAGTCATTATCGGCAACGTGATCGGAGCAGG
>CAYVFA010000133.1:0-6389 GCA_964450075.1 uncultured Smithella sp.
CCCTGCGGCGTCAGTTTGCTTTGAAACAGAATCAATTCATGGCAGATGAATTCCCCGGCGGAAAAATCTGCCTGTTTGGTCAGAGCGTCACCAATTCCTGACATCTCGCGCGGGTCCTTGATCCGGGCCAGCGTCAGATGCGCCCGGAAAGGCCGGTCTTCCTCGGGAAACCCGATAGCCGCAAAATCACGGTCCAGTTGCTTCTGGAGGGCAAAGAGTTTTTCCACATCGCCCGACGTGCCGCACCAGAGAACCCGGGGTTTTCGGGCGTCCGGGAAAACGCCCAGCTTTTCAATTTTCAGATTCAAGGACAATCCTGCCGCCACCCTGTTTTGCACGGCTGCAGAGATATTTTTTACATCTTCCGTTGAAATATCGCCGAAAAATTTTAACGTGAGATGCTGTCCCTGCGGTCTTGTCCAGCTTATCTTGCCGCTGATCTCCCGCTTTAATTTCTCCTGCAGCCGAACCATCGCCTGTAAAACATCTTCCGGTGGCTCGATGGCCAGAAAAGCTCGAATGTTTTTTTCAGCGTGCATCAACTATTTTTTCTCCTGTAAATAGTTTTTCAGCATCATGAGGGCCGTCTCGGAAGACACCAGTTTGTTTCTTTTGCGGTCCCAGCGGAATCGGACATGACGGCAAACGGTTGCATTTGCGTCAGACAGCGCGATATAAACTGTGCCGACCGGCTTTTCTTTGCTTCCGCCAGTCGGGCCCGCAATGCCGGTGGATGACAGACCCAGATCGGTTCCCGCAAGCTTGCGGACGCCTTCGGCCATCAGGCGCGCGGTTTCTTCGCTTACTGCGCCATGCTTTTCAATGATGTCGGATGGAACACCCAGCAGGCTGATTTTAGCTTTGTTGCTGTAAGTGATGAGGCCGCGGTCAAAGTAAACGGAACTGCCAGAGACATCGGTAAGGCGGTTAGCGATGAGTCCCCCCGTGCAGGATTCCGCGACGGCAATGGTCAGTTTTTTGTCCGTGAGTGTCGCGGCGATAATTTCTTCCAGTGTCTGCTCGCCGTAGGAAAAAATGTAATCATGCAGGAGCGCCGTTACTTCATCCTGTGCTTTTTGCAGGTTGTTTTGTGCTTGTTCGCGGGAGTCGGAGCGCGCAATCAGCACGACGTGATTCTCCGGAAAAACGGGATAAAAACCGACGCCGACGCCGAGCGCGGCGAAATCCACTGCGGCCAATCTTTCGTCCACTGCTCCTTCGCCCAGGCCGAACGTTTTAATTGTTTGTTTGATTGTATGTCCAACAGGTTGCGGAAAGTGCCGTTGTAAAATAGGAATAACGCCTTCCGGCAACATCCTGTGCGTTTCCGATGGAACGCCGGGAATTACAAAAACCAGCTTGTCCGCAACCGGCAGCGCAAACCCCGCCGCTGTTCCTACCGGGTTGGCGATAACTTCCGCGCCTTGCGGGAAGACGGCCTGCTTGGCGTTATTTTCGACCCATCGAAAATTGTATTGGGCAAATTTGTCTTTGATACCCTGCAAAACAATTTCGTCGGTGTACAACGGGAGGTCAAGCGCTTTGGCTACCGCGGCCGTCGTAATATCGTCGGCTGTTGGACCCAGACCACCCGTGCAGATCACAGCTTCAGTAAAGGTCAGCAGATATTGCAGGCGGCTTTTGATGGCTGCAAAGTCATCGCCTACCGACATCATGGTTTCCACTTGCCAGCCCTGCAGGTTAATTTCCCGCGCAATGAAGGATGAGTTCGTGTCGGCGGTTCGCCCGTTCATTAATTCGTTGCCAATCGTTAGAATTCCAATTTTCATAGGACACCTGTCAGGGTTAGTAAAAACAAGATTATTCCGCCATAGATACCGGCGCCGAGATCATCAGCCACCACGCCCCAGCCACCCGGTAAGTTCTGAAGGCGATTGACTGGAAAAGGTTTCCAGATATCAAAAATCCGGAAAAGCACAAAAGCAGCGCAAAGATGCAATCCGGTAATGGTCACGGGCAGCATGGTGATCTGCAATCCGGCAATTTCATCAATTACAATCCGCTGATCGTCTTTTTTCCCGAAAAGAGTTTCCGCCTGTCCGGCTACATAAATAGAGACGGCCGATATAGCCACGACAAAGAGAAAACGAAAAGGTCCGGACAAAGGGTAAGAGCAAAGACAAATCAAAATGCCGACCAGCGTTCCTGCCGTTCCCGGGGCAACAGGTGACAGGCCCGAACCAAAACCGGTTGCCAGTATCTTAATCATTTGATCTTTTCTTACGACCGACATGGTGATCCTTTTATAAGGTTATTTAGCTCCTTTACGAATAGAACGACCGTTCTATATCACACAGTTTTCAGGCATGTCAAGCAATCTTAACGAATGATGAGTTAAAAAATTGGCACCGCCACTATAATATGGTATGGAACTGCCAAATAAACGAATTTAAGGGAAAAATGACCATACCTATCTTATCCATAGTCGGTAAATCCAATTCAGGAAAGACGACGCTGCTGGAAAAAATAATTTCCGATCTGGTTGACCGGGGCTATCGCGTGGCCACGATCAAACATAACAAGCATGGTTTTAACATCGATCATGAAGGCAAGGACAGTTACCGACATAAAAAGGCCGGCGCGCATATCACCGTCGTTTCATCGCCGCATCAACTGGCGCTTGTTTCGGACGTGGATCATGATCATTCCTTTGAGGAAATCCGGGACAAATTTATTCACCATGCGGATATCATTCTCACCGAGGGGTTCAAGGTGAATGACTATCCCAAAATCGAAGTGTTCCGCTCCGAACTCAAACGCGAACTGATCAGCAAAAAGGAAGACGGCCTGATTGCGGTCGCTTCCGATACGAGATTGGACATTGATGTTCCCTGCCTTGATCTCAATCATCCCCAGGCGGTTGCCGATTTTATCGAAATCAATTTCTTAAAATAACCCATCGTCGAAGTCAGTCTGCCTCAGGGAACGATCTCCATAACCAGTTCCCCGCTTCGGGACGGGTCATACCCGCCGAGAGCGAGAACTCTTTCACGGAACCCCGGAGAGCGGATGGTATCAAGAACGATCCGGATATTCGGATGATCCAGCATTGCGGTTGGTATCACCAGGTCATATTGCTCCTGATCCATAGGAATAAAGTCCAGGTCCAGCGCTTTTGCGGCGGCGTAAATGCCCATGCCGCAATCAGCGGCGCCGCTTAGAACATCCACGGCCACGGACATGTGGGAAAACTCTTCCTGATCATAACCCTTGATGTCTCCGGGTTTGACGCCACAACGGGCTAAATTGTAGTCCAATAATATGCGGGTACCTGAACCTGCCTGCCGGTTAACAAATGAAACATCATCGCGGGTGAGGTCCATGATGCCCTTGATTCCCTTGGGATTACCCTTTTGAATGATCAGGCCCTGTTCCCGCAGAACGAGGCGAAAGAGGCTGACGCGGATTCCCTTGAGGTACCGTTGGATATAGGAAATGTTATATTCACCTGTTTCAGCATCAAGCAGGTGAGAACCGGCAAAATGGCAGATGCCTTTTCTGATGGCCATCAGGCCGCCCAGACTTCCCGCGTTTCCTGATGATATCCGGATGTTCTTTCCTGTGCCCTGCCTGATTTCATCCGCCAGGATATCGATGGTGATGTCATGACTACCGATCACGACGATTGTATTTTGAAGCTCTTCCTCGCTCACGAGGAGTTCTGCGTTGATGAATTCATCCTGTGATACACCTTCAGAAAGCGGCGGGATGCGCAAGATCCCTTCCGCCCTCGTCAGGGTGGTCACAGACCCAGCGGAGCGGGGCAGCGGGGTTGCGATGAACCGATCTCCCACCTTGCCGATATTGACACGGATGAATTCCTCCAGCCCTAATTTTGAGGGAATATTGGCCGATGGATTGACAGGAATGGATCTGCCTTTGGGGGCAGGGAGGCACTGCAAGCCAAAAAGAAGGGGCTTGGCAAATTGTTCAAAAGACAGAATTGCGGAAACGGTATAACCCGGGATACCAATGACGGGTTTTCCCTTAATAACGCCAAGGATAGTCGGTTTTCCCGGCATCATGGCCACCCCATGCACCAGAACTTCCCCAATCTGGGCAATAATGCTGGCGTTGTAATCTTTGGAACCTGCCGAGGAGCCGGCATTAATGATGATCAGATCCGCCTCCGAATCCGCTGCTCTTAAAAGGGCGGCACGTATTGCCCCTTCGTCATCAGGGGTAATATCAAAGACAAGCGGTTCTCCCCCGGCCTCGCGAACAAGCCCGGACAGGGTGATGGAATTGGATTCGATAATTTGATTTTTTTTCAACTGGCTCAGATTTGCAATATCTCCGGGGCGGATCAGCTCTGTTCCGCTCGGGATGATGATGGCTTTGGGTTTCTTCCGGACCATGACGGTAAAAACACCTGCGGCAATCAGAGCGCCCATGTCATAGGACCGAATCACGTGGTTCTGGGGGAGGATCAGTTGGGTAGCGACGATATCCTCACCCACCTTTCTGATATTCTGCCAGGGATAGGCAGAGGAAAGGATCTCGATGCGGGTATCGTCAATTTGATGGATTTTTTCGACCATGATAACGGCATTATAGCCATCGGGCAGCGCCTGGCCGGTATTAATCCACAGAGCGTTATCGCCCGCTTTTAAAATTTTCGGTGATTTTTCAGTCGCGCCGTAGGTTTCTTCCGCTTTGACCGCAATGCCGTCCATGGCGGCCGAGTGATAGGTTGGCGCAGAAATTCTCGCAAAGACAGGTTGTGCCGTCACGCGTCCCAGAGCGTTTTCGACGTTGATTTCTTCAGGAAGGGTTTTCTTTTCCTGCCATACCTTTGAAAAAATGCTCCGGGCCTCGTCAAGTCCCTTCATTGCCAGATACACATTTCTCTTCATTCATCCATGCCTCATTTAAAGGGTTTAAAGAGCATGACTTCAACGGTCTGTCCTTTGTAAAGCCCTTCGGTATTTCTGTCGATTTTCAATAATCCATGCGCCTCAACCAGTGTAGAGATCAGCCCTGACTTGCCATGAATCGGTTCCGCGAAAATTTGTCCGTCCCTTTTGTCCAGTTTGACCCTGATGTAATCATCTCTCCCGCTGGCCGATTCAATGTTGCGTGTAAGTTCGGCTTGCAGATAAAAATGAGGGTCATCCGATGCATTTGCCGCACCGGCCAGTCTTGATAAAAAAGAATTTAAGAAAATCTCCGCGACAACCATGGCCGAAGCCACGTGACCCGGCAGCCCGAACACAGCTTTTTTGCCAATTCTGGAAATGATGGCCGGCTTCCCCGGGCTGATGGCGATGCCGTGCACCAGCAGCTGTGCGTTGTCAAAGGACTCCAGCACCTTCAGCGTCATATCCCGGACACCGACCGAACTGCCACCGGATATCCACACCGTGTCGCAGGTCGAAAGCGCTCCGGCAACTTTCTGGCTCAGATCGGAAAAATTATCTTTGCATAATCCCAGGTTGACGGGAATCGCCCCGGCCTGAGCGCAAAAGGCGCTTAAAGTATAACTGTTGATATCCCGGACCTGTCCGGGTTTCGGAATTTGATCAATGGAAATAATTTCATCGCCTGTCGAGATAATGGCGACTTTCGGTCTTTTGTAAACCGCAATCTTTTGTATGCCCAACCCTGCCAGAATGCCGATATCCTGGGGCCGGAGGGTAGCGCCCTTTACAAAGATCACAACTCCTTTTTTAAAATCATCACCCGGCATGACCACATTCTCCATGGGCGATACGGTGCGGCTCACTTCAATGGTTTTTTCATCGAGACTATGACAGTATTCAATCATGACAACGGCATCCGCGCCTTCGGGGAGCATCCCCCCCGTTGATATCCGGACAGCCTTTCCGGGCGTGACACGGTCAACGGGAACCTGGCCCATGGTTACTTCTCCCATCAGTTCCAGAAAAGCCGGAAGATTTTCAGATGCACCGAAGGTATCGCTGGCCCGGACGGCGTAACCATCCATGGTCGTTCTGCGAAAACCGGGCAAGTCCTCTTCGGCCATTATTTCTTCACTCAAAATCCGGTTGAGGGCGTCTCCGATAAAGACGGATTCCGCGCCTGCCGGTTCGAAACCCTTTAATATCTCATGGACCTCTTCAGAGGTCTTGACCTTAAAAAACATTATTTTCTCCTCTTTAAGCTAAGAACTCAAGGGTCAATCATGGTTTAAGTTGATAATCTAATTTTCCAAATATGCCAAGACAATAAATGGGGCTGGTGCGACGACCTTTCGGCTGGCAGGATTGTTCCCTGCATTTATTCGCGGCGCATGACGTGTATGGCGGTGGCTTTAAAAGATACGGCAACCATTGAACCTTCACAGAGTCCTAAATCTTCACAGGAAGACACCGTGATGTAAGCCACCAGAGGAAAACCGCCATCCA
>CAYVFA010000134.1:0-6191 GCA_964450075.1 uncultured Smithella sp.
CCGGTGCTTTCCAGAACGACGTCAACCCCTATATCTCTCCAGGGCAGTGTTTCCGGGTCGCGGATGGCAAAAGCCTTTATTTCTTTACCGTCAACGATAATCGCGTTAGCCGTCGATTTGACGTCCGCATTCAAGGTGCCGTGTATGGAGTCGTATTTGAGCAGGTGGCCCATTGTTTTCGGGTCCGTCAGGTCGTTGATCGCGACAAACTCGACATCTTTTGATTGATAACCAGCCCGGAATACGAGCCTGCCAATTCTGCCGAATCCATTAATTGCAACTTTTACGGCCATAGTTCCTCCTCATTAATTAGTGTCGAGAGATTAAACAAAAGCCTGTGGGATGTCAACCCATTTACAGTCTAACAGCCTTATTTTTTCCTTGCGCTGAAGGCGTATTGTTCATATACTCGGCACCGCAAATCAGGATTTTTAAGGGATGCTTTTGACTATCAGGAGGATATCATGAAGAAAACGTTTATTTTTATTCTAGCGGCTTGTACTCTGTTTGCCTTTTCCGGTTTGCTGCAGGCGGCGGATTCGTCGATTACAGGTATATGGTCCATGCCGATTCTGAAAGGGAAGGATAAGGGCAAGGAAAGGTTAAATGTTGAAATATTTGAAAAAGACGGCGCTTTCTATGGCAAAATCGTCAAAATTTCAAACGCCCCGGCAAATGCTCTTTGCACCAAGTGCAAGGACGATAAAAAGGACAAACCACTGATGGGGATGCAGGTGCTTCGGAACCTGAAAAAAGAAGCAGGCCGGTATGTTAACGGAAAGATTTATGATGTTGACGAAGGCAAAGAATACAAATGCGCTCTGGTGCTGATATCGCCGGATAAGTTGCAGGTTACGGCCACTTTCCTGTTTTTCAGCGAGAGTCACTATTGGACGCGTGTCAAATAAGTTTAAGACGGACAGGATTGACGCCAATTTTCTCATTGACAGACAGGCATAATATCCCTAGACTGCGTCAACGTGAAAAAGGAGATATTATCCAAATTTAAAAGGAGGGTTATTTATGAATCGATCGTTTTTATGGAAAAGTCTGGTTGTTGTTGTATGTGCAGTGATTGCTTTAGGTCTGGGATCTGCAAACGCCGCTTCAGTGGGGCAGGATGTAACCAATCCGCAAATCAGGGATGCTGATGATAATCCGGCAACCATTCCTGATTTTGGCACTCACGTTATCGCGTTAACCTATACCAACAAAAAGGCAGGTGATTTCGGTGATCCGATGAATGATGCGATGAAGGCAAAGAAGTACCCCAAGGACAAATACAGGGGACTGGGCGTTGTTAATTTGAAGGACTCCAGTGGAATTCCAAACTTCATTATTCGAAAAGCAGTCAAGAGCAAGATCGAAAAATATAAAAGCACAATTCTTACCGATCCTGATCTTACGCTTGCCAAAGCCTGGAATCTGGGCAATTGCAAAGACAAGTCGGTGTTGATCGTGGTCGGCAAAGACAAAAAGATAAAATATTTAAGATATACCGGTGAGAGCAATCCCTGGAACAAAGCGGAAATGGATAAGGCTCTTGCCATAATGGATGAGTTAATCTTAAAATAATAGGTCTGAAATAAACCGTAAAAAACCCTCAGCTGTTTATGCATAACGACTGAGGGTTTTTTTGTTATCTCCTGTGTCCGATGTAAATTATCGGGCATGTGTTTCTCAATGTCGTCTTGATAAGTTCAGGAAAATGATGTACTTTTGCCAGCACTTCAGGTCGTCAGCCCCTAGGCTATCAGGCAAAAGGGAAAGGAAGCAAGGATGTTTTACAAGAAAAACGATGAAGGTTATCATTCCCGGATTAAAGGCATTGATCAGAAAACCCTGATTTACGGGGAACGAACGCTGATGGCGGAGTTTCGGCTGGCCAAAGGCAGCCTTATTCCGAAACATTCCCACCCCAATGAACAGACGGGTTATCTGATCAGCGGCCACATGATTTTCACCGTGGGCGACAAACGATATGATACGAAGGCCGGTGACAGCTGGTGCATTCCCATGAATGCCCCGCACAGCGCGGACGTCGTCGAGGATTCGGTCGCGGTGGAAGTGTTTTCTCCATTGCGGGAAGATTATCTGCCGGATAAAAAATAAGGAGGCTATATCCATGAGACAATTTTCACTGACGCCCGCTGCAGGAAAGCGGCTGATCGGCAAAGCCCTTGCCAGACATCCAGAAGTGCTCACCGCCCTGAAAGGCGGAACGGTTGTCATTATCGCCGGAACGACTAACGGCTATGTCGCGGAGGAATTGCTTGCCACGACAGGTCGGGCGAACGATTTTCAGCGCAGCCGGTTTTTCCGGGGCATTGTGCTGCCGCCCGTGCATCCAACCGCGGAATCAGGGATGCTTTCCGATGAAAGCCGTTTTCCCGGCGATGTCGTGATTCAAGACGGCATCTGGCAAAAGGGTAAAACCATTTTCGATGTAGCCGCTCAATTGAAGGAAGGCGATGTCATCATGAAAGGCGCAAATGCGGTGGATATAGAAACCAGACGGGCTGCAATTTTGATCGGCCATCCGCAGGCGGGAACGATCGGGGCGTCGCTGCCCGCCTATTTTGGCAGACGCGTGAGATTAATCATTCCGGTCGGACTGGAAAAACGGGTCAACGGGAATCTGGATGCGTTGGCGGCCAGTCTCAATGAACCGGGGGCGCACGGGCCAAGGCTGCTTCCCGTGCCTGGAGAAATATTTACAGAGATCGACGCCATTGCCCTGCTGACCGGAGCAAAAGCACAACTGGTTTCCGCAGGCGGGGTGGCCGGAGCGGAAGGAAGCGTCTGGCTTGCCGTCAGCGGCGAGGCTGCGCAGGAAAACGGTGCGATGGCGCTTTTACAGTCGGTGGCGGGAGAGCCGGCGTTTTACCTTTAATCCTGAAAACAGGTTTTTGATGGGTTCTGAAGAAATAGACAAAACCGAATCATATGTCCGCACCCGGGGAAGCAACATGATGGATGTCGCCGACCGGGAAAACATGGCGCATATTATTAAGATGCAGCGCGATTTGGGGCTGGCCCTCGACAGGGCTGCCTCACTGCAGGAGTCGCTGCAATTATGCCTTGAGGCGGCGCTTGATGTATCCGGACTGGATGCAGGCGGCATTTACATGCTGGATCAGGCGTCCGGGGATTTGAATTTAATTTCTACCGTGGGTGTCTCCGAAAATTTTACGACAATTGCCGGGAAATCATCCGCAGGCTCTAAAAGAACAAAAATGGTGCTGGCCGGTCATCCGATTTATTTAAATAGAAAAGCCATTCAGGAAATGCCGTCAGAAGAAATAGCCAATGAAAATATATCTTCTGTTGCCATGATTCCCTTTGGCAATAAGGGACAAATTATCGGTTGTCTCAATGTTGCATCAAAGATTTACCACGACATTCCTGCCCGGAGTCGCAACGCGCTGGAGTCCATCGCCCTGCAGATCGGCGGGGCCGTCAGGCGAGCGCAGTTGGAGCAAAGTCTGCGGCAAAGCGAGGAAAAGTATCGGATGATCGTGGAGAATATGCACGATGTCGTCTGGGTCATGGATTTTAATTTACGTTACAAATATCGAAGCCCTTCAAACTTTCAGATAACAGGTTTTACCTCCGAAGAGATCATGACCAGGCCGCCCAGGGACCAGATTGTTCCGGAATCATACGCCCTGGCGGAAAAAATTCTTGCCGAAGAATTAACCGCTGAATTTGCCGGGAAGCCTGTTGATTCACGCCGGTCCAGGACCATGGAATTGGAAGTTTATCACAAGAACGGCGGTACGGTCTGGATAGAGGTTACCGCCTCTTTTATCCGGGATCAAAACGGCAAGCCAGTTGAAATTTTGCTTGCCGGCAGAGACGTTACTGAACGAAAAAAAATGCAACAGGAAAAGGATGATCTCCAGCAGCAGCTCATCCAGTCCAACAAAATGAAAGCCCTCGGCACACTGGCCGGCGGGATCGCCCACGATTTCAACAATATTCTGGCGTCGATGATGGGCTTCACCGAAATGGCCGTCAAAGAACCCCGCAAAGCCATCCGGAAGACTTATCTTCATGAGGTGCTTCAGGCCTCCGAACGGGCGAAACATCTGGTCAATCAGATTCTAACCTTCAGTCGTCAGCGCGAACAGGAAAGCCATCCGGTGGATATCCGGCTGGTTATTAAAGAAGCATTTACGTTACTTCGCGCTTCGCTGCCAACAACAATCGATATGAAGCAGAACATTACCGGCGAACCAACGGTTGTGCTGGCCGATCCAACGCAGATTCATCAAATTGCCATGAACCTTTGCACGAATGCCGCGCAGGCCATGACCGGTAAGAGTGGTTTGCTGGAGATCCATTTATCCAACATGTCCATTGTTGCGCCCGGGCTTGCCTTGCATCCCGATTTGAAGCCGGGACTTTATGTTCAGTTGTCCGTGAGGGATAATGGTTGCGGGGTTGATCCGGCTATTCGCGACACGATATTTGATCCTTTCGTGACAACCCGTAAAGCCAGGGGGGGGACCGGCCTGGGATTGTCTGTTGTTTACGGTATTGTGAAAAGTTGCGGCGGCGGGATTGACATTCAAAGCGATTTAGGAAGGGGCACAACTGTTACGATCTATCTGCCGCGCCTCACGGTGAAAGAACAGTTTGAAGAAGAAAATCAAGAAGATGCTGATCTGACAGGCGATGAGAAAATTCTTTTGGTCGATGATGAAGCCATGCTGGTGAAGATGGCGAAAAATTATTTTCAGCAACTGGGCTATCAGATGACGGCAACCACCAGCAGCCCCGAAGCGCTGCGGTTGTTTCAGGAGCATCCAAAAGGGTTTGATCTGGTCATTACAGATTTGACGATGCCTCAGATGAACGGCGCTGATTTAAGCCGGGAGGTCCTGAAGATTCGTCCGGAGCTGCCGATTATTTTGTGCACAGGCTACAGCAATTCCAGCACGATGGATGAGGCCAGAAAGCTCAATATCCGGGAGTTTATCACCAAGCCGCTTCTTTTGAAGGATTTAGGCTTGCGGGTCAGGCGGATCCTGGACGTTAGCAAGAAAGGAAGCGGACCATGTCCAAAATATTAATTATTGACGATGATGTCATGTTTTGCCGATTATTGACCGGCGCCCTGAATGCGGATGGATACGTCATCTCCTGCGCCTATTGTCTTGAAGATGGGCTGAAAATGGTTGCCGCCGAATCGTTTGACGTTGTTTTTCTCGATGTCCGGCTGCCCGATGGCAATGGTCTGGATAAACTGGGAGAGATTCGTGATGCGGCATCTGAGCCGGAAGTCATCATTTTAACGGGCGCCGGAAACGCGAATGGCGCCGAATTGGCCATCAATAGCGGCGCGTGGGATTATATTCAAAAACCATCCTCGATCAGTTCGATGAAACTTCCTTTACTCCGGGCGCTGCAATACCGGGAAGAGAAATTAAAGAAACGGCCAACCGCCAATCTGAAGACGGGCGGACTCATCGGCAGAAGCCCGCAGATGAAGGCCTGCCTTGGTGTTGTTGCCGAGGCGGCATCCTGTGACGCCAATGTTTTAATCACCGGGGAAACGGGTACGGGAAAAGAACTCTTTGCCCAGGCGATTCATGTAAACAGCTCTCGCGCCGACAAAAGCTTTGTCATTGTCGATTGTGCGGCGCTGACGCAAAACCTGACGGAAAGCGTTCTTTTCGGGTATGAAAAAGGCGCTTTCACCGGGGCTGATGGGCGTCGTGACGGCCTCATCAAGCAGGCCCATGGCGGGACTTTGTTTCTCGATGAAATCGGAGAGCTTCCTCTGGCTCTCCAGAAAAGTTTCCTGAGGGTTCTTCAGGAGCATCGTTTCCGTCCACTGGGCGGCGCCAAAGAAGTCCAAAGTGATTTTCGTCTCCTTGCGGCCACCAACCGCCATCTGGAGCAGTTGGTGGAAAAAGGGCTTTTTCGGGAAGATCTTCTTTTCCGCATTCGTTCCATTACACTTACGGCACTGCCGCTTCGAGAGCATATCGATGATCTGTTTGAAATCGCGATTTACCACACAGCCAGAATTTGCGAGCGCAACCGGATTGAAACCAAGCAACTTTCACCGGATTTTCTGGAAGCATTGCTTGCCTACAACTGGCCGGGCAATGTCCGGGAACTGGTCAATGCCCTGGAGCGGGCGATTGCCGCAGCCCTGTCGGCCCCAACGCTTTTTGCCA
>CAYVFA010000135.1:0-6157 GCA_964450075.1 uncultured Smithella sp.
TTTTCCGAATTTGCCACAATCGCCCCAAGTGTGAAGAATGTTTGTCTCATTTTGTCTTACCTCGTCTGTGTTTGAGTATTTGGTTTTTACCAGGAAACAGTCTCGTTTCCCCTTCCAAAGACAAGGTGGAACTTTTCGCGTTCCAATTTGGAACTTTTCGCGTTCCGGAAAAGAAATTCTGTATTCAAACACATTGCATAATTCATACAGCAGTGAAAAGACTTACCAAAAGTACTATATGTTGATATTGTTATTTGTAAAATACTATATATGCATTTGCATGACATAACAAAGAATTGTCAGATGGTTGAAGAAAAAATTTAAAAAAGTTTTTAGTGAGAAGAAAATTTCCCAAGAATATTAAAGTAGGGTAAATAAGAGCAATAAACAGAGAAGATATTTTTGTTCTGGAACGTCAGATGGAACGAATTGGAACGCGAAAAGTTCCAATGGACAAACGCTAGCTGGTTATGAATAATTCGATGGAGGAACGGACTCTATATTATATATAAAGAAAAACGGGAGCATCACTAAGATACTCCCGATAATAAAAATGCGCATATTGAACAGCTTAGAGAATCCAGTCAACTTTCTGAAAGGGAGAGTAAGAGAGATTCATGCCGGTTTCAATACTCTTTTCAAAATGCGTTCCCAATTCCGGCAGTACCGCATTGATCTTTTTCAGTACCGAGTCAATTCGGCGTGAAACAGCGGAACGGAGCTTGTCCAGTCGGGAATTCTGCCACCCGCCATTTTTTCGATATCCTGTCGCTTCAAGCAGATTTGCTTCCAACTTTGCCTTCTTTTCCCGAAGTTCGGTCAGGATCAACTCGACTCCCGGTTCGTTGTTGCATTCTTCTTCAAGAATATCAGCTTCAATTTGGGCAAGTTCATCTTTGATTTCCTGTAACGTCTGGTCGTCAACTCGTTCGCCATCGCCATTGATCTTTTCCATTTTCTCCGGGTTCTCTCCGTCGACAAGACATTTCAGCTCGTTGACCGCGAACGACTGACCTGGATATCGCAAGAGATAATGAATATATTGCATTCCCTTCGTATCCCGAAAAGTCTGTGCTTTTCCTTCGAACGCGATTGTCCAGTACTCTCCTGTTTTGGAGAACGCGTATTGCTGTCCCGTTTCTTTTTTCGGTATCGGCGCATATTCATCTAGTATCTTCTGCCAGATCGGTTCGTCGACTGTATAATTGAAATCGGCATCGAAGTCCATGAACGACAGCGACAGAATAATATTGTCCGGCAGGATTCCCGCCAGAGTATCCCGGCTTTGGTCGGTGATTGTAAAGAGAACGACGTCCGACCGTTTGGAAAACTCTTTGATAATCATGGGATAATTTGTCTCGCGAATACACATGAGAAGGTAAAACGCTTTGCCTCCTCGGGTGCCGAGTTTCCAGATTCGCTGTGAATTCTCGTCGACCACCGAGGAAAAACCAAGGGCAGTCGCGATTCGCTGAATCATCGGCTGGGTGGGAATATCCCAACAGAGGAGCGTTTCCGGCTCCGTAATATAAAACCCGCAGTCGGGACAGTTACAGTACGCAACGTTTTTGCCGCGATAATCCATCCAAATCACCTCCTGTGTCGAATTACAGTATTTGCACTCCGTCTGGCTTCGATGCGGTCGACGTCGAATATATCCGATCTTCTCCAGTCGGAACAAGTCGAAAGTATCCTTGTCGTAAGTGTAATACAGGTGTGTTGATGCGGCAACGTTAGAACGAACGCAAAAAGTTTGCAGCATATTCATTTTGGCCAATCCCCGAATTTCTAAGTACTTTAAAAATGATTTCCAATCGCTTCTCGTCTCTTGTGTTAAAGACAATCGCTTCTTTTTCCTTCACGATAAATGTCGCCGTCCGCTTTCTTCCATTCACCGGATCGGTGAAGGTAAAACAGAATTTGATTTCCAAAACATGAGGCGGTCCGTCGATGGCACTCTGTACGATTCTTCGCTGAACAGCAGGCACAAGCGACGTATTGTCCTTGATCATCAACAGTACCTTGTCGGTCGGCCAATCGAGAAGAGCCGAAAGAACGCTGACTTCCACCATGTCTTCCGGATCGGTCGGCATGACGAAGTTCGGATCAAGCAGCGCTCCGAGATTGAAAAGCGGTTTTTCCGCCGGTCGCCAGATGATTCCGAACAGGTTGAAAAGAAACGTCGATTCCAACTGCATCTTGATCTCGGCGGAGCCCGGCGCACGCAGTAGAGACGCTCCGATCTTGCTGTTGTAAGCAAAGAGAATCTCGAAAGTATCGTTGATCACTTCCTCCTCAAGCTCTTTTTGATCGTTGTGCGAAAGAATATGTTTCGGATAATCGTCCGGATGGGCAATGAAATAATGGATTCCGCTCTGCTCGAAATGTTCCAGCGTACATCGGGAACCGCGACTTTCATATTCGCTGAAAAGACCTTCGATGTCCCGTTCGATTCGCCTTTTGGCGTCTTCGTCGTAATCCAGAACCACGTCTTCGAGATCAACCCGCTGATTCAGCCAGGAAATTCCCGCCGAACGATTGTAGTTGATGGCCCGATCAAAGATTTCGCGATGACGAAGCCAGGTATAAAGAGCAATGGAATAACTGGTCCATCCATTTTGAAAGCCGCTTTTCCAACCGACATCGTCCAATTGCCGGGCCGCTTCACCAAGAGATCGCATTCCATCCGTGTTGGCAAGGTCATGCACGTCTTGCAGAATTATCTTGATCCTTTCGTTCTTCCGATTTTCGAGTCCCCCGAGAAAAGTGAAAAACGAATCGACTTCCCGATTTCCAATTTCTGACCAGTCCAACGAAGAATGATCAACCTGAAACGAATCGAACATTTCGATCAAAAGGGCGTTGTTCGCTTGTCGAACAACCGTGTGTAATGAATAATTTCGTGACATTGCAATGTCTCCCTGTATCTGTATAAGTTCTCTGTTATTTTATTGTATCCGTGTATTTTGGAGTATTCCAATATCATCGTCCGTGATGATTCGATCAGTCCGTCTTCTGATCGTTGGACGTTCGAAATCCCAATAAAAAAGGAACGTCCGCAATTGAAATCCGACAGAAGGTTCGCCGCAGAGAATGTTTCGACAGGGGATAAAGACAGAATCGCCGGGAAGAATTCCCATAATATAGACAGTGAGCGTCCGTAAAGCGACCAAATCGATTCCCAGTAAAACATTGACATTACACGACGTAAAGGGAGAATGTCCCTTGTCCGTCAGTCAGTTTCAATTGAAAAAACGATTTGCTCTCCTTATGGCGTTTAGTACGCTGACGCCCCAGTGACCGCCCTTTCGATGGACGACCATGTTAGTTAAAGCCGGTTACCGCATTGCGATTCCTGACAAGGGGCCGGACAGATCGCGTGAACTGTTTTACATTCGACTGTTAATCAAACCCACAATTCCCGTCTTTCCGAACGCACCCCCGACTTACGAAACTTATTCTCTATCGAATAATGAAACTTGGTCGGGCACCTTGCCAAAACAGATATTGCTAACTGTATGGCTTTCCATTTTTATTTTTGTTTAATCGATCTCCAGGTCAGAACGACGCCCTGAATACGGAAATCGTCCAACTCGTTGATCTTGATGGGTTTCATCTTCTTGTTCGCGGGAACAAGTTCGACGCCCAATTTATCGTAACGCAACTTTTTTACCGTCGATTCCCCATTGACCAGAGCAATTACGATCTCGCCATCCGAGGCCATACGTTGCTTGTGAACAATAACGATATCGCCCGTTTTGATACCGACGTCGATCATACTGCTTCCGTCGGCTTTGAGCGCAAAACAGTTCTCCGGATCGGAAACGTCCAGTTCGACAAGAATTTCTCCTTCCCGATTCTCCTCCGCCAGCACCGGCATCCCGGCAACCACCGTACCAACCAGCGGAATGGCCACAAGACGCCCTTTTCGGGGTTTGTCGTCCAATCGACGCAAAACGCGAACTGATCTCGCATTACCGCTTCGTTCAACATACCCCTTCTGAATCAAGGATTCCATGCGATTGAACAGGCTGGAATACTTGAGATTCAAGAGACTCGCCAATTCCTGATACGTCGGCGGGAAATCATGCTCGTCGATATACGTAATCAGGACTCTTAACGCTTCCTCCTGTTTCTCCGTTAACTCAGTTGTTGTTCTTCGTGGCATTTTTTAAACCTCCTTCATGGGGGAACGGTTATGATGTTTATTATCATAACTCCAAGGTAATTATTGGTCAATACCCATAATTGGAAAATTTAGAAAATTCCTCAAATTCGTCGCATTTGGTCCTGTATATCACGGACGAAAGCAAAAATAATTTTTTTTACTCCCATAAAACAAGGGATGTTCTGAAATGGCTAACTCCTAACTTATTGTAGAAGAATAAGTTACACGAAATCGAAACTGGCGTTTTGGGAAAGGGAGCTGACTTTCCGAATTCCATCATGAAAATATTTCGGTTAAAAACCATTTTTTAAAGCGAAAAAGGATGTATTCAACATGAAAGCAGGGGAATTCGAAGCGAAAGCAAGGTTGATTTCGCTTGACAACAGATGTTAATAGGGGTATGATGGTGGGCAGTTTTGGTCGCCGGACAAAAGAAAAACCGGGAGTGACCAAACGACTGCTTTATTCATTGCTGACACAGGAAATGTTGTTCGATTCCAAAATAGCAATAATAATACCGGTTGAACGAGTAGCTCTATTCCAAACGTTGCCCGGAACAAGGCCAAACCGATCTGCATAAGGTAAACAATGAATCTTGATAATATACAGCCGGATGGCTGGTACGGTCTCTTTATCGACAAGGCCAATATTTCGAAGGAATGGTGGTTCAGCGGCGGGTCCGGTATCTGGGATTTCTTTTTCGGTCGGGACGACTGTGAGGGGAATCTTTCGGGAAAGGACCTGTCGGACTTTTACGCCAGAGCGGAGAAGATTTCCGGCTGGGATGAAGTTCTTTGCCATGAGGAGTCTTTTGCGATTTTTAAGCCGGAAGTTGTCGATTACGATTACGATCCCGACGACATGAGTCCCATTTTACGAAGGAATAATGACGGACCGACTATTCGTTTTTCGGGAAAAATTATCGCTCATTGTCAGGAAAGCGATGATCCGACAGCCGACAATTACAGCGGTCAGCCAGGAATTTGGACCGAATACAATCTGTACCAAACGAACAAGGAGCATTTCGTTGCGGAACGAATTCGACATACCTGTAACAAATGGGAAATGACAAAATACGACGCCCTGTATTGCGACGAGGCGCATGAAGTCTATCGTTTTTACGGCTCCGACGAAAACCGGTTTGTCAAACAGATCTATCTTCAGGCGATGAAAGAACTGGAATACGATCAAACACTTTTGAGAATCAACACGAATCCCGGAGCATGGAACCTGTATTATCGTGATCAAAACGATCAATTCATCTATACAGGGACGGAGTATCCCGACCTGACCGAAATACTTGCCGAGGTTATCGAAATGTTTCAGGACCGCCTTGATGAACTGTTCAATGAATACGCATTTTTTGACGATAATCTTCCCGGCACGATGATCATTAACCATCCATTAGCCGATTCCGAAAAGATCAATAAGTTCGTCAAGGATTTTTCGGACGCCGTTCGAACGAAACTTCACATCGCCAAAGAATGGATGGCCGCAACCTATAAAGACGATGAGGAGAAGGGACAATGAAAAAGTTTTTTATCGCCGATACACATTTTAATCACGAAAACATTATCCGATACTGCAATCGTCCTTTTGCGAACGTGTCAGAGATGAACGAAGCGCTGATTCACAACTGGAATTCGACCGTCGGTAAACAAGACTCCGTTTTTGTTCTCGGCGACTTCGCTTTTCGAGCAACAAAACAGGATATAAGCGATCTGATCGGAAAGTTGAACGGACGAAAATTTCTTGTACTTGGCAATCATGACAGAGTGTATAAAACATCATGGTGGATAAGAAAATCGGGCTTCGAAGAGGTTTCCCGGTTCCCGATTCTGGTGGAGGAACACCTCATTTTATCGCATGAACCGATCTTCATGAACGCTTCCATGCCGTATGTCAACGTTTACGGTCATGTCCACAACAACGATATGTATCAAGATGTTTCCCCACACGGTTTTTGCGTTTCTGTCGAACGGATCAATT
>CAYVFA010000136.1:0-2894 GCA_964450075.1 uncultured Smithella sp.
ATCAGGGAGAAATCCGGCGATTCTTTTAATATTTTAAGACCTTCATTTGCGGAGCCGGCTGTGCGCAGATCGTATCCCTCATCCGCCAGTGTCATGGCCATGATATCCAGAATAGCTTCTTCATCATCAATAATCAGAATCGAATGCCGGTGTTTTAATGGCGTTATCGGGAATGAATTCATGAAATTAAGTCCATCGTCTTGATCAATATTTTGTTTCTGTCATCCTGACATTATTTTTGGACTGCAATGGATTTGAGGATAACAGAACCGGCCCCAGAAAAAAAGAAGAAAAAACAGATCGTGTTCGTCATCCAACAGGACCGGTTAAACTCGCAGGCCCGTTTTTCCGGTCATCAAGAATTTTTCTTAAAAACTGGCCGGTAGCAGACTGTTCATTTTGCGCCACTTCCTCCACCGTGCCTGTCGCGATAATCCGTCCACCGCCGGGGCCGCCTTCGGGTCCCAGATCGATCACATGATCCGCACTCTTAATGATATCCAGGTTGTGCTCAATAACGACCATCGTATTTCCCATATCCACCAGACGCATCAGAACGTCGAGCAATTTTTGGATGTCTGCAAAATGTAATCCGATGGTCGGCTCATCCAGAATGTAAAGCGTATTGCTGTTGGCCCTTTTACCCAGCTCCCGGGCCAGTTTTATCCGTTGTGCCTCGCCGCCGGACAGGGTGGTGGCGGATTGGCCCAGCCGGATATATCCCAGTCCGACGTCGCAAAGCAGCTGCAGGTGTGTTTTGATGGAAGGGATGTTGGTGAAAAAATCCAGCGCCTGCGAGACGGTCATATCCAGGATGTCGGCAATGCTCTGGTCCTTGTATTTGACATCCAGCGTGTCCCCATTGAATCGTTTGCCCCGGCAGGCGTCACAGGTGACATAAACATCCGGCAGAAAATGCATTTCAATTTTAATCAGCCCGTTTCCTTCGCAAGCTTCACACCGTCCGCCTTTCACGTTGAAGCTGAAACGTCCCGGTTTATAGCCGCGTACACGCGCTTCAGGGAGCCCTGTGAAAAGGTCACGGATGTAAGAAAAAATACCTGTATAGGTGACAGGATTGGAGCGCGGGGTCCGTCCGATGGGCTGTTGATTAATCATAATGACCCGTTCAATATCGCCCAGATCCTTTATTTTCTTGACTTTCCCCATACCGCCCGTATGTTGATTAAGGCGGCGCGCCATGACTTTGTAAAGGGTTTCAATGACCATCGTGCTTTTGCCGGAACCGGACACGCCGGTTACGGCGGTCATAACACCCGTGGGGATTTTAATGTCAATATTCTGGAGATTATTTTGCGACGCGCCTTCCAGGATAATGTGACGGCCCCGGGTGGATCGTCTTTTGGCAGGCAGGGCGATGCTTTCTCTGCCGGACAAAAATTTGCCGGTGAGTGAGGTCTCACTAACCAGCACTTCGGCAGGCGAGCCTTGAAAAATAACTTCGCCGCCCTGGGTTCCGGCGCCCGGTCCCATATCGACAATATGGTCGCAGGCCAGCATCATGTCGGCGTCGTGTTCCACCACCAGCACGGTGTTCCCCATATCGCGCAGTTGTTTGAGGGTATCGATCAACCGCAGATTATCTTTCTGGTGCAGGCCGACGGTCGGCTCATCGAGCACATACAAAACGCCCATCAGACCGGAGCCGATTTGTGTGGCCAGACGGATGCGCTGGCCCTCCCCGCCGGAGAGCGTGGAAGTGGAGCGCGCCAGGTTGAGATAATCCATGCCGACATTGAGCAGAAACGTCAGTCTGCTTTTGATTTCCTTGAGAATGCGCTCGGTAATCAGCATTTCCTGTGTCGAAAGATTCAGGGCCTGAAAGAAATCGAAGCATTCGCGAATCGACATCAGGCACAGATCGTAAATATTTTTGCCGCCGACCGTGACGGCCAGACTTTCCTTTTTGAGCCTTGCGCCGCCACAGCTTTCACAGGGCCTTAAATCAATGTAGCGTCCCAGATCATTGCGTATGGCGGTGGAGGTGGTTTCCCGCCAGCGGCGTTCCAGTTGTTTGATCGCACCCTCAAAAGGTTTGTGGGCGAAATAGCGTTTGTCCGGACGGTCATGATAAAATTTGATTGATTCGTTCCCCGAACCGTAAAGGAGAACATTCCGGATTTTTTCAGGCAATTTATTAAACGGCATGTTGATATCGAACTTATAGTGTGTGGACAGCGCATCGAGAAGGTTGTGGTAATACATGGAGTTTCGTCCGGCCCACGGCGCGATGGCCCCTTCCCGCAGGGACAGGCCCGCGTCGGGTACCACCAGGTCGAGCGCAAAATGCATTCGCGAACCCAGGCCGTTGCATTCCGGACAGGCGCCGTATGGTGTGTTAAAGGAAAATACGCGGGGTGCCAGCGTAGCCATGCTGATCCCGCAATCGGGGCAGGCGTATTTTTCGGAGTAAAGGGTTTCACGTCCGTCGGCAGTGACAATCCGGACCAGACCGTCGCTTTTATTCGCCGCGATTTCCACGGAGTCGCGCAGTCTTTTGCGAACGCCTTCTTTCAGGACCAGGCGGTCAATGATCAGATCAATGTCATGCCGTTTGGTTTTCTGGAGGGCAATATCTTCCGACAGGTCATGAATCTCGCCATCAATGCGGACGCGCGCAAAGCCTTCCTTCTGGAGCTTTTTCAATTCTTTGACAAACTCGCCTTTTTTGCCCCGCGACAGCGGCGACATGACACTGAAACGCGCGTCTTGGGGCAGGTCAAGGACGCTTTGCACAATGCTGTCAATGGTCTGTGATTGAATCTCGCGCCCGCATTTGTAGCAGTGGCAGACGCCGATGCCGGCGAAAAGCAGACGGAAATAGTCGTAAATTTCAGTAACCGTGCCCACCGTAGAGCGCGGGTTGTGGCTGG
>CAYVFA010000136.1:2994-4816 GCA_964450075.1 uncultured Smithella sp.
TGCTGGGCCGCGCCCTTGATTTTTATCAGATCCATATCAGGGTTTGCTGCTTTCTAAAGCCGGACGTCAATAAAATATTTTTTGCGGACCTCGGCCATCCATTCATCATACTTTTTGCTGATCTTGTCCTCTTCGATGCTGGACTTGATTTCTTCCCGCACCACCTTGATCGGTTTCAATCCAGCCCCTCGCTTATCGACCACGGCGATCATCTGAAATCCGGTTTCCGTTTCAATCACGCCGCTGATCTGTCCAACCGGCAGGCTGAAGGCTTCTTTTTCCACTTCCGGTAAAATGACCCCTCTTTCCACAAAGCCGATGTCGCCACCCTGAGCCGCGGCAGGACCCTGGGAATATTGCGCGGCGATTGTTTCAAACGATTCGCCTTTCAGGATGCGGGCGTGCAGCTGCCGGGCTTGTGCGCTAACGCGTTCGCGTGTCGCTTTGTTGGCCCCTTCCGGCACCGGCAAAAAAATCAATTTAATATGCACCGCTTCTTTTCCCTCGTATTCCTGACGGTGTTTGTCATAATACTCGCCGATTTCCTGATCCGTGACCAGTATTTTGGATTGGACTTCCCTTCGGAGCAATCTCATGCGCAGCAGCTGCCCTTTGATGTCTTTTTTGACGGCCTCCAGGGTTTTGCCTTCTGCCGCCAGCTTTTTTAAATAGGTTTCCATGGTGGCATTATTTTTGGCCAGCATACCGTTGATCACGCTCATGACTTCTTCATCTTTGATGGCGGCAAAACCCGCGCCCGCTTTTTTGGCCTCCTGCTCAATCAGCATCTGATCAATCATGCGCTGCAGAAAGGCTGCCTGGGTCTGTCTCAGCATGGATGCTTTGTCATTGCCTTTATAGGTATCCTCAATATTCTTCGCATAGGGTTCGAATGCCCGATTCAGTTCGGACAGCGTGATGACCTCATCGTTGACGACGGCGACAATTCTATCCGTTACTTCGGCGGCAGCCGTTGTCCCCAAGAGCAGGAGCGCCAGCAGAGCCGCAAAATAAAATTTATAAATCTTCACCGTTTCCCTCCCTGTTTGAAATTAATTTTTTATCACTTCTTTTTGAGTCCATGGATTTCTTTTTTGACCATGGCTTTGGCTTTCAATCCTGCAAGCCAGACGGTAAAAGCCGCGTCTTCCTTTTGTGCCCGGACACCGGCGATGACGGTTTCCCTGCAATCCACAAAAGATCTTGCCCGGGCCGGCCGAATATCCGTTACTTTGAAAATGTGGTAGCCATATGCGCTTTTCACAATCTGACTTATTTTACCAGGCCGTAACTGAAAGAGCGTTTTATCAAATGGCTCCGGCATCGTTTCGCGGGAGATTAAGCCCAGATCGCCGCCACGGACCGCTTCCGGTCCGATGGATGTCTGGGATGCAACTTTGGCGAAATCCTCGCCCTTTTCGAGCCGGGCCTTTATAAGCACTGCTTTTGCCGGGTCCCGCACAACAATTTGCGCCGCCCGGATGCGCGTTTCGGGTTTGCACAAATCGGGATGTGCATTAAAATAATCTTTTGCTTCTTCTTCCGAAACGCGGATGGTCGCATTGACGTCCGTGGCCACCAGCCTGTCAAACAGCATCTCTTTCCTCAGCTCTTCGCGCCAGTCGTCATATCGCACATTTTGCTGACGGAGCAAATCAAAAAAATTGTCACCATAATCTTTCCGGATAGCCATCAGTTTTTTTTCCAGTTCCGCATCGCTGATGGACAGGTTGATTTGTCTTGCCCGCTGGAGGATAATTTTTTCCGTGATCATCGAATCCAGGATTTCATCTTCCAGCATCTCCCGTTTCTGGAAAGCATC
>CAYVFA010000136.1:4916-6152 GCA_964450075.1 uncultured Smithella sp.
CGTTTCATATCTTGATAACAGTTATTGGGCAAGCATCTTTAAGAGTCCTTCGGCCTGATCCAGAATTTCCGGTGCGGTTAAGGCTTTAGCGGGTAAAAACAGTTTAAAATCGGGAGTAAACCGTAAATCTTTGATTTTCTTTCGGGAGAGTGCAATGATCCTGGCCGGATCAATCGGGGAGTTTTCCCGGAAATACAGATAAAAGTATTGGCCGTCGTATCCCATTTTTTTGGCCCGTAAGGGCTTCAATTGATTACGAATGCCGATCACCCGCAGGAGATTTTCCGCTGTCCGGGGCAGGGGACCGTAACAATCAATAAGCTCGCTTTGAATCTCGTCCAGATCCGGGGCACCTGACGCGTGCGAGATTCTTTTATATAAAATCAGCCGCTGATGAATGTCGGCTATATAGTCTTCGGGAAGAAAAGCGGAAATTCCCATTTGAATTTCGGGAAGCGCTTCTTCGACAGGCGCGGGATCGCCTTTGATTTCCCGTACGGTCTTCTCCATCAGTTCGGTATAAAGTTCGTAACCGACGGCGGAGATATGCCCCGCCTGTGACAGCCCCAGAAGATTTCCGCCCCCGCGGATTTCCAGGTCGTTGTAGGCGATGCGGAAACCGGAACCCGGCTCGGAAAATTCCTTGATGGCCTGAAGCCTTTTTAAGGCGTCGCGTGACAGGAGCGCGCCCACAGGCAGCAGCAGATAGGCGCTGGCTTCCTGATTGCCCCGTCCCACGCGGCCGCGGATCTGATAAAGCTGGGCCAGACCGAAGCGGTCGGCGCGGTTGATGATGATCGTGTTTGCGGAGGGAATATCCAGGCCCGAGCCGATAATCGTCGTGCAAACCAGCACGTCGAATTCCTGCCGAATAAACTGCGACATGGCTTTTTCGATGTCCGAAGGTTTCATCTGGCCGTGCACCACGCCGACTTTTGCCCTGGGGACGAGCCGCTGAATCAGATGAGCGATCGAATAGATGGAGCGCACCCGGTCATGGACAAAAAACACCTGGCCTGCCCGCAACAGTTCCGCCTCGATCGCGGCTTTGATGGTATCTTCATCAAACTCCAGAACATAGGTTTTAATCGGCTGTCTTTCTTCCGGCGGCGTGTTGATAATGGATAAATCGCGGATGCCGACCAGCGACAGATGCAGCGTGCGCGGAATCGGCGTGGCCGAGAGCGTCAGCACATCAACCAGTGTCCTCATTTTCTTGAGCTTTTCCTTGTGCGA
>CAYVFA010000137.1:0-6119 GCA_964450075.1 uncultured Smithella sp.
CTCCAAAAGAACTCTCGAAAGACAATCCACGTGTTCTTTCTACATGGATCGGGGGACGACGGGTTACACAGTAAGCAAAAAAAAGTTGGTCATTGTGCAGACTCTGATTCAAAGCTAATAGAAAAGCTGTCTGTAAATTACCTGGTCATCGACCGTGCTGTAAAAGCGGGTTAAAACCGCATGCGTGGTAGAGGGAATATGAGCTGGCAAAGAATTGAAGAGGAACTTCAAAGCATCAATGAACGCGGGCTTCTGAGGGAATTCAGGTATCTGGAATCCGCGCAGATGCCACGCGTCAAGATTAGGGGCAAGGATGTCTTGCTCTTATCTTCCAATAACTATTTGGGGCTGTGCAATGATGAACGGCTCAAAATCGCAGCTAAAGAGGCCATCGAACACTACGGTGTGGGCTCGGGAGGATCGCGCCTCACCACAGGCAGCTATGACCTGCACAGAAAGCTAGAGCAGGCTATTGCTGATTTCAAGAATACTGAAGCCGCCATTGTTTTTAACACGGGTTATATGGCTAATGTGGGCGTCATCTCCGCAATTGCAGGCAAGGACTGGATTATTTTCTCTGACAGCCTCAATCATGCCAGCATCATCGACGGATGCAGGCTCAGCGGCGCAAAAACCATCATTTACAAACATGTCGATTGGCGAGACCTGGAGAACAAATTAAAAGAGCATCGGGGTGCCCCGGGCTTGATTGTTACAGATGGCGTGTTCAGCATGGACGGAGATATTGCGCCCGTGCCTCAACTGGCCGAGATGGCACACCGGTACGGTATGTTAATTATGGTGGATGACGCTCACGCAACCGGTGTCCTTGGACCTCAGGGAGGAGGCACGTCGGAATATTTTGGACTTCAGGGTGTGGTCGATATTTCGATGGGAACACTGAGCAAAGCTCTCGCCGGCGAAGGCGGCTTTGTGGCAGGAAGAAAACTGCTGATCGATTACCTGAAAAATCGGGCAAGAAGCTTCATTTTTTCCACGGCCATGTCTCCTCAGATGGTTGCGGTATCGCTTCGGGCCATCGAAATTATGAGACAGGACGCGTCCGCACGGGAGACGCTCATGGAAAATGCCCGATGGTTCAGACAAGCGCTGCTACAAGTCGGATTTCAGCTCCCCGAAGGCATCACACCGATTATTCCGGTGATCGTTGGCGACGCCCTCAAGACGCTTCAATTCAGTCTCAAACTTCTGGAAGAAGGCATACAGATTTCGGCAGTGCGTCCTCCGGTGGTGGCCGTCGGAACGAGCAGATTGCGAATCACGCTCATGGCGACTCATACCCGTGAAGATCTTGACTTTGCGCTGGAAAAGATAAGATCGGTTGGCCACAGACTGGGAATCGTCTGACGAAACCAAGAATGTTAACGAAACAGGGAATCCGAAAGTGCGCTACAAGAATCTTCTTGACATGCAAGACGGCACTCAATAAAATTTAAAACTACAAAAAGGAAGTTCTTATCAATCGGAGGAGGATGCATTTTGATGAAGGTTTTAGTAAATACTCTTGTCATCACGATCCTGCTTTTTATGACTTGCTTGGCCCCTGGGACAGCTTTTGCTCAAGAGTGCGTAGATAACGGGAATGGGACCCTAACGGACAATAGCCTGGGCGTGATGTTGCCGAAGGCTGCAGTTGGCCCCATGAATTGGGACGCAGCCATGAACTATGCCGCCAGCCTTTCATTGGGTGGATATTCAGGCTGGCGGTTACCATACACATCTGAATTACGCGGCGAACTTCGGCGTTCGCCCTGTCTGTCGATGATGAGCATACGAGATGGCGAATATTGGTCACGCGATACCCACCCAGACCTTTATAGCAACGCATGGATGGTGGATTTTTCAACGAATTACTTATACCATACCTTGAAAAGCAAGGAACTGAATGTTCTTGTCTTGCGTATAATTCCTCCACGTCCTATTTGGCTAAAAAATAGCCCTAATTAGTTATATGTACACTACAGCTCCCTCCAAGCCGCGACCCCTTTCGGGAAATCTTTGATTGATTACGTCCGGCGCAGCGATCCCGATACCGAAAATGTCCCCGTCGAAAACGATGACCCTTGATGGAGAATGAATAGCTACCAAAGCTCTAAAGCAATGTGGTTCAAATTAGCAGGGCGGGTGCAGTTGAAAAAGACTGTAAAACGATAAAAGAAATGCTCTATCGGGAGCCAATAAATATCTGTAAATCATTAGCTTTTAACCGTTGAACCGTGAACTCTTGCCCCCTTGAACCGTTGAACCCTGAACCGCTGAACCTTCCTTAACCTTTTTCATTGACAACACACGCGTCTTTGATAAAGTGACCGCCCGATGAGGAAAACAACGAAATGATTGCCGTGGAAGAGGCGCTTAAAACTATTCTGACCGGGTGCCACCCGCTGGGATTGGAAAAAGTTGATATTTTGAATGCCCGAGGCCGGGTGATCGGCGAGGATATTGTTGCGCCACATCCAATTCCCGCCGATGCCAATTCCGCGAAGGACGGCTATGCTGTGCGGGCATGCGATACGAAAGATGTAAAAGCCGGAAAGCCTCTGAAACTCAAAGTCATTGAAACCATCGCCGCGGGCAGTGTCCCCCGCAAAACCGTTAAAGCCGGGCAGTCGGCGCGCATTATGACCGGTGCGCTGATTCCTAAAGGCGCGGATGCCGTCGTTCGTCGGGAGGATACGGTTGAGTCAGGCAAGACGGTGCTGATTAAAGTTGCCGCGTCTCCCGGACTGGAAGTCCGTTTTCCCGGTGAGGATGTCAAGAAAGGTGAACGGGTCATCACGGCGGGAAGCGTTTTGCGTCCGGGGCATATCGGCATGCTGGCGTTGTTGGGAAAGGCGCTGGTTAATGTTTACCAGAAGCCGCGTGTGGCGATTCTGGCAACCGGCGACGAACTGGTTGATATTGAGGTGAATCCGCCAGCCGGTAAAGTTGTCAATTCCAACAGCTATGCGCTTGCCGCGCAGGTTCTTGATTGCGGCGGCATTCCGATTATACTGGGCATCGGTCGTGATAAAAAGAAGGAACTGGTTGAAAAATTTCAGGTGGCGCGAAGATCTGATGTGATTCTTTCCTCCGGCGGTGTTTCGGTGGGTGATTTTGATTTCGTCAAAGACGTGATGGGTGATATGGGCAACGCCATGCACTTCTGGCAGGTTGCCATGCGCCCCGGTAAACCGCTGGCTTATGGCGCCATTGACGGTATCCCGCTTTTTGGGCTGCCCGGCAATCCGGTTTCCGTCATGGTTTCTTTTGAACAGTTTGTCCGTCCCTTTCTGCTGAAAATGCAGGGACATACACGGATATTCCGTCATATGTTCACAGCCATAAGCGGTCAGGATATCAAGAAAAGCCCCGGTATTAAGCATTTTATCCGTGCGGTCGTTCAAAAAGAAAAAGGCCGTTATGTCGCCCGGACGACAGGCGAGCAGGGGTCCGGTATTTTGAAATCCATGGTGACCGCCAATGCTTTTATTGTTCTTGATGAAAATGTTTCTTCTGTCAACAAAGGTGAGAAGGTTGTTCTGCAACTGCTGGATGAAACGCTGATCCAAACGGATGTTTCCCGCTTCGATTAAGCGCACTGTCCAGTGATGAAACTATAAATTTTATGATTCGAGAAAGGAATATTATGCGAAAACTGATCGTATGTGTTTTTGTTTTGCTGATGGCTTTGCCTGCGGGGGCCGCCCCGCCTCAGACGGAAGACCAGAAAACCCTTTATGCTCTGGGTGTTCATATGGCACGGCAAATGGCTGTGTTCAACCTGTCCGCCGAGGAGGTCGAATTTGTCAAAGAGGGCATGACGGATGCCGCAACCGGCAAAAAACTTATTGCTGAGCCGGAAGTCTATGGACAAAACCTCAATGCGCTGGCCCAGGCACGGACGCAGGCCACCGCGCAAAAACAAAAAGAGCTGTCCAAACCCTATCTGGAAAAAGCGGCCGCACAGATCGGCGCGCAAAAAACCACAACCGGCTTGATCTATCAGGAAATCAAGGCAGGCAGCGGCGCTTATCCCAAAGCGTCGGATACGGTGAAAGTTCACTATGCCGGCACACTGATTGACGGCAAGGAATTTGACAGTTCCATCAAGCGTGGTCAGCCCGCGGAATTTCCGCTGGGGCAGGTTATCCCGTGCTGGACGGAAGGTGTGGGTAAGATGAAAGTCGGGGGCAAGGCTAAACTCACATGCCCTGCCGACCTCGCTTATGGCGATCAGGGCAGACCGCCCATCATTCCCGGCGGCGCGACACTGGTTTTTGAAGTCGAACTGCTGGAAATCAAAGCGTCTGCTGCGCCTGCCTCCAAAACCCCCGTCCCTTCCAAGGCAGGCAAGAAGAAATAGTTCCAAGGCAAGAGCCATTTAAATAAAAAAGAAAAGAAAGGAATTTTATGCGTAAATTGATGATGGTCGTTTTGATAGCCCTGATGGCTGTTTGGGGCTGTTCACCGGAAGCACCGAAAACAGAAGACCAGAAGGCCTTCTATGCGTTAGGTGTTCATCTCAACAAACAATTATCCGTTTTTGACCTGTCGCCTGAAGAGCTGAAGTTTGTCCAGCAGGGCATGTCCGATGCGTCCGCCGGTAAAAAGCTGGCGGCGGAGCCGGAAGCCAACATGCAGAAACTGGGTGAATTGGCTCAGACCCGCCTGGCAAAAGCCACTGAAAAGCAAAAAACGCAAGCCAAGCCGTTTTTAGAAAAAGCCGCCGCAGAAAAAGGCGCGCAAAAAACCGCTTCCGGTTTGATCTACAAAGAAATCAAGGCCGGCACAGGCGCTCAGCCCAAAGCCACGGACATTGTGAAAGTGCACTATACGGGCACCCTGATGGACGGCAAGGAATTTGACAGTTCCATCAAACGCGGTCAGCCTGTTGAATTACCGCTTAGTCAGGTTTTCCCCTGCTGGACGGAAGGCGTCAGCATGATGAAAGTGGGCGGCAAGGCCAAACTGGTTTGTCCGTCGGAGACGGCTTACGGTGACAGAGGACGGCCACCCGTTATTCCCGGTGGTGCGACACTGATTTTTGAAGTGGAGTTGCTGGATACGAAGGTGGCCACAGGAGCTGCTGTTCCTTCCGCACCGAAACCGAATGTAAAGAAATAATTGCAACAGGTACAATCATTTTTTGATTATGTGTTGCAAGGGGCGGGCTGCAAACCCGCCCCTTGTAGCATTTTAAGGATTGGACGCCCTGCTGGGTATGATCATGATCTGGGCGTTGGGGATCCGTTTTTTCAGCTCCGCATCCAATCGTTCCTTTAAACGGTAAACGGTTTCCAGCTTTGTTTCGTTGTTGAATTCCAGAAATATTTCGATGAAGGTCTGGCTTCCCGACCGGCGTGAGCGGACGCCGTGAATCTGATCGTAGGCGTCGAAATTAGCGACCAGTTCGCGTAGAATAATCAGCAGATCATATTCGTCAAGACTGCGATCCAAAAGATCGCTGATGGAGCCGGAGAAAACGTCATAGATCGATTTGAGGATGCTGATCAGGAGAAAAGATGTCGCGCAGACATCGAGGTAACGTGTCCAGGCCGCGCCTTCAAAAATCAGCGAAATCCCCACGGCGAGGATAATCAGCAAATCTTCCAGTGCGCCCATTCTGGCCATCCGCCATATCGAACTGAAGATGGGGGAATGTTCCGTCTTGCTCAACCGGTAATTGCGTATCCAGAGCCAGAGTGATGCGATGAAGGAAGCGAAAGTCAGAAGCATGGCCACGAGGCCTCCATGCTGTTGGGCAGGATGGAGAATTTTCATAACGGTTTCGTAGGTGACAAATAAAACGGCCAGAAGCATGGTGATGCCGACGACAATGCTGGAGATAGTTTCCATCCGTCCCAGGCCGTAAGTGTTGAGCAGATCCGTTCCCCGCGTCATCCTTTTGACCGTGTAAAGCGAAAGCCCCGAGGCCAGAGCTCCCGTAAAGGCGATAACAAAATTGGCTACGAAAACGATGGAGTTGGAGGTGGCGATACCAATGGCGGAGACGCCAATCGTATAAATTTCCATCGCCATCATCAGCGCCAACAGGCGGATTTTGGTTTGATTGGAAACGGCTGCTGAAAATTCACTCATAGCAATAACCTTCTGTT
>CAYVFA010000138.1:0-6042 GCA_964450075.1 uncultured Smithella sp.
TTTTGGCCATCCACCGGGCGGCGGAGACGGCGGCAATCCTCCGGGGTTCCAGCATGAGGATGCGTCCCTTCTCAGGCTCGATGACATCCAGGAGCGCCAGGGGCACCCGTGTTGTCTTGCCTGAACCGGGCGGTGACTGAAGAACAACGGTGTGATGCTCACGAATGGCTCTCTGCAATTCCGGGAGGATGGGGTCAATGGGGTAGGACGTCATTGCATCGCTCTATTTATTTTTTGCCAAAGAAAGGATCTGGTCTTTTCCCACAAATGAATCATGTTTCTGTTCACAGGCAAACTCATTGCGTTCGTCTCGATACAGGATACATTGTTTGGAAAGTTCTTCCTTCAACTTGAGTCTTGCCCGGTGCAGCCTTATCTTGACCACTTCCAGTTTGAGTCCCAGGATGATGGCGATATCCTCATTTTTAAATCCTTCAAATTCGCTCAACACGATGACCGTCCGGTACGTTTCGGGAAGCTTGCAAACCACGCCGCGAATACAACTATTCATTTCCCTGCGAATGACATGATCGTCCAGCGGAAGGACCTCCCCCGTCCAGACATTCTTGTCCGCTATTTCTGCCACAACATCGAGTGCCAGATTATTCCTGACGAGCTTATTTTTTCTATTTCTATCGATGGCGGTGTTTGTGGCAATTTTATAGAGCCACGTCCAGAGGCTGGATTGCCCCCGGAAGTTTTTCAGAGACCGGCTGACTCTGGCGAATGTTTCCTGCGTCAGATCATCCGCTTCATCGCTACCTGCAAGTTTTTCCAGGTAATGCCTGATTCGCGGTGCATAAGTGTCATGTATCTTTTTAAAGTCCAATTCCGGCTTGGCCATGGCAACCCTTTTGGAAGAATTTTCTTTTAAATTTACCAGATGCGTCATATTACTATTTCAATGTTCCTTCTGCAAGCAACTTACCCGCAACAGCCGGATGTATTTTGCTTGTTTGCCGGGTCACAGCCACAGCCGCATGCGCCTTCAACATTCGGTTCAGAGCCGCTGAACTTGTCCGAGATTTCCTTGTCGGAAAAACCCATGGCATGTGTCCGAACCATCTGAGCGGTGGCCACACAAAGCTGTATTTGTTCGCTGGTCATTCCCTGTCGCATGGCCTGTTTGATTTCATCAAGGCAATCGGGCGCAGAATTAGCGGCTGTAAAAGAAGCCATGCGGATCATGGAGGCAAGCTGTGGGGTAAAATCTTTTGCGTTGCCCGCATTTATATCAGACAGAAGTGCTGAAACTTTGCTCTTCATGGTTTTGACTGCATCTGCTTTGGCATCGAGTCCCAGAAGAAAGGCTTTGAGCATTTCTTCTTCCGGGATATTCAGTGATACCGCCGCTTCGTGGAGCTTATCGGCGCAAGTCCTACAGCCCGCACCCATGGCCGCACCCATTCCGATCAGTGTCTTTTCCTGATTTGATAATTGTTTTCCCTGTCTGGTTTCCATTTTTTATTTCTCCTTTTTTCGAAAATTAAACTTCTTGTCTGATTAGACGAATGAGGAGAAAAAAGGATACAGGAAATAAAATGTTTTATGGGGCGGGAGTTTATGGACTCCCGCCCCATAAGAAAGATGTGTTATTCCATCATGTAAGACGCTTCGGGAATTTCCATTACTGAATTATCGCCTTCCTTGATGACCCGCAGAATCATGCCGACATGGGGGAGAATATTGTGGGCGAAGAATTTAGCCGATGCCACCTTGCCCGCGTAATACGGATATTCAAAATGCTCTTTGCCGATTGCATCGATTTTCTTCTGGGAAATGAGGGCATGTTCCAAGAGCAGTTTTGCGCCGTAGATATAGCCCGTTGCATGGAGAATGCGGGTGGCAAAGAAACCGATTGCGCCGAACCGGCCCTGTCCCAGATAACCGGCCATGGTTGCCTGGATTTCTTTGTACTGGTTTAACGCCTCGGCAAGCAAAGCGACCTGTGCGGCCAAAACTTTGTCCTCTTTGTTGTCGGCGACAAATTTTTCCAGTTCAGCAAACCATAAAGCAAACACCTGTCCGCCGGCCATCATCCATTTGCGACCGATCAGATCCATCGACTGGATATAGTTGGTGCCTTCCCAGATCGGGTAAATCCGGCAGTCGCGAAGCTGCTGCGCAATCGGGTAATCCTCGGAGAACCCATAGCCGCCGTAGCATTGCATGGCCTCGGAGATGCTGAGGAAGGCCATATCTGAAATCCAGGCTTTGACGATCGGGATGTTGACTTCCACAAAAGCCTTGGCGCGTTTGCGTTCAGCTTCATCAGCCGTATTTTCCGCAATGTCCATGCAATAGTAGGACATCTGAATCATGGCCCGGCTGGCCTCGGTGATGGATTTTTGGTACATCAGCATACGGCGCACATCTTCATGATTGATGATGGGAACACGGCCTGCCTTGGGGTTGGTGAGCTGACGTCCCTGAATGCGCCCCGCTGCATACATGGCTGCGTTGTTGTAAGAAACCGTGGCGGCGGCCAGTGCGGCCAGTCCTGTAACGGTGCGTTCTTCGTTCATCATCTGGAACATCTGGGCCATTCCTGCGCCTTTGCCATCGACCGGGGCATCGCCCAGGAGGTATCCCCGGCACTTGCCTTCTTCACCAAAATTGATGATGCTGGTGGCTGATCCACGAAGCCCCAGCTTGTGTTCGACGCCGCCGCAGTTGACATCGTTGAATTCGCCTTTTTCGCCTGCTTCCGTGTGCCAGTATTTGGGAACGACAAACAGGGAGATTCCTTTTGTGCCCTTGGTACAACCTTCGATGCGGGCCAGGGTCAGGTGAATGATGTTTTCCGTGATGTCCTGATCGCCGCCGGTGATGAAGCATTTGGTGCCGACAATATTGTATATGCCCGGCTCACTGGTCGGGGTGGCCTTGGTCACAATATCGCCAACATCGGAACCACTGTTGGGTTCGGTCAGATCCATGGTACCCGCCCACTGGCCGGAAAACATTTTAGGCAGGAAAATGTTTTTGATCTTCTCGCTGCCGAAGTCACGAATCAGGCCGGCTGAACCGGTTGTCGCCATGACATAAGGACCGGATGCGGCATTGGCGGCGGCCAGATATTCATTGGTTGCGCCCATCACGCACAAAGGCAGAGAGCTGGGGTCAGAGTGATCGGCATTGCTGGAGCCCAGCCCGTTTTCCTGAACAGTCTGGTAAGGTTTCTTAAAGGATTCGGGTGTGGTGACTTTGCCGTTTTTATACACGGCGTGAAGGTTATCGCCATCTTCGTTGGTGGGCGCCACAACTTCTTTGGCGATTTTCATCGCGTTTTCCAGGATCGACTCAACGTCGTCAAGCGTATAACCTCCTTTGAAACGTCCAGCTTCAAAAACCTTGGACATGTCCAGCCATTCTTTAAAAATAAACTTGTGCTCGCGGGTAGAATACAAAAAATTTGATGCCATAACTTTGGTTCTCCTTCCTGAGGTCCTATGGGATATAAAACTTTCAATGGCGGGCATTATCACAAAAGCCGATACCAAGTCAATGTATTACAAATGTGAAAGATCTTGATAAGATAGCAGCTATCTGATATTCAAACAGCATGCAAATTCCTTTTCGCCGGAACGATTTTTTACTTGTGGTCGTGGTCATTACGTCTATGGCCGTTGCCGTTGTTTTCCCCGATTTCGGGGCGCGTTTTCAAGCGCTGCCCTTTTATTGCCTGATGGTCAATTTTTTTTTGAGCTACCTTTCCATTGATCTGGCGGATGTCTGGAAAGCATTGAAGGTTAACGGCCGGGATGTTCTGGGTTTTACCGTGTTGAAGCTTGCCATTTTACCGGTCATTATTTATTTTATCTTTTGTTTTATCGCCCCCCAATACGCCCTGGCGGCAATGCTTTTGACGGGTGTTTCCACAGGTGTTGTTTCGCCGATGATTTCGAATATGGTCAAGGGCAATTCATCCCTTGTTCTGGTTGTGGTGGTTATTACATCTATCCTTGCGCCTTTCACACTACCTGCGCTTATCAAGATCGTACTTGCCCAAGAGGTGACCATTTCTTTTCCGGCGATGCTCAAAATGCTGGCGACGGTTATTTTTATTCCGATTATCCTGGTCGAAATGATTCGCTACCTTACACCCTGGCTGGTTGCTCCGATTTTGAAAATTCAGTTTCCTGTTTCGCTCTTAATGTTTGCTTTCATTAACCTGGGTGTCTTCTATCGTTACGCGCCGTTTTTCAAAAAAGAGCCTTCCGTGATTATCATGGCGACCATCATCGTATTTGTCCTGGCGGCAATTTATTGCGCCGTCGGAATATTTTTCTTCCGGAAAGGCCCCCTGCATAATCATCTGGCCGGCGCCGTCATGCTGGGAAATATCAATAACGTGCTGGTGATTGTTTTCTCGTCCGAGTTTTTCGGTCCGGTCGAGCCGCTGGTTGCCGCCATGTATATGATTCCCTTCTTTGTTCTTGTGATTCCTCTGCGCTATTACCGTTACTGGAAAACTAGGGTGATGTAGAAAAAAATGGATGCCATTTCAATCGATAATATTCATTGCTTTTTTGGTAATTATTTACTAGTTGAGCGCAGTTGGTATTTCTAGGCGTTTCACTTTGAGAATACGTGATAACTTTCTGAGCAAGACCAATAATAATCAAGGCATAAAGGAGACAGCCGAATGAACAACAGCAGCATGACAAAAAATAAAAAGCTCATCTCATGGGTAGATGACATGGCCAAAATGTGCAAACCGGAAAAGATTTACTGGTGCGATGGCTCTCAAAATGAATACGACGCCATGATAAAAATCATGGTTGATTGCGGACTGGCCACACCGCTGAACAAAAGCAAGCGCCCCAACAGTTTTCTTTTCCGATCCGATCCTTCCGATGTGGCGCGCGTTGAAGACCGGACCTATATTGCATCGAAGACCAGGGATGAAGCAGGTCCGACCAACAACTGGATTGATCCAGAAGGCTTAAAGACGACCATGAAAGGCCTCTATGACGGTTGTATGAAAGGCCGGACGATGTACGTTATTCCCTTCAGCATGGGCCCAGTGGGTTCGCCCATCGCCCAGATCGGTATTGAGATCACCGATTCACCCTATGTCGTTGTCAACATGCACATCATGACCAGAGTGGGCATTAAGGTTTTGGATGTTCTGGGAGAAGACGGCGTATTTATTCCCTGCCTTCACTCCGTGGGCAAACCGCTGGCAGCAGGCGAATCCGATGGTTCTCAGTGGCCCTGTGCTCCGATTGAGAAAAAATACATTTCCCATTTTCCGGAAGAAAAGACCATCTGGTCTTACGGTTCCGGATACGGCGGCAACGCTCTTCTGGGCAAGAAGTGTTTTGCGCTAAGGATCGCGTCGGTCATGGCCAAAGAGCAGGGGTGGCTTGCCGAGCATATGTTGATCCTTGGCATCACCAATCCCGAAGGAGAGAAGAAATACATTGCCGCCGCTTTTCCCTCTGCATGCGGCAAGACCAATCTGGCCATGCTGATTCCTACTGTACCCGGATGGAAGGTTGAAACGGTTGGTGATGATATTGCATGGATGAAGTTTGGCGATGATGGCAGGCTTTACGCTATCAACCCCGAAGCCGGTTTCTTTGGTGTGGCTCCCGGCACGTCATTAGATTCGAATTATAATGCCATGAAGGCCATAGAAAAAAATACGATCTACACAAACGTTGCTTTAACGGAAGATAACGATGTCTGGTGGGAAGGCATCGGCTATGATGCCCCTGCCGGTAAAATCATTGACTGGACCAACAAAGAATGGACCAAGGATAGCGGAAGAGTCGCGGCTCATGCCAATTCCCGGTTTACCGCTCCCGCCAAACAATGTCCCGCCATTGACCCGGACTGGGAAAATCCGAAAGGCGTTCCGATCAGCGCGATTCTTTTTGGCGGCCGCCGACCCAGCACCATACCGCTTGTACATCAGGCGCGCAGTTGGAATCACGGCGTATTCCTGGGGTCGATTGTCGGCTCCGAAATTACCGCTGCTGCCATTTCCGCAAATATCGGACAGGTCAGACGCGATCCGTTTGCCATGCTGCC
>CAYVFA010000139.1:0-5845 GCA_964450075.1 uncultured Smithella sp.
CGCCATCAGCTACTCGGAGAATAATTTTATAAGCATTTTTGTGCATTTTAAATAAATTTTTCAAATCATTGATGGCCATCAAAAGAAATCTGAATATTTAATGACATGCGAGGTACATACCATATATAAATAATATTAGCAACCATATTATCATATTTAGATGTCTGTATGCGACTCCTTGAATGAATTATAAGAACACAAGGAGGATCATTGTGGACGTTAAAGAAATTCAAAGACAGCTTGGCTTGCGTTTAAGGGAATTGAGATTGTCAAAAAACTTAAGGCAGGAAGACTTGGAAAAATGGGATTTCTCTTATCGTTATTATGGAATGATTGAACGTGGACTTATAAATCCATCACTGGATACACTTTTGAGGCTTTGCAAAATATTTGACGTTGATTTATTGGAATTGTTTAGATTTTTGGAGATCGATGGAATACCAACCGAAGAACGTGAGGCTGTCGCAATAAAAATATCAAATATTCTGAAAGAAAATAAAAAAATTAAGATTAAAAAACTGAAAATATTTTTAGATGAAATTTTATAACCATAGAAGTATATTTTTTCTAATTTAATCTTGTAGATTGAATCAGTGTGTTTTTCTAATTCATAATATGACTTGCAGATTTATGGTTTATAGCAAGATCAAATAAAGTGTTCAACCAGAATGATTGAACCAGCAGGACGCGGGAAATTCCGGTTATTGACATTGCCGCTTATTCTGATAAAAAACCGTATCGCAATTTATTCATAGTCAAGGATGGGGCAGGAAAAATGAAACTGGTAACAAACCGGATGGTGGACGAGTGGATCGACAAAGCAGGCGAAAGCCTGCGGCTCAGAATCAATTACAATATACACGAATTGTTATCCGACCCGATACAACGGTTATTTGTCGCAGCCGGACTCAACTCTTATTTCAGGCCGCATCGACATCACGGGAAAAGCGAGTTTGCCATTGTGCTTCGGGGACAGTTTGACATCCTTCTTTTTGATGATGAAGGCGTCGTCACCGAACGGGTGTCCATCGGGCCGGGAAAAGAGGCTTTCGCTCTGGAAATCCCGGCAGACCGGTGCCACACCTGGATTCCCATGGAGGAAAAATCCGTCTTTTTTGAAGTGAAGCAGGGGCCATACGACCCAACAACAGCCCTTTTATTTGCGCCCTGGTCGCCCGAAGAAGGCTCCCCTCGGGTCAAAGAATTTCAGGACAGACTTCTCACCGCGCAAACGGGCGATCGATTCGCATAAATGATGAAACAGCCGTCCGGTGCTACCGTTATTTCATTTCCAAATCACAGATGATACCGCGGCGGCTAGGAGGAGGCGACGAAGCGTATTTTACATACGTTGAGGAAGCCGACAACGACGCCAACAAAGGTAGCGCTTGATTTGGGAATGAAATTATTATACCCGGTCAATCTCTTTCATAATCGACATCTCCGGTTTGCCGCCGATAAACGCACCGCTTGCGGCAAAAAAAGCTTTGAAGTACGGCGTGGAGGAATGAAATTCCAGCGCTGCTTTGTCTTTGTATTGTTCGACCACCACCAGCACGTTGGGATTGCCTTTATCCTGATTGAGAGAATAAAGAACCGTTCCCTCTTCCGAGGCCACTTTGGCAATCAATTCCTTGAAAGCCGCCAAAGCTTCATCCATCTTTCCTTCTTTAACCGGTAGTTTGGCAATGACTGTTAGCATTTTAAGACCTCCCTGATCTGTCAGTAATTTGTGTTAACCCGATTTGCCTCATAACATAATGAAGGGTTGACAAGCAAGTTCTCCCTTTAGACTGCCTATGTATTCTAAATATTTAGCACATTTTTGCGATAATATTTATTTCTTTGACATATGATGCCATTTTCCCTATACTCTGCGGCCTCGCAAAAAAACTTAATAGCAGGAAAGGGGTTTCACAAAAAAACATGGTTTATCTGCATGGTATCGGGCACTTTCATCCCGAAAATATAATTTGCAACAAATTTTTGGAAGATCTGAACATCGGCACAACCGTCGATTGGATTATGGAACGCGTCGGCATTGAATCGCGCTGTACGGTAATGCCTCTGGATTATCTTGTCCAGACCAAGAACGCCGATCCCCGCGAAACAGACAAGGTCCGTCTTTACTCAGACGCCCAGATGGGGGGCATAGCAGCCCGGAGGGCATTGGATCGAGCCGGCCTGAAAGCGGAAGATATCGGCATGATCATCTCCGGAAGTTCACTGCCTCAGTACCTGACGCCCGCTGAGGCTTGCACCGTCGCAGGCGATCTGGGCATTGATGTTCCCTGCTTTGATATCAACTCCGCCTGCGCAACTTACGGCGTCCAGATGCGGTATCTGGATTCGGTAAAGCCTGAAAAGCTGCCGCCTTACATCATGATCACCAATATTGAAGCGGCAACGACCACCATCGACTATTCCGACCGCCGTTCCGCCGTGTTGTTCGGCGATTGCGCCACAGCATCGATTCTGTCCACCACGGTTCCTTCCAATAAAATTTTTTCCGATTGTGAAATGGACTCCAAACCGACGATGTGGGACAAAGCGGTTGTGCCGCGCTGGAGCTATTTCGGTCAGGACGGCGGTGCGGTGCAGGGCTTTGCCATCCGCAAGACAACCGATGGTCTGCGCAATATTCTGGCCCTGGCGCCCGATGCAGACAAGAGCCGTTTTTTCTTTATCGGCCATCAGGCCAACCTGGGTGTTTTACAGACCGCCGCGGAAAGGTCGGGGGTGTCTTCGGAAAACCACTGGTACAACGTCAACCGCTTCGGCAATGTCGGATGCGCCGGCGGACCGTCCGTTCTGAGTCAGCATTGGGATGAGCTCCGGGCAGGTGATCATGTGGCCATGTCTCTGGTCGGCGGAGGGCTTACCTGGACGCAGATGCTGCTCACCATGAAGTAATCCATTTGAGGAGGAGAAAAATGAAGATGAAAAGAATTTTCGGGTATCTGATCATGGCTCTGGCTGTTGTCACGGTATTTTGTGGAACCTGCGCTTACGCCGATTGTGCAGACAAAACATTGCACTGCATTAAAGACAGGGGGACTAAGAGCAGCGCGGGCACCGTATCCATGGGGCAATGTTTTTATGTGCCGTTTGGGTGTGATGATTGCAAACACACGAAGTATGCAAAATACGCCAACGAGTGTAATGAGCAGTACGCCTCAAAATGCGAAGGCAAATGCTGGGCGTGCTATCCGGCGGACGGAAGCTCGTTTTCGGGAGAACTTACTTGTTACGATACGGACGGCAAAGCACATAATGTGCCCTGATGGCCTGTAATATTCTGCGATAAAAAGACTATCCATAGAACCGGATAAACTGAATTTAAACCGGCCAGACGGGTGTTTCTTTTTTTGTGCCAAACCATTTGAGCGTTGTGTAAAGCATGTCCGGATGGCACAATCCGGTCATCAGCCGAGTGCGTTTGCTTTTGGCCGTAACGCCACGAAGAAGCCTGTCGAATCCCTCAAAAGAAAGTTGACGCATTTTACGGATGGTTACGGCTTCCAGCGCGTTTCTTTCTCTGAGATAATCTTGGAGTTTCGCCGCATAGCCGTTCACTCCTTTTTGTCCTGCCCTTACGGCCGTAACCGCCAGAACGCCGCTTAAGCAGGCCATGTCGATTCCACCGCCGTGCAGAGCGGATGTGAGGCCTGCGGCGTCGCCGATCAGAATAATATTATCGTAAACAAGACGTGGCAGCATCCGGGTTGGGCCAATGCCGCCGCCCCTTTCCAGCACCACCGCATCAGAAAGGTCTTCCGCGCGCAAAGCATCCGCCAACAGTCTTTTCAAATCCAGCCGGTCTTTATTCAAAGCGCCGCGCACCGTGCAGACCACGCCGACATTGGCCCGCCTCTCATCCTTGGGGAAGACCCAGTAATAGGCGGGCTGAAATTCAGTAGGCAGGTTTGGAAAAAAGGAAACCTTAATGCGCGGCCAAAGCTCACTGAAATCACTTGCCAGCACCAGTTGATGCGCCAGAAGGTACTCTCTGAAATATTCAACTGAAAACTGATAGAGTCTCGACGTCACCGACGGAGCGCCGCTTGCGTCGAGGATCCAGTCATACTCTTTTTGCATCCGTCTTAAACGCTCCACTGTTATTTTCGAGTTTTCATGAACGGCGGCACCCATTTCCCGTGCCTGTTTTGCCAGATCCTGCTGCCAAGTTTTCCGGTCAAGCATCCACAAAGGACGGTGTTTGGAAAGAGGAAATGGGTAAGGCCTGTGCCCCTGAAGAATAATTTCATCAACCGGGCGTAAAAGGCCACGGCCCGGCCTGTCCATAATCCGCAACGAATCGAAGATGCACTCGCCGCAGACGATACCCTCTCCAACATTTCGCTTTTCAAAAAGGTCAACGGGGATATTTTGCTTTGCCGCTGTGAGCGCCGCATAGAGTCCGCCCGGCCCGGCTCCGATAATGGCGATTTTCATGTTTTCACCGCTTTGGGTTTTTTAAAATTTTTCAATAAATGGCGGATGGCCAGAAGTGGATGGGAACGCAGCATGCGCGGGCCGGCATAACGCATGACCTGCTGAATTTGCTGTCTGCGCTCGGGTTTGTAGCAATGCACCAGGCACTTGGCGCAGGTTGGTTTGTCATCGGCGTAAGGACATTTCGACAACCGCGCTTTTGCATAGGCCAGCAGGTCCCTGCAGGAATGACAAAGTTCGGAAGGACTGGTCTGATGACATTCGCAGCAATACAGATGAATCATCGCCGTGATGGTCTTATCTTCTGAGGTTTGCGGCAAAATGGGTTTTCTCCATAAACCGGTCGGCACGATGAACTTCCTCAACAAACTGCCTGACTTTTTTCATGTCTTTTTTAAAACGGATGGGCAGGCCGCTTTTATCCACGGCGTTGGTCCGGGTGCAGCTGTCGACACCTGCCGGTGCAAGCGAGACAATGGACTCATAGACGTTCTCGCCCCAGAGACCGCCTGCCAGAATAACCGGGATGGGACTGGCTGCGATGATTTTTCCGGCAATAACCCAGTCGCAGGTTTCGCCTGTGATCCCGACAAAACCCTGTACCGGCTGGTTTTCTCCGCCAAGCAGCGTGTCGATCAAGAAATAATCAGAAAAAGGCGCGAAACGCTCAACAAACCCCAGAACATTTTTTTCAATTTCGGTAGCGTGAGCTTGGCCTGTTCGCGGGACGGAAAGCGACCGCATGATGTCCATTTGCGGGAAACGGTCTTTAATGTCGATCTGCAGCGATAAAAGCGCATCGAAGTCACGCACGAGTGTTTGCTGTTCTTCCGGAAACGGCGAGAGCGTATCGCACAAGTGAACAAAATCAGGCTCGTAGTATTCGAGCGCCGCAAAGATCTTGACCGGATCTTTCATGAGTGGAATCAGACCGCTTTTGGCCCCGGACTGCCGTACCACCTGAACCGTTTTACGAATCGTCGCATTCTTCCATTTATTTACATCAGCCAGCACACTCCCGATGTGATCCACGCCCAAAGCAACTAAAGCTTCCGCTTCCCCGGACTTTTGAACTTCATAAATTTGGATGATGGTTTTTTCCATGACGGAAACATATCATTTCAGACGGCACTGAGCAAGATATTGCCATCTGTTTTCTTCGCGCTTCATGATCCGAAAAACAAACTTGCTTTTATCGGCAAAAGACTGGATGATACAAAACTTCCGGATGCCGTCAAAATATATAATCACCGCCGCGTGTCTGGCTCTGGAAGAACGCACATCATATATTTCAGGAGGTGGAGATGAACGCTCAGGAAAGCCATTCCCAACAAACTTCTGAATTAAAGACAGGCGGCGGGCGGGCGCATTATGTCCTGATCGTCTGCAC
>CAYVFA010000140.1:0-5792 GCA_964450075.1 uncultured Smithella sp.
AAGAGCAAATTAGCATCTGCTATCTCGGCTTAGGATCAACCGGGATGGAAATAGGCAGTAGAGTTTCAGCATATTTGGGAAAACCATTGCAGAAAGTGAATTTTCGTCAAGGTAATTGCCTGCCATTATCTTTCAGCCACAATTCATGGGAGAAAAAACTTCAGAAACAAATGGGAAACCAAAGCATGACTGTACTTGTCAGCGATATAGATATTCCTATATTCTTTCAGTTGCGACAATTTGTCATTGCCCGCACCCCATGTATATGGACTATATGCATGGTCTCTGAAACAGCTGAAAATGATGTTTATGATTTGCATTACGCATCCAATGAAATCTTGAGAATCTCGCGCAGCACAACGTTTCCTTATAACAATATGGAAAATTTTGTTCAGTCGATCCTGGCGATTTATATGGTGGAGCATAGATACAGGCACAATAATCAATTTCCAGAAAATTATGCGGAAGCATTAAGTTTGCTGGAGATATAGACAAACGTAATTCCACACGCCATTTATGACAACACTTTTTTCAAGAAGAAATCCGTGTGCTGAAAGATCTAAATATTAATAAAAACAAATTATAAGAAGGAGTTAACAATGACATCTCTGAATAGCAAATACACCTTCGAGCGTTTTGTTGTCGGGCCTTGCAATGACTTTGCGCAGGCTGCAGCCATTGCCACAGCCAAGGCTCCAGCTAAAAACTATAATCCGCTTTTTATTTACGGGGGTACCGGCCTGGGAAAAACGCACCTGCTCCATGCCATTGGCTTGATGATAGCAGCATCTCAACCTGAGGGCAGGGTCATATACGTATCGGCGGCGGCATTGACGACTGAATTGATTAATGCCATTCGCACTGATCGCATGTCCCTTTTCAAGGAAAAATATCGAAACGCCGGTTGCCTGCTTGTTGACGATGTTCATGATCTGTCGGGAAAAGATAGGACTCAGGAAGAACTTTTCCATGTTTTTAACACCTTGCATGATTCAGGAAGGCAGGTTGTCTTTGCCGGGAGCAAATTTCCAAAAGATATACCCCACATGGAAGAACGGCTGCGGTCGCGCTTTCTATGGGGATTGATTGCAGATGTCAAGCCCCCGGATTTAGAAACGCGCACCGCAATCATCAAAAGAAAAATACAGGATAGCAAAACAGTCATATCCGATGAGGCTGCTAATTACATCGCGGCTCTGGTCACGTCAAATATCGGAGAACTGGAAGGGTTCTTAAATCAAGTCAGTGCCTATGCCGCTTTGACAGGAAGTGATATTAGTTGTGATCTGGTCAAAATAGTATTGACAATGCACAGCATTAAAGGCCTCCCTCACAATCCGGAGGCTGAGCAGTCTATTCTTGGGAGCATTTTGCGCGACAACAATTCGATCAAGACCGCCCTGAAAATCATATCTATACGTGATTTTTATAATGAATCTCACCGAAAGATATTCCGTATCATGATAGATCTTGCCGATAAGGAAGCGGCAATTGATTTGGGCACTTTAAGCAATGTGCTGAAAGAAAAAGGATTGCTGGATTCAGTTGGTGGCACTTCCTATCTTACCTTTTTGATGGAAAATATTTCTTCAACTTTAAATGTTACTGCAAGTGCTGAAATTATTAAGGATAGCGCAAGCCGCCGTGAACTGATTTGTGCATCAGAAAACATATTTAGCAATTGCAATGTCAAAAACGCTGATGCTGACGCCGTTTTAGAACGTGCTGAAAATGAAATTTATGAAATCTCTGAAAATAGAGTCAAACCTTGCTTTTATTCAACCAAAACCATTGTCCTGGAAAAAATACAGGAAATCGAAAATCTTTTTGCACGCAAGGAATTAATTACTGGTGTACCCACCGGATTTGAAATATTTGATGATATGACTTCTGGCCTGCAGAATTCCGACCTGATCATTATCGCCGGAAGACCGGGCATGGGAAAAACCACCTTTGCCCTAAATATCGCGCAATTTGCTGCGATGGAGTGCAAGATCCCTGTCGCCTACTTCTCACTTCATGAGGCCAATGATGAAATCGCTTTCCGTTTGCTTGCCTGCGAATCAAGAATAGATGCACAGCGCCTGCGGAAAGGTTTTTTATGTGAAACGGATTGGCCAAAACTAAAGCGTGCCTCTGAACACCTTTCTGATGCCCTTCTATATATTGATGACACACAAGCCTTATCCTTTCCGAAAATGGCAGCTAGGGCACGAAGGTTGAAGGCTGATTTCGGGCTTGGTTTGATTATTGTGGACTATATACAATTAATGCAAGCCGACAATCATGAATCGAAAATGTTTGATATTTGTCATTCATTAAAAGCATTTGCTAAAGAAGTAAAAGTCCCTATCGTTGCTATTTCTAAACTAAGCAGCAACACGAAAGATCGATGCGACCACCGTCCCCAAATGGATGATTTACAAGATACCGATGTCTTTGAACAGGAGGCCGACGTGATCGCTTTTATCTATAGGGATGAAGTCTATAACAAATCTGCCGACAATCCCGAAAAAGACATAGCGGAAATTATTATTGCCAAGCATAGAAATGGTCCCACTGGTACCGTCAAGCTGAAATTCACGGGCAAATTTATGTGCTTTGATAATCCAAAGAGAGTTGAAATCACGCCATAGCACCTCTAGTTAATGAATTCCAAGTGTGTGAAAGCATTGTGATGCAGCCAGCAGAATGATTGACAGGAAAATGTGATGAATACTACGGAATTGAAAATTGTAGTGGAAAATGCCAATGCGTTATTCAAGCAACTCAAAGGAAAATATCCTGCGCTGGCCGGCCATCTGGTTTTCTCGTCACCTCACGGTCAGTGTAATCTGAGTGCTCCGGTTGATCTCCATGAAATATTAAAAACGTTTCCAGTCATGATTGTTGACTCCCGGCAAAAGGAGAAAGCCATTGGGATTGTGCAAACCATTGTATCATTGGAAAAGGATAAGAAAGATAACGTGGATGCCAAAGAGAACATAATAGAAAAGATGAAACAGCTCAAAGGCGAACTGGTTCAAATGATTGATGCACTCAACCTGCGAGAAGACACCTTTGTTGAAATTCGCTTCGATGACAAAAAAGTCAATCTGCCTTTGATTTTTGACCTGCAAAAAGATGAATTGATTTCACGGTTACACACACCGCAAACTAAAGCATCTATCCGGATTGTCTTAGGAACATTAGGCGAGCTATTTAATAGTGCTCACAATAAGTTAGACCGCAATTATTGACAATATTATTGACTTACAAGACAAACTACTCTAAGGAAATCAAATGATTGCGATCCAAAATACTGTTATAGGAGGCTACCATGGTGCAATTAAAATATTTTGGAGATAGCAGGGATTATTTTAAATATGATCTGATAACTTCAATACTGGACAAAAATAATAAAACTTTTGAAAATTATATTTTTGTTCCAATGCTTACAGAGCACCGCACTGATGACAATGAGGGAAAAAAAACACCCAATAATACTGGCAGGCAATCAGAAGAACTTTTGTCTTTCATCCGTAAGCAAGATTCAAAAAGCCTATCCCATTGGGAGAAATGGTTAAGACCCTACGTTAACAACTACAAAACCGTCGAGCCGGTCGACGAAACATTTTTCAAAGACGACACCCGAAAAGAATATTGGATTACTTTTAAAGAATATCTAAAAGAGAAAAGCGCACTGATATTTATCGATCCTGACACAGGACTGGAAAGCGGAACGAAGTCATACTTAAAAAAAATGGGGCCTGAAAAATACATTCTCAATGAGGAAATTGTATCACTACATGAATATCTTGACCCTTCATCGGCATTAATGATTTACCAGCATCTTCCAAACAACAAAAAGATTCACGAAAAAAGTGTATTTAATAAATTAAATCAGCTTACGGCAAATCAGAATGTTTTTGTATGCGGGTACCGTGAAGATGATTTGGTTTTCCTTTTTATGTCAAAAAACGCTGAGCTACATAATCGCCTTTATAATACCCTTAAAACATATCACGATAAAAGCGAACATAAATATAAATCGATACATTCAACGCAAGAAGAAAAGCAAATTTAGTTATTATAAATTTTGTCCGAAGCAAAGGCAGATAATCGACATTAATTGATGAATTCGAATTGAAAGGTTGGATGCCCGTAAAAATTACCGAACGCTTGACTTCAGGAAGACACGAATAGCCCCAGCAGATAAAAAAACAGGATGCCAATGTGAGCGCCTTTCATTCCGAATTCATTGATCCGGCTCGATCAGCATATGTGACGATAAAGTAGATGAAGTTCACATAACGCCCGATACAGGACATTCATTAGGCAGGATAAGACGGGAAGCCAAGCATCAACCGGATGAACCTTATTGCATACTTTTTCAGCGGATAATCTACCCCTCAATCACCGCGCCGGTAAAATTTGGACAGTAAGGATCAAAGAAAAATTACTCTCGAAACAATAGAGATTGCTTCGCTTTGCTCGCAATGACACATTCAAGAATCTTACGTGGTTGCAATGCAAGGCGCAAAAATAAAAAGGGAACAGTCTTGCCACCTCATGCGTGGAAAGACTGTTCCCTACTTTCAACCGTTGAACCGTTGAACCGTTGAACCGTGAACCTTTTTTACTTAATCTCCGCGTGATAGCTTTGCAGCGATTTCGCCCGGCCGTGACCCTGACGGAAAGCGGCGATGCCCTTGACCGCGGCGACTGCGGCCGCAACGGTCGTAATGTAGGGGATCTTGTATTTGATGGCCGCCTTGCGGATATAAGAATCGTCATATTTACTCAGGCGTCCGGCCGGCGTGTTGATCACCAGTTGAATCTCGCCGTTTTTGATGGCATCGACGATATTGGGTCGCCCTTCATGCATCTTCAAAATCCGTTCCGAGACGATGCCGTGATCGGCAAAGAATTTATCGGTTCCCGACGAGGCAATGATCTTAAAACCGATTTTGGTAAAAGCGCGGGCGACTTCCAGGATGCCATCTTTATCTTTTTCTTCAACCGTGATGAGCACGGTGCCATCCGAGGGAAGGCTCTGCCCGGTTGCTTCCTGAGCCTTGTAGTAGGCCAGACCGAATGAATCAGCCAAACCCAGCACTTCGCCGGTGGAGCGCATTTCAGGCCCCAAAATCGGATCGACTTCCTGATACATATTGAAAGGGAACACGGCTTCTTTGACGCCGAAATGGCCGAAGACTTTGTTTTTCAGATTCATGTCTTTGAGTTTTTTGCCCAGCATAATCTGTGTAGCAATCCGGGCCATGGAGATATTGCAGACCTTGGAGACCAGCGGAACCGTGCGCGAGGCACGGGGATTGGCTTCCAGAATATAAACCACATTGCCCGCGATGGCATATTGGATATTCATCAATCCAACGACGCCGAATTCCACGGCAATTTTTTTCGTGTAGTCAATGATCGTATCGATATGGCGAGCGGAGATGCTGATGGGCGGAATGACACAGGCGGAATCGCCGGAATGGACGCCGGCCAGTTCGATGTGTTCCATCACCGCCGGAACAAAGGCGTCCGTGCCGTCGGCAATGGCGTCGGCTTCAGCTTCAATGGCGTTTTCCAGAAACTTATCAATCAGAATAGGCCTCTCCGGTGTGACGCCGACTGCGGCTTTGACATAGCGTTTCAGCATTTCTTCATCATGAACCACTTCCATCCCGCGTCCACCCAGCACGTAGGAGGGGCGCACCATCAGCGGATAGCCGATGCCGGCGGCGATTTTGGATAAGCAACTGGCTTCGGATGGACTTCATCATTGCAAAATCAACTCCTCCGTC
>CAYVFA010000141.1:0-5687 GCA_964450075.1 uncultured Smithella sp.
AAGTGCTCGACGAGGTGGGTCGTGACGCGGCCCGCTATAATTTCCTGATGCGCCGGTCAGACAGCCATTTGGATTTTGATCTGGAAGTCGCGAAAAAGCAATCCAATGAAAATCCTGTTTTCTATGTCCAGTATGCACATGCCCGAATCTGCAGTATCATCCGGATGGCGGTTGAACGAGGCATGGCCTTGCCGGTTTATGAAAACATTAATCCCTCACTGCTGATCGAACCGGAAGAAAGAACTTTGATTAAAATGATGGCGCGCTATCCCGAAATGCTGGAAGGCGCGGCAAAGTCGCTGGAAGTTCATCGCGTTACCTTTTATTTGAATGAGCTGGCCGGTGTCTTTCACAGCTACTACAATAAGAATAAAGTGGTGACGGAAGATGCGGCGCTTTCGGCCGCTCGCCTGGTTCTGGTCGATGCGGTGCGTATTGTGCTGGCGAATGCGCTGAAAATATTAGGTGTCCATGCGCCGGAGAAGATGTGAGAGGCAGGAAATGGGTCCCGGTAATATTAAAAAATTTGAACTGAAGCTTGGAAAAACAGGTTTGTTTATTGTTGTCGGCGGGATGACTGCCCTGCTTTGTCTTTCATTTGTCTTGGGGGTCGGAGTTGGTAAAAACATCGATACCTATCCTGAAAAGATTTCTTCCATGCCGCAACAGGTTCTGGCTTTGTTCTGGCGACCGGCCAAGGTTGCCAGTGTGCAAAAAGTCACGGAGAGCAAGGACGCTCAGGCCGATAAAACCAGCATGGATTTGACATTTCATAATGACCTGACCAGCTCGAAGAGGCCGTCGATGCAGCCCATGCCGGTTGAGGAAAAAAAGCCGGAGGTAACGGATCAAAAAGCCTTGCCGCCACCATCACCCGCCCATAAGAAAACGGTTTCATCAGATGAAGATATTATCGGACAAAAAATTATAGCCAAAGAAAAATCGTTGGAGGAAAGTAAATCTAAAAATAGAGAGGTTTCAACGGTAGCCCCGCCAGCCAGGGCTTTGTTTTTTATCCAGGTGGCGTCGCTCAAGGAGAAAGCCAAAGCCAGTCAAATTCACAAAACAGTTGCCGCGTTGGGTTATCCATCAAAGGTTTTGAAAATGGACATTCCAGAGAAGGGAACATGGTATCGCGTGCTGGCGACGGGATTTGAAACCAAGGCGCAGGCGCAGACTGCCGCAGACAGGATTTCCAAAAAAGTCAACGTCAAGTGCATCATCCGGACGGTCGGTTCGCATGCCGAAAAGAAAGAATAAAAAGGTTTAGATTATGTTTGAAAGTTTAGCGGAAAAACTTGAAGGGATTTTTAAGAAGCTCAAGGGTCGTGGTCTCCTTAATGAGGAAAGTGTCAATGCCGCGCTCAAGGAAATCCGGATGGCGCTTCTGGAAGCGGATGTGAACTTCAAGGTTGTCAAGGATTTCATAGAAGATGTGCGGCTGCGGGCCATTGGCAAGGAAGTGCTCGAAAGCATTACCCCCGGCCAACAGGTTGTTAAAATTGTTCATGACCGTCTGGTCGAACTGATGGGGAGCCAAAGCGCCAACATCAAATTCGGATCGCGGATTCCTGCCCCGATCATGCTGGTCGGTTTGCAGGGTTGTGGAAAAACGACGACAGCCGCCAAGCTCGGGCGAATCTTATCCAAGGAAAAGAAGGTTTATCTGGTGTCCGCCGACGTTTATCGACCGGCGGCGATGGAGCAGCTGGCCGTTTTGGGTAAACAGATTAAGGCCGGAGTTTTTGACGCGGGCACGCTGCGCGATCCTGTAAAAATATGCGTCGAAGCGGTGGAGCAAGCCAAAAAAGAAGGTTACGAGGTGGTGATCATTGACACCGCCGGGCGACTGCATATTGATGATCTGCTGATGGAAGAGCTTAGCCGGATCAAGGAAAAGGTCAATCCGGCGGAAATTCTTTATGTGGCTGACGCCATGACCGGGCAGGATGCCGTTAACGTCGGGTTGAAATTTAATGAGCTGATTGGCATCGACGGCGTGATCATGACCAAGATGGACGGTGACGCCCGAGGCGGTGCGGCCCTTTCCCTGAAAGCCGTTGTCGGTAAGCCCCTCAAGTTTGTCGGCGTCGGTGAAAAAATTGATGCAATGGAGGTGTTTCATCCGGAGCGGATGGCTTCCCGGATTCTGGGTATGGGGGATATTTTATCGCTGGTAGAAAAAGCCCAGTCCACCATCGATGAAAAATCCGCCCGGGAGATGGAACAGAGCCTGCGCAAAGGCGATTTTACGCTGGATGATTTCCGCAATCAACTCCGGCAAATCAAAAAAATGGGCTCCGTGAAGGATATGATGGGAATGATTCCGGGGATGAGCAAAATTAAAGCGCTCAAGGGTGTTGAACCGGATGAAAAGGAACTGGTAAAAACGACGGCGATTATTGATTCCATGACCCAAAAAGAACGGAATAACTATCTGATCATTGACGGGCGCAGGCGAAAAAGAATTGCTTTGGGCAGTGGCACGATGGTTCAGGACGTCAACCGGCTTCTGAAAAATTACATAGAGATTCGTAAGATGATGAAAAAAATTAATCAAAAAGGCGGGATAAAGTCTTTGATGAGGAATTTCCCCTTTTAAAATAAAATAAACTATGCTAGAAAAAAACATATTACTATTATTTTTGAAGGAGGTTTCAAGTAAAACTAAATGGCAGTTAAAATCAGACTAACTCGTATGGGTGCTAAAGGCAAACCATTTTACCGTATTGTAGCAGCGGACAAAGAATATCCCCGCGATGGAAAATTTTTAGAAATATTAGGGAATTACGATCCCAAAAAAAATCCCGCAGAAGTGACTTTAAAAGAAGATCGTGTTCGCGATTGGTTGTCCAAAGGGGCTAAACCGACGCTGACCGTTTCTCATTTATTGAAAACAAAAGGCATTGAAGCCAGCTTTAAATAGCACAACGGTTGCGTTATTGGCAAAGGGATGAAACGGGATTTAAAGCCTCACATCGTTAAATTATACAAGCAGTGCGATTATTGAAGCGGATTTTCCAGATGCTTTAACCAAAACCAGTGGAGGTGCTGACGATGAAGGAATTGATTAAGTATATCTCTCAAGCTTTAGTTGATAATCCCGACAAAGTGGAAGTTACTGAAATCATCGGTGAGCAAACGTCCGTCATTGAGCTGCGTGTGGCAAAGGAAGATTTAGGAAAAGTTATCGGAAAGCAGGGAAGAACCGCCAAAGCCATCCGTACCATTTTGAGTGCCACGTCCGCCAAGGTGCATAAACGTGCGGTTCTGGAAATTATTGAATAAGTAATGAATCTTTTTGTTTTGGGGAAGATCGTCAAAACGCGCGGTCTTCGCGGATGTCTTAAGGTTCTGTCTTTTTTGGAATCACAAAATATTTTGGACGGGCTTGATTTTGTTTATCTGGAATCAAGTTCCGGCCAGAAAAGCCGTCATGAAGTTAAAAAGCTAAATCCTTCCGGTAAGTTTTTCTTTCTTGAATTAAATGGTGTTGATAACGTGGACCAGGCGCAGGCGCTCGTGGGGTCCAAGCTGCTATTTCCACGGGATTTACTTGAAGTTCTGCCCGAAGATGAATATTACTGGCAGGATATCATCGGCCTTGACGCCTACACAGTGGATGGTCGCCATCTGGGCCGGATAGAATCAATATTTCCGACAGGAAGCAACGATGTTTATGTCTGCAAGGGGAACGATGGAGAAATTCTTATTCCGGCAATTGCCGATGCCATCCTTCAGATAGACCTTGAAGGGCGAAGAATAACCGTAAAACTGCTGGAAGGTCTTTAGCCGTGATGCGATTTGATGTCTTGTCTATTTTTCCGGAAATGTTCCATTCCCCTCTCCAGTTCAGTCTTTTGAAAAAAGCTCAGGAAAAGGGTCTGATCGAAATCGGCCTGCACGATATTCGTGATTGGGCGGAAGATAAGCATAATATGACCGACGATGCGCCCTATGGCGGCGGATGCGGGATGGTCATGAAGGTTGAACCGGTGGAAAGGGCACTTGCTGCGGTGAAGCCCACGGATGTTCAACCACTGGTAATTCTGATGACCCCCCAGGGTGAAAAGTTCAGTCAGGAAATCGCAGGAGAACTTGCCGAACAAGAACACCTCATCATTATTTGCGGGCGCTACGAAGGGTTTGACGAGAGAATCAGACAACATCTGGCGGACCGGGAAATATCCATCGGTGATTATATTTTAACCGGCGGGGAACTGTCCGCTCTGGTGCTCATTGACGCAGTTTCCAGACTGATTCCGGGTGTTCTGGGAAACGATGAATCCGCGACGACAGAATCTTTTTCCGGAGGACTTCTGGAATATCCGCAATATACGAGGCCTGCCGAATATAAAGGTTGGTGTGTCCCGGATGTTCTGGTTTCCGGAAATCACGCGCAAATTGAGCAATGGCGAAGGATTGAATCGCTAAAAAGAACCTGGCTTCGAAGGCCGGATTTACTTGAAAAAATGGAACTCTCCCCTGATGATGAAAAAAATCTGGAAAAAATTAAGCTCGATCATATATAAAGTCTTGATTTTCAGATGTGTTTGAGGTATTTAGATCAACTTTTTTTATCGGGGTGAATTTTTTAATGAAAGATCAGTCCCCAAAGTGAGTATGCTTTATATAGCTCTTTTACATTATCCGGTTATCAATAAAGAAGGCAGAGTGGTGGCCACGGCTATTGCCAATATGGATATTCACGATATTGCCCGAACGGCGAAAACATTCGGGGTGGAGAAATTTTATGTGATTAATCCCATAGAGGCTCAGCGCGCTTTGGCAGGCCAGATTATCAGCCACTGGCGGGAGGGTTACGGCGCAGGCTTTAATCCGTCCAGGAAAGACGCTTTTGAAAAGGTGAGTGTCAAAACCGATTTGGATGAAGTGCTTGCCGAAATCTCAGCAGTGAATGGATGTAAACCGCAAATCATTGTCACGGGAGCTAACTTTCAGGGCGAGGTATTAACATGTGTCAAGCTGAAGGAAGTCCTTAAAAGTAATCGATTGCCTTATCTTTTAATTTTTGGTACAGGTTCCGGCATTGCGCAGGAAGTCATTGATCAGGCGGATGGTCGCCTTGAACCGATCAGAGGGAAGGACGGTTATAATCATCTGGCGGTGCGGTCCGCCGTTGCCGTTATTTTGGACAGAGTCGTAGAAATATCATAAAAAAATATTGCGAGTGTCGCGGGAGGAAATATAAAATGAATGTTTTGGAAATGATTGAAAAAGAACAGATGAGAGGGGATATTCCCGCTTTTAAAACGGGTGATACCGTTAAAGTATATGTGCGCATTATCGAAGGTCAGAAGCAAAGAATTCAGGCTTTTGAAGGGGTTGTGATCCGCAAACGCCGGGGTAACAGCCGGGCGAATTTTACCGTCAGAAAAGTTTCCTACGGGATCGGTGTTGAAAGAACATTTCCCATGCATTCGCCGGTTATTGACCGTGTTGAAGTCATGACCAGAGGCCTGGTGCGCCGTTCACGTCTTTATTATTTGAGAAGCCTCAGAGGCAAAAAAGCAAGAATCAAGGAAGCGGCCAACAACTAATCAGGTTCATCTTTTGCGATGAATACATTCGAAAAGCTTGCTTATGATGAAGGCTACCGATGTATTGCGGGCGTTGACGAAGCAGGTCGGGGGCCGCTGGCCGGACCTGTTGTCGCCGCGGCAGTC
>CAYVFA010000142.1:0-5658 GCA_964450075.1 uncultured Smithella sp.
AAAATCCAAAAGATGATTAAAACAGGGATTATTTTGGATAAATATTTTTTCATGATATTACCTCATTAGATATTTTTACGCAGTTTCAAAATAATTCTTTTTACTTTTTTCCCGTCCTGCTCATCCACGGTTATCCGATCTGCCAGAATATTGGTTACTTTTCCGTTATTAAGACCAATGCGTGTTCCGATAAAAAGCGGGTAAAACTTATTGGCGGCATCTTGGACAACTGCCACACGACGCGTTTCATCCCCCATGATCCCAACCAGGTTGAAACTTTCCACACCCTCTCGCTGCAGAGGGAAGATGGATTCCACTTTGCTTGCTTTTGCTTTTTTTGCCACCTCCGCCACTTGAGCCGAAACAAGAGGTTTAAAGGGATCCGGCTTGCCCATGGGATTATAACTGTAAATATTGGCAGGCGGCTGTAAAACCGGCGGAACAGACGGCGCCGGAATTTGGGGTTGGCCGGCTTTCGGCGCGGGTGGCGTCGGTTTTACGGATGGCTTATTTGCTTCTGCGCCAAAAGCGCAAAAAGCGATCGTAAAAAGAATCAGCAAATTGCATAAAATGATAAGTTTAATTTTTTTCATTTTTCTTTTCACTTGTTTTCTCTTTTTTATCCACAAACATGTAGGTTTTCACAATACACGATGTTGTAATGCGATTTCCCCGTCCTTTAACATCCTTCCGGTCACCCATGGAAATATCGGAAATGTTGATAATGCGCGGCAGTTTGGCGACTTTTTCAAAAAAGTGAACGGTATTTTGAAAATTGCCGGTAACGGTTACTCTGACCGGTATTTCCTCGTAAAAAGGTTCCGGCGGCGCCGCCTTCTTGGCGTCACCCGGTTTGGCGGGTGTAGCGTTTGCTTTTTCAGCTTCCGCCTTTTCTTTGTCCTCCTGCTGCTTGTCGGAGGGTTTCAGTTTGTCAGACAATTTAGGAGAGTCCGCCATGGTTTTAGGCACAGAAGCTTGCGGCTCAAACAATACAAACTCAACCCCCGTATCTCTTCCGGCCAACGCCACAGAATGAAAAAGGCCGGGGATTTCCCGCTGGTCGGGAAGTTTTAACAAAGCCACTTTATAATTTTGTTCCAGCGCCGCAACATCGGCTTTATATTTATCGAATTGCTTCGCCATTTTCTCTTTTTGACTGATTTGTGATTCAATATCCTGATACTCTTTATCCAGCTCAGATTTTTTGTTTAAGGTATCGGACAAAAAGTAAGCGTAATAAACGTAACCGATGACAAAAATAATCAGCACGACAATCAGGGCTTTGGCCTGCGGAGACAACTTTTTAATATCGTTTACTGTGATGGGCATAATTAAAATCCCTTTTTCATTTTGCAGGAAAAAATAAACTGCTGCAACGGTGTATCGGCAATCACCACATTCTTTGACGAAACCAAATCAACCGACTGGATGGGGGGGAAATTTTCAATGGTTTTCATAAAATCGGCAGCGACAATATTGTCACGACCGACTCCCTCGATCGTCAGACTGTCATTTTTCTGTGTAATTTTGGTAAGCCAAATGCTGTTTTGTGGAACCAGCATGGATAAATCATCAAGCGTTTTTACCGGCAATAATCGATTTTCTTCCAGTGTGCCGATGACCCCCAGCTTTAACTCCAGTTCCTTTTTCTTGAGTTTAAACTTTTCCAGATTTCCCACTTTGCCATCTAAAACTTTTAAAGCTTCTTTGGAATCCGCAAGTTTTTTTTCTAAATCACTAACTTGTGAAACCATATGGATCTGGAACAAGACAAGACAAAGAATAAAAAATATAAACGACCCGGCAATAATCGTAATCTGCCTGGCAAGATTATCTTTCTTTTCTTTTTCACGGTAAGGTAAAAGATTAATTTTAATCATTTATCACCTATTTTCCTTAAACCCAACCCAATAGCTACCGCACCGATTGTTTTGATGCTGTCGAGCTTTCCGGCATCAATATTTTTTTTGTTATAGCTGATTTTTAAAAGCGGATTCATTAAGGCTGTCTCAATGTTCAGGTTCTGCGATAAATGGTTGTCCAACCCCGCAATTCTGGAAGATCCGCCGGATAAATACACATGCTTGATGTAATCGCCTCCGAATGTTGAGCGGAAGTAATCAATAGATCTTTCGATTTCTGAACAGATCGGCTCGGCAGAGTCTAAAATGGCGTTTTTCAAATCCAAATTTTCCTGTTCGCCTTCCAGGCCTTCTGTTTTCATGATTTCAGCTTCTTCCGCTGACACCTGATATTTTTCCTGCAGCCGCTCCGTGATTTCATTTCCGGCAATTGTAAAATCTCTGGTAAAAATGGATATGCCGCCTTTAATAACGTTAATGTTCGTTAAGTGCGCTCCAATATTAACAATGACAACAATTTCATTCTCTTCAAATTCGTAGTTGGCCTCATACATGGTTTCCAGCGCGAATGAATCCACATCCATGATCATAACAGTAAGACCGGCTGCGCTAATCGCATCCAGATAGCTGCTGACATCCGCCTTCTTGGCAGCAACAATGATGACGTCCATTTGATTGGGATTCTGCTCATTATCTCCGAGAATCTGGAAATCATAGTTCACATCATCCATATTATCAAATGGAAGATATTTGCCGGCTTCATCATGGATCAATTCACGCAACTCCGTCTCTTCCATTTGAGCAAGCGTGACTTTCTTAACAATAACGGAGTTGCCGGAAAGAGAAGTGACGATTCCTTTTCCCTTGCATCCGGAATTGCGGAAAAGCTCTTTAATCGTTGCCGCTAAAGCAGTGGGGTTTTCCACAACACCATCAACGATGGTCCCGGGTGGAACGGGAATTTGGCGGAACCGGTTGAGCATCTGGCCTGTCGAGGTACTGACGATCTCAGCCAGCTTCAAAGAATGTGAACCGATATCCAGACCGACAAGCTGTTTTTTCCCTGTAAATAATTCTTTTAAATCCATTAAAGCACCATCATGTTATGGCTTACTTGAAAACATGCTTTCGTTCAATTTGTCAGCCGGTAAACAACATCTCCCTTTTTGACCATGCCCAGCTCATTACGCGCTATCGATTCAATATATGCCGGATCACTTCGCAATAAAATGATTGTTCCCGCCAATGCTTTGTTTTGCAACGCCAGATTGTTATTTTCCGTTTTCATCTGCGACAGTCTTTTTCCCATGAAATAATTATCAACAACCCCTCTGTTGCCGAAGGTAATTAAAAGAGTCATTAAAAACAGAAAGGCAACCAGATACCTGCCAATTTTCATTTACAACCGCTGCCTCCAGACGAAATATCATAAAAGACCTTTTGCTCTTACTGAGGGAAAACGTCCTCATAAGTCTTCTGCAAAGCTTTAGCCACTTTCAACTCTGAGTTCTTTCTTGTGGGCAACCCTTTTTCCATTTTGGCAATCGTTTGTGGTGTCAGCTCCGCTTTACGGGCCAACTGCGCCACACTCAGAGGAATGGATTCTCGAAATTTTTTTACTTTATTTTTCTTCGTATTTTCCATAGTGAGTTAAAGTCAACCCTTTTAGTTTGATTAAAAAAACTACAATCAAAAGAAAATGTCAAGAAAAAAACTTAATGATGATCAAGATGATATAAGATTAATTAATATTAATTATAGAAAATATACATCATCATGTATTTACGACATATTTAAACCACAACATATTGCGTTTTCATCTATTTAGAAGAAATTTGAAAAATTTTTTTTCCTAATGTCGGAAAACAGGAAATTTATGATGGAAGACTGATATTCGGTAAATTTTGCTGCGGTTCTCCCAGCAGAAATTTGCCGCTTTCGATCCAGTCTTTCAGAATATTGGCGATTTGATTGGCCTTATAATAACTGGACAGGGGGGCGGTAATAACTTTTTTATGGTCGATGGTTATGGAGCCGCTCCTGAGATCCCGGTAGCTGACTTCCGCAATCGGCTTGGGATTGCCTTTGGGATAGTCCATGCTGTAATCATAAACCTGCGCATAAATATCCGCGTCTTTTACCGCGGTAAACCGCGCCATGTCTTCATCCAGAACCGGGATGGGAATACCGATGCCGACAAACAACGAAATGCCGTAGCCTAAAATACTGGCGCCGGTCAACCATTCGGGGCTCATTTCCTTCAAATTGCCGATAACGGCGATAGTGCCGGCGCCTTCTTTGGGCACACCATTAGGACCTCTGGCCACGTTAGGATTATGCTGTGTGCCAGGCCAGGCGACAAACCCCTGAGTTCCCCCTAAAAAAATCCGCGTTCCGATACCGATCGTACGGTAATAAGGATCATTAAACAGCGGACTGAGTTGTCCTGACGTCGCATAGGACGCGTTGGCCATACGTGGACGCAACATGCCCATATAGGTGTAAATCGTTGTATCCGACAAATTGACGGCGCAATTATAGTTCTGATAGGCATTGCGTGGATTGAATAGAACGGCGTCTCTTAAATCGTTAATGGTGATATTTTTTTCAAATTTGCGTGCCGGATAGCAATCGGTTCCATACCCTTCGGCGCGTAGCTTCACGGCATTGCCGGATACGAGATCTTCAATCACATGGCCTCCGCCGTAATTGAACTCTCCGGGATAAACACTGTTTTGCGGATCGCCTTCCACAACTTCCGTCGCGCCTAAATAACAATCGACGGCAGCAATACCGCCATAAGCCGGCACGTCATTGAACCAGACCTTGGAGGCTCTGATGCGCGGGGAGGTATGTCCGAAATTCAGAAAAGCGCCGGAGGAACACATGGCGCCGAATGTTCCGGTCGTCACAACGTCAATCCGCCGCGCCGCTTCCACATCACCGTGCCGTTCCACGATATCGATCATTTCTTCAGCCGTGACGACAACCGCACGCCCTTTTTTGATCTTTTCGTTGATTTCCTGAAATGTTTTTTTAACTTTGAATTTTTTCATGATTTTTTGACTGCGCAATTTGTCTTTCCCATATCACTGTTTCCACGCAAATGCAAAACTTGAAGAAAGTAAATTCAGCTATGTCCGAAACCACCGCTCCCTCTGGCCGTTTCATTAAGAGCGGCTGATTGAACCCATTGGGCCTGGCAGACTTTTTGAATGACCATTTGCGCCAGACGCATGCCCCTTTGTACGACAAAGGGCGCATCGCCGTGATTAATGACAATCAGAGCGATCTCTCCGCGATAATCCGCATCGATAGTCCCGGGTGAATTTAAAAGGGTCACACCATTATGGATGGCCAGGCCGCTGCGTGGACGAATTTGCGCTTCATATCCGTCCGGCAGGGCAATCGAGATACCCGTCGGGATTTTGCTGCGCTCGCCGGGCTGGATCGTTTCATCGGAGGGAACGGCAGCAAAAATATCCATGCCCGCCGCCTGTTCGGTCATATATTTTGGGAAAGGGATGTCATCACAACCCGCGATCTTTTGAATATGAATTTGTATTTTTTCCATGAAACTCAGGAGATCATCCCAATCCCTGTAGGGGCAAATCATGATTTGCCCCTACAGATGATTGTCTATTTTACTTCAGCGTCCAGCGCTTCTTTACGGCTGAGACGAATCTTGCCTGACTTATCGACTTCCAGCACCTTGACCATGACCTCATCGCCTTCCTGCAATACATCAGTCACTTTGGCGATTCTTTCCTTGGCAATTTGCGAGATATGCAACAGC
>CAYVFA010000143.1:0-2104 GCA_964450075.1 uncultured Smithella sp.
ATATTTTCTTTTTCAATGTTGGCAATAATGCCGACCTTCTTAATTTTCATGATGATTATCTCCAGAAAGATGAGGTTTCGTAACATAAAAAAAAGATGCTGTCTATGGATAAATATTTATCGTGCATCGATGAAAACTACATGATTTATAAGGGTATTTTAAGAACATAAATCCTTGACAGGATCGCTTCCGATAAGATACGGTGGAAGCTAAGTGAGGTGATAAATATGGGTTTAATCAAGGGCAATTTCTCGTTTATACAGTTTGCAGTAGAAGGCCAACTGCCGCAAGCGTTTACAACTTTTATCAACAATCGGATCAAGGCCAACTCGTTTCGGGAGGCGCGCAACTCCACGGAAGAAAAAAGGATGGGCTGGGTATCCGTCACGGACATCCTCGACGCCGACTTTGAACACGCGAATTATGCGCTGGGCGATTATCTGATTTTTTCCCTGCGGATCGATCGTAAACTGATTTCACCCAAGTTGATGAAAGTCCGTTTAATGGAAGAGCAGAAGCGATTTCTAGCCGAGCACGGTCAGACCCGCATCGGCAAATCCATGAATGAAGGCATCAAAGAAAAAGTCAAACTGGAGCTTTTGACGAAAAGCGATCCCATCCCTTCCTTTTATGACATTCTGTGGGCGGTGGGACAAAATAAAGTCTATTTTTCATGTCTGTCCGACAAGGTCGCGGACGATTTTGTTGACCTGTTCAAAAAAACTTTTTCACTGGGTCTGAAACGAATTCTCCCCCAGGACCATCCGCTGGCTCTTGCCAACAAAACGAAGGGGGATGTCGCCGCGGAGGATATCTCACTCATCGGACGCGAGTTTCTCACCTGGCTGTGGTTTAAATCCGAAGAAAGAAACGGCGCCATTGCTTTATCCAAAACAGAAGAAGTGGAACTGCATTTTCTCAAACGGATCGCGCTGGAAGCAGGCGAGGGAGAATATTCTCAGGGCGTTGTCTGTTCGGGCCTGCATGCCGAACTCAAAGAAGGCAAGGAAGCCATTCGTCAGGGCAAAAAAGTAAAAGAGACGGGCATAAAACTCCGTCACGACCAGAATGAATGGGAATTTAATTTTAAAGCCGATACTTTTTATTTCCAATCCCTGAAAATGCCCGTTGTCGATTGGCAGGAAACCCCGGAAGATCCTTCTGCAAGCCTCCTGGAGCGTATTTATCTGATCGAAAATGCGGTGAAAACCATTGACAAAATCTACCAATCATTTCTGGCGGTGCGTTTTTCCAAGGACTGGACGGAAAAGGAAAAACCGGCGCTGACGAAGTGGTTGAAATAAGGTTGAGGGTTCAACGGTTCAACGGTTCATGGGTTCACGGTTCACCACCTGAAGGTGGCAGGCGGTTCAGGGGTTTGGTGGTGCTGTAATAAATGGCTTTACAAATTTAAATAATCCGGTAAACTGCCGAATAAATTCAAAATGCAAACAAATATCCGCAACAGAAAGGGAGGTAAACGGTCATGGAGCAAAAACAGATAGCCAAACAAATGATGGAATTCAACAAAACAGCTTTTGACAATAGTTTCAGCGCGATGACGGCCCTGCAGGATCAAACCGAAAAGCTGGTATTGAGCTTTCTGGATAAAGCGCCCTGGTTCCCCGGAGAAGGAAAGAAGGCTGTGAATGACTGGGTAACGAGCTATAAAAAAGGTCGTGAAGATTTCAAAGCCGCCGCCGATCAAAGTTATCAAAAAGTTGCCGACTATTTTGCTCAAGCTGAAAAGCAGACAAAAACAAAAAAATAAAAAAATACTATAATCGCATCATGGAGGTGAAAATGGACCCGAAACAAATCGCCAAGCAGATGATTGTTTTTAACAAGACAGCCTTTGACAACAATTTCCGCGGAATGCAGGCGCTCCAGGAACAAACCGAAAGACTGGTCAGCAGGTTCTGGGAAAAATCACCGATGTTTCCGGAAGAAGGGAAAAAGGCCATAACCGATTGGATGGCAGCTTATAAAAAAGGCTGTGAAGATTTTAAAACCGTCGTGGATGAAAATTTTCAAAAAGTCGAAGACTTCTTTAAAGAAACAAAATAGCCATGATCCGGCCTGCCTTGGGCGGGCCGTTTTTTTT
>CAYVFA010000143.1:2204-5580 GCA_964450075.1 uncultured Smithella sp.
CGATTACGGCCGATGATCGGGGACGCCTGTCGCTTTCCTCCGGGCAAAAAATCGTTGACTATGCCGTTCGCATGAAAAAACTGCCCCTGGAAAACATGCTCAAAATTTTGCTGGCCAATGATCATGCGGATGCAACCATCATGGATGCTGTGGCCGTGAAAATCGCCCGGTTTCATAAGGTGGCGGAAACCGGTGGCGCCATTGACGAAATGGGGTCCATCAAAACCATTCGCCACAATCATGAAGAAAATTTCGCTCAAACCGAAAAGTATATCGACGTCACCATCCCCGCCTCCCAATACCAGTTCATCAAAACGTTTGTGGGAAAATTTCTTGCAGCAAACACGCCTCTTCTGGAAAAACGGGTCGCCGAACATAAAATCCGCGACTGCCACGGCGACCTGCATCTGGAGCATATCTGTATTGCCGATGACATTATTGTCTTTGACTGCATTGAGTTCAACGAACGGTTCCGATGGTGCGATGTGGCAGCCGAAGTGGGTTTCCTGACGATGGATCTTGATTATAACGGGTACTTCCGCCAGTCCGAAGACTTTGTGCGCTCCTATTTGAAATATGCAGGCGACACGGATATGCACGCTCTTTTGAATTTTTACCGTTGTTACTATGCTTACGTTCGCGGAAAAGTCATCAGTTTCCGCCTGGATCAAAAAGAAATACCGGAAACTGAGCGCGATGAGATTAAAAAGACCGCTTCAAAATATTTTGATCTGGCCTATACCTACGCAGCACGCTTGGAAAAACCTGTTTTGATTCTGACTGCGGGACTGATCGGCTCCGGGAAGAGCTACCAGGCGCGGCATCTGGCTGAAAGGCTTGGTGCGGAGGTGATTCGAACGGATGTCCTGCGCAAAGAACTGCTGCAAATCAAGCCTGCCGAAAAGCACCACGAGTCTTTCGGTCAGGGCATTTATTCAAGCGATATATCCCAAAAGACTTATGAAAAAGCCGTCGAACTGGCCGCTGAAAAAATGGGTCAGGGCAAACCGGTCATTATCGACGCTTCTTTTAAAAACCAATCCGATCGCGCACTGGCCGTTAATCTGGGCCAACGTCTGCGGGTGCCTTTTTACATCATCGAGTGTACGTGCCCGGATGACGTGGTAAAAGTGCGTCTGGAAAAAAGAATGCTGGACAACGATAATCCATCCGACGGCCGCTGGGAAATCCTGCAGGAGCAGAAAAAACAATACGAAGCGATCAATGAAATTCCTGAAGGCTCGTACTTTAAAGTTGACACATCGGATAATCCGGAGACCATGCGGCAGAACATTATTCAAACGATCAAAATGGCTGAGCTGTAGATCGGGCAGGGTTCAACGGTTCAGGGTTCAGCGGTTCAGCGGTTTAGGGGTTGACGCTTCACTCTTCACGCTTCACTCTTCACGGTTTAGCAGGTGCATTAGCTTTTTCTTCTTTGGCTTTCGCTTTGGCCTTTTCTTTTTCTTCTTTGAGCTTTTGCGCTTTTTCTTCTTCGGCAAGTTTGGCGCGGGTTTGCGCAATGTATGTTTCTACTTTTAAATCCAGACCCACCCCGGCATAATCGCGGGTGATTCCTTCAAAACGTTTCAGAGCAGCGGCGTACTTTTTCCACTTGAAATATAAGTTGCCCACATAAAATTCATGTTCGGCCAGTTTCAACTTGCATTCACGGATCATTTTTTCGGCAAGGATGGAAAATTTGCTTTGCGGAAAACGGGCAACCAGTCTTTCAAACTGACCTTTGGCCTTGAGGGTTTCCGTCTGATCGCGATCAATCGCTCCGATTTGCACAAAATGGCACATCCCTCTTTGATAAAAGGCATAGGGAACATTTTCATTGGTCGGGTGAAGCGATATGAAATCCTGGTAGGCCAGTTCCGCCTCGGCGTAGTCCTTGTCACTGTAGTAAGAATCCGCGATGCCCACTTCCGCCAGGATGGCCAGTTCATGCAGCGGATATTCTTCTTTCAAACGGGTATAGAATTCCCGGGCCTTCTTGTAACTGCCGTTTTGATATTCTGTTGTGCCGCGCGAATACAGGCCTTCCGGCGTTGACCGGACCGGAGGACTCTTTTTGAAAAATGACGTGATGGTCGATGTATTAAATGAACAACCGCTGCACAGGAGCAACATGACCAAGATGATGCTGACACTTTTTAATTTCACCAAAACACCCATCTCCAATTAGAAGTTTACGCTTTTTCCGACTATTCGCCAAGACCGGATATTACAGACTTTTTTTAATAAACTCTTCGAGTTTCTCTTTAGGCACAAGACCGATCAGGGTGTCCGATACTTTTCCGTCTTTAAAGATCATCAGAGTGGGAATGCTGCGAACGCCGTAAGCCCCTGCCGCTTTCTGAGAATCGTCAACATTCAGTTTCATGACTTTGACCTTGCCTTGATACGCGGCGGCGATTTCTTCCACAATCGGGCCGATGGCTTTGCATGGACCGCACCAGGGCGCCCAGAAATCAATGAGAACCGGTTTGTCGCTTTTCAGGACTTCCCCTTCAAAATTATCGTCGGTGGCCACACCCAGAAATTGGCTGCTCATCAGATACGCCCTCCTTTTTTTATTTGCCGACTATGTCACAGCGCAGCAAAAAAAGTCAAATGCTATTTGCCGGCTTTGACTGCGCCCGATTTATCTGCTATGAATCAGAGTACATAAGGAGGTTGATATGGGACGTGTGGGCGTATTATCAGGCACGATTATGATGGAAAGAAGCGGCCTGATCGAGAAATGCAAAAAACAACCAATCAAAAATCAATACGGCGAAGCGCTGGCGCTGGTAACCGATGCAATGATTTTTATCATCCGCCACGGCAATGATCCCGCCGAATACATCCTGCCGCACAAGATCAACCACCACGCCAATCTTCAGGCACTGAAGGATCTCGGCGCAACCGACGTCATCGGCATCAATTCAACGGGATCATTGAAGAAGCATTTGCGTCCGGGCATGATCGTCATTCCGGATGATTTTATCACGTTCACAGCCACGCCAACCATTCATCAAAATAAAGCCGTCCACATCACGCCGTCTTTAAATGAATCGGTGCGCCGCAAGCTGATAGCGGCGGCAAAGGACTGCCAATTGGATGTTGTCGAACAGGGAACCTATTGGCAGGTCACAGGACCGCGACTTGAAACCCGGGCGGAAATCCGGATGATGGGCAATTTTGCCGACATTGTCGGCATGACGATGGCCAATGAAGCGGTGATCGCCCTGGAAATGGGCTTGCCTTACGCCTCGGCCTGTTCCATTGACAATTTCGGAAACGGGCTTTTGGAGACGCCGCTGGGCATGGAGGAAATCATCGCCGGAACACGTAAAAATGCGGACATGATGATGCACTTGCTGGAGCG
>CAYVFA010000144.1:0-5502 GCA_964450075.1 uncultured Smithella sp.
GAATATCGGAGAGGTGATCCATGAAGGCTGTCATTATTCTGCCAACCTATAATGAGAAAGATAACATCATTCAGATGATCTGCGCGCTGCAAGAGCAGTTCCCCCGTATCCCGCACAACATGAATATTCTGGTTGTTGATGATAATTCGCCAGACGGTACAGCGGAACTGGTCAGAACCGAATGCAAGAAGACAGCGAATGTTTTTTTAATAACCGGGCAAAAGCAGGGGCTGGGGGCGGCTTACGTCAGAGGTATGAAGTACGCCATCCATGAAATGCAGGCCGAGATCGTCATGGAAATGGACTCAGACTTTTCCCACAAGCCCGAAGACGTGATCCGGCTTCTTGAGGCCATCGATCAAGGCGCGGATTTTGTTATTGGCAGCCGATACGTTCCGGGTGGCAAAATTCCCGGGAATTGGGGCCTGATGCGGAGAATGAACTCGAAGTGGGGGAACATCTTTGCCCGGTACATTGCCGGCATGTACAAAGTAAGAGATTGCACGGCGGGGTTCCGGGCCATACGCAGTTCCCTCATTAAAAAAATCGATCTCGATGGTCTCATGGTTCAGGGATACGCGTTTCAAGTTGCGCTGCTCCATCGGGCGATTGTTCAGGGCGCGTGCGTCAGGGAAGTGCCAGTCGAATTTGTAGATCGGGAGAGGGGCGAAACAAAACTGCGCACATCCGACATCATCGAATTTATGCTCCATGCCTGGTGGATACGCTTTGATCGGAGCAAGACGTTTCTGAAGTTTCTGGTTGTGGGCGCCTCGGGCGTTATCGTAAATTTAGCAGCGTTTACGTTGCTCATGAATATGATGGGCATCAGCAAATTTATTGCTTCTCCAATAGCCATTCAGATATCCATTATTACAAATTTTCTATTCAATAATATGTGGACCTTCGCGCACCGGGAAATGGACACGGCGATCCATATTCGGGGTCTGAAGTTTAATATGATTTCTTTTGTTGCGCTGGCGGTCAGTTACTCCACGTTCGTGCTGCTGAGTATGGCAAACCCTGCCGGAATGCCGCAGATCCACCAGGTCCTCGCCATTGTGCCGGCCACGCTCATTAATTATTTTCTGAATTCCTACTGGACGTTCAAAAACAAGAAGTAGGCGTCAGTGGCCCTCTGTATATTTGCTGTCAAGGGTTTAAGGTTTTCCACTATCTTTTGATATCTAAGGAAACGATAAGAAATGGATATGGTACAGGCGGTTGTTCTGGGATTAGTGCAGGGGCTGGGAGAATTTCTGCCGATATCAAGTTCGGCGCATCTGGTGCTGGTGCCCTGGTTAATGCAATGGGTTGACCCCGGACTGACTTTTGATATCGCCCTGCATGTCGGCACGCTGATTGCGGTCATTCTTTATTTCTGGAAAGACTGGCTGGGGCTTTTGAGTAAAGGTTTGACGCAACCGAAGGAGAGGGAAGGGAAACTCTTCTGGTATCTGGTACTGGCCACAATTCCGGGCGCTCTGATAGGTTTTCTGCTCGAAAATATTGCCGAGACGATTTTCCGCAATCCGGTTCTGATTGCCTGCATGCTGATTCTTCTGGGAATTATTCTTTACATCGTTGACCGAAAAGGTAAAAAGCAAATTGATGTGGAACATATCTCGTTTAAGACCAGTTTTCTAATTGGTCTTTCGCAGGCTTTAGCCATTATCCCCGGCGTGTCTCGTTCCGGCATCACCATGACGACCGCGCTGGCGCTGGGTATGACCAGAGAAGGCGCGGCCCGTTTTTCATTCTTGCTTTCCGCGCCGATTATTCTGGGCGCGGCGCTGGTCAAGGTTCCGAAGTTGATTGCCAATCCGGCCCTGATTGATGCAAGCTTCATCACCGGTATGGTGGTGGCGTGCATCGCAGGATTGGCCAGTATCGGATTTTTATTGCGCTATGTTCAGACGAAAACATTTTTGCCGTTTGTAATCTATCGCTTCGCTTTGGGTGCGGTGGTCATCGCCGTTGCTGTTTTCAGATACGCCGCCTGAATCCCACCAGGATCAAGGGCATGCCATAAGGGAATGGGAAATGATCAGGGATGTCCCGAGAATTCTTTTGATGAGTCAGGGAAAGTAACGACGTATCGTGCCGCCACTTTCCCCGTTCATGTTTTTCTAGGCGACTGCCGAAGTTGCGACCAGCAAACCCGCGGCAAAGATGATCATTCCCATACCCGGTCCCGCTGCTGTGGCCAGGATGGGAGCCAATCCAAACAAAAGAAACCCAAATACACATCTTCCTTCTCTTGAGTCCATGATATTCTCCTTAATTATTCATTCGTTTGACACTGACGGCTGATATGGCGATCCTTTCTTTCGACAGCGGATACTTCATTACAATTCCAATCGCTTCCGCTGTGTCACCAACAACCACTTTGTTTGCAGGTGCCGTGAACATGATGACCCTTATCGCTCCCGTTGCGTCTTTAATGTGAAAGTGAGGTCTGTTAAGCCACTTGAAACTAATTTTTTGAACCTCACCTGATATCCGTACAACATCTCCGATCATTACGGGTGTTATTTTCCCTATCTTGCAAGGGCGCGCTTGTAGGCTGGACTGCTCGTTCGCTTGTGTAAGGCTCCTGCGGCTCATCCAGGCCAAGGTCATGGGGATGACCAAAAGCAGGATCAGACCGGGGATGGCATACAACAAAAATTGCGGGTTGCCCGTTGAATAATAATTTAAGGCAACCGCTACCGTGCAAATAATAAACACAACCCATGCAAGTATGGACATCCGTTCGCACTACTCCTTCGGCAGATCATTTCTGAACATCAGGAAATACGTAATCCCAATGAAGAGGAAACCGCCGAAAATGTTTCCTATCGTGGCAGGGATGAGATTCCAGATCCAGATATCAGCCCACGAAAGACCTCCGTTGCTGATCAGAAGAGCATTAGCGCTCTTTTCTATCACTGCTGGATACCAGTCGGTCAGGAACTTTCCTGCCGGAAGAAAATACATATTAGCTACGCAGTGCTCGAAACCGGTTGCGACAAAGGCCATGATCGGAAACCAGATGGCGAAAAATTTTCCGGCTATATCGTCTGCCGTAATAGCAAGCAGAATGGCGATATTGACCAGGAAGTTACAACCGATTGCTTTGATGAAGCAGGACCAGAGGCCAGCGGTTCCGACGGCCTTGTAGGTCAGAATTTTGCCAACAGAAATATTGATGGCGGTCATGCCAAAGGCGTTTACAACCATGCCGTTTGCCGTACCGTCAACAAAGGGGCCTATCACCATGACATACGCATAGGCCAGTGAACCGACTAAATTTCCAATGTAAACCCAGAGCCAGTTTCTCATTACCGCGCCCCACGTGACCTTTTTCATCATGGCTGCCATCGGAACGATCATACAGTCGCCGGTGAAGAGTTCCATGCCGGTCAGGACGATGGCAATCAAGCCGACGGGGAACACGGCGCCACCGATTAGTTTTGCGACGCCGGCTCCAAGAATTGGCGCAGCTCCGGTTGAACATACGGTGCACAATGCCGCTCCGATGGCGATGTATGCGCCCGCCATGAAACCTCTGAGCAACAGGTTAAAAACTGAAAGCTTTGCCTTACCGACTCCCGCATTTCCAACGAGAGCCACCATTTTTGCCGGGGGGTTAAAAGCCATATATCGATACCTCCTCTATAATATTTTTGATGGAAAGGGTCCGACCCCCGAGGATCGTCTTTTCATCTTTAGAATGACATGCCTACTATAAAGACGCACCAACGTTCTCTCTCATATTTCACAACCCTGAGAGCAACAACAGATGCGTGTGGATACAAAAATATCCTGGGATTGTGTCCTAACTTGCGAACGCCTCTGCGACTTTTTTCTTCCAGATAAAAAGGAGCTTTTGTCCGTGGGGCTGGCATTGGATCAACTCCCACTCACTTTCTCCCTCCTGGTCGAGGATGCCTTTGAATTTGTCTTCGCTGCCCGGTATGCCGTCAATGATGCAGGTGCCCGTTTCGTTGCAGGAAATAGCCTCGGGTGGGATGAGACGATCCAGATCGATGATGCTTGTCTTGTACTTCCATCTTGCCATGATTATACCTCCTTTATTATTGTTTGACTATGAGTCAATACTATAACGCCGGGGTACAGTCAATTATTTTGTTGGAGTTTCTTGAAGGATAATTCCATAAAGAAAGGCAAACATTTAAACATTTTACTTTATACTGGAGGGAGACGTTTTTTGCCAGCTTTCTTTCAAAATATGCAAATAAAACCCCCCGAGTTGATGATCACCTCGGGGGGCTATTCGGGAACATTGGCCTTGAAACCTATTATCTATATTCCGATACGTTTTTCGGTCTGGTAAACAGCAACGCGATGACAAAACCGATTGCCAGACAACCGGCTGCTAAATAAAGCGACTGTTCTTTGTTGAATTCGGCGAACACAAAACCACCCACAACACCGGCCGCGCCCCAGGCCGTCAGCAGGAAGCCGTAAACCTTACCGATGTAAGTTGGACCAAAGGAGTCGGCGGCAAAAGACGGCATGACGGCAAAACCGCCGCCCAGACATGCGAGAAGGTAGCACGCGATAATGGTGAAGATCAGAACGCTGGTGACCTGAGGAAGAAGAACATAAAGAATCGCCTGAGTCAGGAACATCGTCATATAGGTGCCTTTGCGGCCGATTTTATCGGAAACTGCCGCCCAGAAGAGACGGCCCAATCCGTTAAAGATAGAAGCTGTGGCCAGCACACTGCCGCCCATGATGGCCAGTTTTGCCGGATCATCAACCCCCTGTGCGAGTTTAATGACTTCCTGTGCCATGGGAGAAAGTTTGGACAAAAGTCCCATGCCCGCTGTAACGTTTAAGAAAAGCATGCACCAGAGCATATACCACTGACGGGTTTTCTTTGCTTCAGCCCAGCCGAAGGAATCTGCTGCACTGACGGTTGTCGCCGAAGGCTTAAAGCCTTTGGGGAGCCATCCGGCAGGCGGGTTTTTCAGCGTCAGGGCTGCCGCGCCGCAGAAAACAAGATAAACGATACCCAGAATGAAGAATGCGTTGGCAACGCCGACATTGTTGATGAGGCCCGGAATAATCATGCCGATAAAGAAGGCACCGAAGCCAAATCCCATGACCGCGAGCCCCGTGATCAGGCCTCGCTTATCCGGGAACCAGCGGATCAGTGTGGCAATCGGAACAACGTAAGTCAGGCCGTTTCCGATGCCTGCGACGATGCCGTAACCGATCAACAGAAACCAGAAACTTCCCATGTGCAGAGCGACACCGCCCAGTAAAACGCCGATTCCATATAAACACGCGCCCAGCGTGGCGACAAATTTTGGGCCTTTCTTATCCACCAGCATACCGCCGAATGCAGCGGAAATACCGATGGTGCCGATGATCAGCATGAAAACACGCGAGACCATCTTGACTTCCCAACCATGCAAGGCCGCAATCGGTTTAACAAAGACCGACCAGGCGTAAACCGTGCCCAGGACCAGCATCATGACAACGCCGGCT
>CAYVFA010000145.1:0-5495 GCA_964450075.1 uncultured Smithella sp.
GTGCTGCCTCATTAACGTTGTTATATATATCTTATTTTATTCGCGTTTGCATGTTGATTTTTGTTTACATCAACCCATCATATAGCCGTAAGCCATGCCGGCAATGGTCGAAAGGATCACAACGATAGAGCAGTAAACGACAGTTTTCTTGGCGCCCATAATGCTTCCGATAGCGATCATGCTGGGAAGCGACAGCGCCGGCCCCGCCAGAAGCAGTGCCAGCGCCGGGCCCTGCCCCATGCCGGAGCCGATGAGTCCCTGCAAAATGGGCACTTCGGTGAGCGTGGCGAAATACATGAGCGCGCCGACGATAGAAGCAAAGAAATTAGCCGCAAGCGAATTCCCGCCAACCAGCGCCTGGATATACTGCTCGGGAATCAGCGCCGGATGGCCGGGACGGCCCAGCAGAAATCCCGCTACTAAAACGCCGGCAAACAAAAGCGGCAGAATCTGTTTGGAAAAATCCCAGGTGGCCTGAACCCAGCCTTTGAGTTCATCTTTGACAAACCACTTCTTAAGTATGACACCCAGAACAATCGCAAGCCCAACGACCAGAAACCATTTGGCGCTGAAAATCATCCGCCAGAGGCCGCCGTCATCATCCGTTGGTCTGGCAAAAGAGGCAAAAACAAGAATCAGCACCATGACCAGCATATAAATGGCGTCCTGCCATAGCGCCCTTCCCTTGCCTTCATCTTCCGGCAAGAAGATTTCGCCCGTCTCACGATTGACGTCATCCTTACGAAAAATAAACGCCATCAGCAAACCCGTAATCACGGCAAACGAAATAGCGCCGATGGCGCGCGCAAGCCCCATCTGCCAGCCCAATACTTTGGCGGTCAGAATAATCGCCAGCACGTTGATGGCGGGACCGGAATACAAAAATGCCGTCGCGGGACCAATACCCGCGCCGCGTGTATAAATACCAGCAAAAAGAGGCAGCACCGTACAGGAACAAACCGCCAGGACGGAACCGGAAACCGAGGCGACGGAATAAGACAGGATCTTATTGGCTTTCGCTCCGAAATATTTGAGCACCGCCGCCTGCGAAACAAACACGCTGATGGCCCCGGCGATAAAAAACGCGGGAATGAGGCAGGTCAGCACATGCTGGCGGGCATAGTCCTGAAGCATCATAAAAGCTTCGAGACCTGCTTGTCGGATCAGCACCGATTCCCAGGGAATGTAGTAAGCGGCAAGAAAGATGCCGATAATCCACAATAATTTTTGCCATTCTTTCATAAAACAGTTCCTCCAATACGGGAAATCTAAACCGCCACTTTTCTTTTAAGATATGGGGCTTTATTTACAAAGGCGCAATGGCTTCTTCCAGCCACTGCCGGATTTTTCTCTTTTCCGGTGTCGTTCCGACGGAAACAACTTTTTTGTTAATGACCAGTGCCGGCATGCCCATTAAACCATATTTGCCTATTTCCCGCACATCGGTCACATGGATTAGTTCGCCGGGCAGATTCATTGCGGCCATCATGTCCCGTACATCCGTTTCCAGACGGCCGCACAGAGCGCAACCTGGCCCCAAAATCAAAACTTCCGGTCCGATTGGGACGTCTTCGGGCACCTGCTGCCCGAGAAATATTCGAAATTCGCGAACAAGCGCCTGAGCATAGTTTCCCCGTGCGCTGTCCGGAATATAGTTTTTGAGGGCAAGTCGATTGGTCATTTCCACCCCGATCACCGCATCGTTTTCCTTCCCGTAGCCGTCCTTCATCGCTTCCATAACGTCCTGCAATCCGACGATACCGACCAGATTACCCTTCACTCTGATTTGCGTAACGCTTTGTGCTGTCTCAATCATGACCTTTATATTCCTCCTCCTGAAAAAGCATACGCCATCAAATATCCCCGACCGGACACAGCAACCCTTTATTTTTTCGCAATCGCCAGATGAGCTTTTAATTGCGTCAAGCCGTTCCAGATTTCGTCGCTGCCGACAAACCGCTTCACATCCTTTACTGAATACTTGATAACGCAAGTGGGTGTTGCATCAACCTTATGTTCTTTCATCATGGCATTCAGAAGCGGATAAATGGATTTTTCATTCATGGCTTTCCATAACACTTTCTGAGCTTTTAAATGCGCAACCAACGCGTCTTCCGTCTGGATGCGGTTCACCTGCGCCGCATCAAAAAGGATTCTGCGGACCTGAAAAATATTTTTGGCGTCGGCATTGGCATTCACGGCATAGAGGTAGTACTTCAGATACATGGGGGTTGCGCGAGAAAACGGGACATCAACAAACGTGATCCTGACCTTGCCCGTCGCCAACAGTTCCTTGAAAAGCGGTTCCGCCTTTAAATCGATCATGCGGCAGGGCGGGCAGAAGTAATCGGCAAATAAAATGACTTCACAAGAACCATTTCCCAAAGAGGGAATCACGCCCTGGGCCGGAGCCGTCACAGTAAAAATCATCAGGAAATACATCACGGCCAGAAAGCGGACCGCCATCAAATATTTATTTTTCTTAAACATCTGCCATCATCTCCTTGTATTAATATTATTACTTTTGGGGTCAAAAATACTTTGTTTGAAACCGGAGAGCAACCGTCACCAGACCAATCATCACCGGCACTTCTACCAGAGGACCGATTACGGCGGCAAAAGCCGCGCCGGAATTAATGCCGAAAACGGCAATCGCCACGGCAATCGCCAGTTCAAAATTATTGCTGGCTGCCGTGAATGCCAGGGTTGTGGTTTTGGAATAATCCGCACCCATCTTCTTTCCCAGATAAAAAGATACCAGAAACATGACCACAAAATAAATCAAAAGCGGGATAGCGATGCGCACAACATCCATCGGCAGCGTAATAATCAGATTACCTTTCAGGCTGAACATCACAACAATGGTAAACAAAAGCGCCAGCAGCGTCAGCGGGCTGATCATCGGCACAAAGCGCGCATGATATTTTTCTTTTCCGACAAGCTTAATGCCAAGCAGACGGGTCAGAGCGCCGAGAATGCAGGGGATCCCCAGATAAATAAAGACGCTTTCGGCAATCTGACGGATGCTGACATCCACAACACTTCCGGAAAATCCGAAGTATGGCGGCAGAACGGTAATAAAAAACCAGGCGAACACGCTGTAAAAAAGAACCTGAAAGATGCTGTTGAAAGCAACCAGACCCGCCGCGTATTCCGTATTACCTTTGGCCAGTTCATTCCAGACGATGACCATGGCTATGCAACGTGCCAGTCCTATCATGATTAATCCCACCATGTAATCCGGTTTGTCCGGCAGAAAAATAATGGCAAGTGCAAACATTAAAACCGGCCCGATAACCCAGTTCTGAACCAGTGAAAGCCCGAGAACTTTTCCATTGCGGAATACCTGAGGCATCTCTTCATACTTCACCTTGGCAAAAGGCGGATACATCATCAGGATCAGCCCTGCGGCTATGGGGATATTGGTAGTTCCTACCTGAAACGAATTAATGAAAGCCTCAGCGCCGGGAATAAAATAGCCAAAGGCCACACCCAGAATCATTGCCCCAAAAATCCATACCGTCAAATAACGGTCCAGAAAAGATAATTTGCTGCCAATGTGCTCCGACATAAATTCCTCCTCAATTCATTATTTTCTCCGCCTGAAAAAAGGCGGTTAACCTTTCCTGCATCTCCTCGCGGACGCGGCGGAATTCGCACAAGACTTCTTCTTGCGTCCCCTGGGCTTTGGCCGGATCGTCAAAACCGATGTGCGTTTTCTTTGTACCGCCAATATACAGAGGACAGGTTTCATGGGCGCTGCCGCAAAGCGTGATAACGTAATCAAACATCAGACCGTCAAATTCGGATAGATTTTTGGAATGATGTCCGGCGATATCAATTCCGATTTCTTTCAGAACCTCAATGGCCGTCGGATGGACATACGTCGCTGCCGTTCCCGCCGAAAAGGCGTCCAGCTGATGGCTCCAAAAATGATTGGCAATCCCCTCCGCCATTTGTGAGCGGGAGGAATTGGCCGTGCATAAAAACAAAACCCTTTTTTTCATCAACATGTCTACCTTTTTTCAAAATATTACTTCGACTAAATAAAATTCAATGCGATCAAATACACACCGCCCAACATCACAAGAATGCCGCAAATCTTTTTCAGAATCACCGCGCCTTTCGACTTTTCCGTCCAGTGGAGATAATGCTGAACCGCCTCTGTGAAGGTGCCAGCAAAAACCAAAACCACACAATGCCCGATACCATAAGCCAGAAGAAGCGAAAGCGCAAAAAATATTTTTGTAGAGGCCATACTGAAAACAACACCCAGCATGGTCGCCATATAGGCGAACGTGCATGGCCCCAACGCAATGCCGAATATTAGCCCCAGAATAAAAGCCGCCAGCAATCCCTTCCTTTGATAATCGGGGTTCGCTCCGCCTTCCATAAAAGGAAGTGGCAGGATGCCCAGCAAGTTAAGACCAATGGCAAAAAAAACAATCGCCACAAAAAAGTTCCCATAGCCGCCGATATCACCCATCATCCGCCCGGCCAGCGCCGTGACAAGGCCGATCAGGCCAATCGTAATCAGAATGCCCAGACCGAAAAGCAAAGACAAGACAAAAGCCCGGCCCGTGCTGATGTTTCCCTGTCCGTCAATGAATCCGACAATCAGGGGAATACAGGCGATATGACAGGGTGAGAGAATAACAGAAAGGAGACCCCAGGCAAACGCGGCGCCAATGGCAATTGCCGGCGACTGCGTCAAAGCCGCCGTAAGGAAAGTAAACAGGTCAACCAGCATTTATTTAACCCCACCCATTTTCAAAACCTTGACGAGATCATCCTTCGGAAAGTATCCTTCATGACGGAAATATTCCTTACCATTTTTATCCAGAAAGACCTGTGTGGGAATCATGCGAATGTTATATTTTTCAGCATCCATCCTCCCCTGCTGCGTCCATACATCGTGAAAAAGAACCTTAACCTGCCCTTGATATTCGTCTTCCACGGCTTTCATAATCGGCTGCATGGCCTTGCAGGGAATGCACCTGGCGGCACCGATTTCCACGAAGGTGACTTTTGCTGGATCCGCCCGGGTTTGAGCCGCTGATATTCTGCAAGCCGCGACAATGAGGAAAAAGGCAATGATTGTTATTGATACAACGTGAATATTTAATTTTGGAAGTCGTTTCATTACGGATGATCTCCCTGATTGATCTTTTCAGTTACTGCCCAGCATTTGTTTGATTTCGGCGGAAGATGGAAGTTTACCAGCAACCGCGACTTTGCCGTCAATGACCAGAGCCGGCGTTGTCATCACACCATACCCCATGATCTTTTTAATATCTTCAACCTTGGATATATCCGCGGAAATTCCTTCCGCCTTGACGGTTTCCCTGACCATCTCTTCCAACTTATGACACTTCGCGCAGCCCGTTCCCAATATTTCTATTTTCATTTTGAGCCTCCTATTTTCTGCATGATTTCATAATTTTTTTATGATCTTCAGCCTTTGCTGTCAGCACCTCCTCCACACAGCCGATAAA
>CAYVFA010000146.1:0-5370 GCA_964450075.1 uncultured Smithella sp.
CAAGGTCAATGGGAATTGAAATAGCAGGTTAATAAAGACGAGGTTTTATCATGTTAAAACGAGGCAAACGCATAATAGCTGCAAAAGCTAAGGTTGAGCCGACCAAGCGCTATACGCTGAAAGAGGCTACGGAAATGATTGTATCACTGGGCGGGGTCAAATTTGACGAGACGGTGGATGCCGCTGTTCGTTTAGGTGTCAACCCGGCTCATGCCGATCAGATGGTTCGCGGCAGTGTTGTGCTTCCCAATGGTTTGGGCAAGACGGTGCGCGTGCTGGTTTTTGCCAAGGGCGATAAAGAAAAAGAAGCCCTTGACGCCGGAGCGGATATGGTCGGAAGCGATGAAATCATTGAAAAAATTAAAGGCGGCTGGTTGGACTTTGATCGCGTGATCGCAACGCCCGACATGATGGGTTCTGTGGGCAAAATTGCTAAAATATTGGGCCCGCGCGGCTTGATGCCGAATCCCAAAGTTGGAACGGTGACGTTTGATATTGCCAATGCGGTGAGGGAGCTGAAGGCCGGTAAAGTGGAATTTCGTGTGGAAAAAGCGGGCATCATTCATTCGCCGGTAGGCAAATTGTCTTTTGGCGCTGAAAAATTAGGTGAAAACCTCAATGCGCTTCTGGAAATCATTATCAAATTAAAGCCTGCATCCAGCAAAGGAACTTATATTAAGAGCATTGCCATATCCAGCACCATGGGTGCCGGTGTCCGCATTGATCCGCTGGACATTAAAAGCGCAAGTTAAAAACAGGTAAGAATTCGTGAAAGGCGCTTGCCATCAAAGCACCTTTTGCGCATGAGAAAAAGTAGTATAGGTCGAAGACAGCAGGTACGGAAGTTTAAACGGAAAGTGGCCTGCCGAGACTCGTGAAGCAAAAAATAATTACTGAATTTTTCGAAGTAATCATTTTTCTTGGAAACGGGGATCGGTGGTGGATGGACCGTTTTCTATTTCTTAGTTGGCTAGATGCTCCGGCCTCAAGTAAAAATAATTTGAAAGGAGGCTGATATATTGGATCGGAAAACGAAAGAACAAATTGTATCCGAGCTTCAGGTGAAACTCAAAAATGCCAAGCTGGGCGTTTTGACCAGTTTTAACGCGATGAACGTTTTAAAAATGGAAGCCCTGAGAAACGCCCTTCGTAAAAACGATGCCGAACTAAAAGTTGTCAAAAACACCCTGTTGGGAATTGCCTCGAAAGAGACTGACTTCCAGATTCTTTCGGACCATTTTAAGTGGCCCGTTGCCGTTGTCTTGAGCTATAAAGACCCGGTGGCGCCGACGAAGGCATTGATTGAATTTGCCAAGAAGAATCCTGAATTGGACATCAAAGTCGGTGTGCTCGACGGCAAACTGTTAACCAAGCAGGATCTAACCGCTTTAGCCGAATTACCCAGCAGAGAAGTTCTTCTGGGCAAATTGGTTTCGGTTATGGCGGCGGTACCGACATCGTTTGTGACGGTTTTGAGCGGTGTGCCGAGGAGTTTTGTGCAAGTGCTTAATGCTTACTGTGATAAGAAAAAAACTTTAAACTAACCCATACAGATTAAATGAGGAAATAGAAAAATGGCTGATCAAATAACAAAAGAAGATGTCGTAAAATTCATTGAAAATATGACCGTGCTGGAGCTTTCCGCTCTGGTGAAAGAACTGGAAGAGAAATTCGGCGTTTCCGCCGCCGCTCCCATGATGGCCGCTGTGGCAGCCCCCGGCGCCGCGCCTGCAGCCGCCGCTGAAGAGCAGACAGAGTTCAATGCCGTTCTGACCGGTTTCGGCGCAGAAAAAATTCAGGTCATTAAAGTCGTTCGCGCGATTACCGGCCTGGGCTTGAAAGAAGCCAAAGATCTGGTGGAAGGCGTGCCCAAGGCGATTAAAGAAGGCGTTTCTAAAGACGAAGCCGCTGACATCAAGAAGAAAATTGAAGAAGTGGGCGGGACTGTCGAGATTAAATAATCTAATCTCTCATTTTTTATTTTATTTTTTAAGGATGTTATGGGTGACTTTAGAAAAAACTTCGGCCGTGTAAAACAAATACAGGAGATCCCTAATCTCATTGAAATCCAGACACGATCTTATGAAAAATTCCTGCAAGCCGCTTTGCCGCTGCTGAAACGGCGCAGCATCGGCTTGCAGGGTGCTTTCAAAAGCGTGTTTCCGATTTCGGATTTCAGCGGAAAATGTTCTCTGGAATTTGTCAGCTACAAGATTGGTGATGTCCGGTATGACATGAAGGAGTGTGTCCAGAAGGGCATGACGTATGCCGCTCCTTTGAAGATTGTGGTCAGGCTGGTGGTGTTTGACACCGACCGGCTTGCCGATGGCAAGATCAATCGTGAAGCGGCTGAAACGAAGCCGATCCGAGACATTAAAGAGCAGGAAATTTATTTTGGTGAAATTCCGCTCATGACGGAAAACGGCACGTTTATCGTCAATGGATCGGAGCGCGTGATTGTCAGTCAGCTGCACCGGTCACCCGGCATCTTTTTTGATCACGATAAAGGGAAGACGGTTGCGTCCGGCAAACTGATTTACTCGGCAAGAGTGATTCCTATCCGGGGTTCCTGGCTGGATCTGGAATTTGATTCCAAGGACCTGCTCTATGTCCGGATCGACCGTCGTCGTAAAATGCCGGTGACCATATTGCTGAAGGCCATGGGCAATTCGACGGAGTTTATCTTAAACTATTTTTACCATATTGAAAAAATTACCCTCGAGGGCGAAAAGGTATATTTCGCGGTCGATGAATCCCTGGCCGGTCAGAAAGCACCGGAAGATATTAAAGATCCGAAAAGCGGTGAAGTCATTGTTAAAAAAAGCCGCAAGCTGACCAAACCGCTTCTCAAGAAAGTCATGGATGCCGGCATCAAGCGCGTGGCCATTAAAGAGCCGGATATGACCGGGAAAGTTCTTTCGGCCGATGTTCATGATCCCGCGACGGGCGAAATTCTGTTTCGATGCAATGAAGAATTGCCGCAGAATGGACTTGAAATTGCGCAGGAGAAGGGCGTCAAAGAATTAAAATTCATTCACATTGATGAAGACCTTGATAATGCCTCCATCCGCGATACGTTGCTGATGGATCACATGGATAGCGCTGAAGACGCGATTATGGAGATCTACCGGAGACTGCGTCCCAGCAATCCGCCCACGCCGGAAACCGCGGCGAAGTTTTTCAACAGCCTCTTTTTTGAGCCGGAAACGTACGATTTGTCGGATGTCGGCCGCGCTAAAATGAATTATAAGCTCCGCTTGAATGTTTCGACTGATTTAACCGTTCTGCGCAATGAAGATATTCTGGCATCCGTCAAGTATTTGATCGATCTGAAAAATGGCGTCGGCGAGTGCAGTGTTGACGATATTGATCACCTGGGAAACCGCCGTGTGCGTTCCGTGGGTGAACTCATTGAAAATCAGTACCGCATCGGCCTGGTGCGCATGGAGCGGGCGATTAAAGAAAAAATGAGCCTGCAGGATATCGAGACCATGATGCCGCACGATCTCATCAATGCCAAGCCGGTGTCGGCCGTTGTTAATGAATTTTTCGGATCAAGTCAGCTTTCGCAGTTTATGGATCAGACCAATCCGCTCTCCGAAATCACGCATAAGCGAAGGCTCTCCGCGCTGGGACCTGGCGGTTTGACGCGGGAACGCGCCGGATTTGAAGTCCGCGATGTTCATTCGACCCATTATGGACGGATTTGTCCGGTTGAAACACCGGAAGGTCCGAATATCGGCTTGATCGTGTCACTCTCCACTTACGCACGGGTGAATGAATTTGGTTTCATTGAAACCCCTTATCGCATGGTCGAAAATGGCAAGGTGCGGGAAGATGTGAAATTTATGACGGCCATCGAAGAAGAAAATCAGATGATCGCGCCCGCTGACCGTCCACTCGATAAAAAGGGAAAATTTGAAGAAGAACTGATTTCAGTCAGGAAAGGGAGTGACTTCGTTTCGGCTATACCGGAGGACATCAATATGATGGATGTGGCTCCCAATCAGATGGTTTCGGTGGCCGCCGCTTTGATTCCGTTTCTGGAGCACGACGATGCCAACCGCGCGCTCATGGGTTCCAACATGCAGCGTCAGGCTGTGCCGTTGATGTGTCCTGAAGTGCCGGTGGTCGGCACGGGAATGGAAGCTATTGTGGCCCGTGATTCCGGCGCTGTTGTGATCGCCAGGCGACCGGGTGTTATAGAAACGGTAGATGCTTCGCGCATTGTGATTCGTGCCGACAAACCCGAAGAAGATGGGTTGGATACGGGCGTGGATATTTATACCTTGTCCAAGTACCAGCGCTCCAATCAGGATACCTGCTTTAACCAGAAACCCATTATTGCCGTCGGCGATCGCGTCCATAAGAGAGATATTCTGGCGGATGGTCCCGCGACGGATAACGGCGAACTGGCGCTGGGACGAAATGTCATGGTTGCCTTCATGTCCTGGGGCGGGTACAACTACGAAGATTCGATTCTGGTCAGTGAAAGAATTGTCAAAGAAGACATTTACACGTCTATTCATATTGAAGAGTTTGAAACCATGGCCCGCGACACGAAGCTGGGCAAGGAAGAAATCACGCGGGATATTCCCAATGTCGGAGAGGAAGCGCTCAGAAATCTTGATGAGAGCGGCATCATCCGCATCGGCGTTTCCGTAAAACCGGGGGACATTCTCGTCGGCAAGATTACGCCCAAAGGCGAAACGCAGTTGTCTGCCGAAGAAAAACTGCTGCGGGCCATCTTCGGAGAGAAAGCCAGCGATGTGCGTGACACCTCTCTGCGCGTGCCGCCCGGTGTGGAAGGCACGGTGATCGATGCCAAAATATTCACGCGGAAAGGCGCCGACAAGGATTTGCGTTCGCAGGCCATCGAAGAAGACGCCATTGAACAGCTGACCAAGGATCGGGACGATGAAATCCGTATTCTGGCAGAATCCCTTAAAAAAGATATCGCCAAGTTGGTGATCGGAAAAACGGCGGCCGGCAAGGTTGTGGACGTCAAAAAGAAGACGCTTCTGAAAAAAGGCGACAAAATTACCAAGGAAATCTGGCTGGAAATTCCCTTCGCTTACTGGAAGGATATTACGCTTGCTGAACATGACGGCTCTGAAGAAAAACTGATGAATCTGCTTTCCGTGATGGAAAGAAAAGTCGATTTTGTTAAAGCGCATTTTGAAGAGAAGCTCGATAAAATTAAAGCCAGCGACGAATTGCCGCCGGGCGTCATCAAAATGGTAAAAGTTTATGTGGCCATTAAAAGGAAACTGTCCGTCGGCGATAAGATGGCGGGCCGCCACGGCAATAAGGGCGTTTTATCCAGAATTCTTCCGGAAGAAGACATGCCCTATTTTGCGGATGGTTCAA